>NZ_JBFBDP010000057.1:0-32449 GCF_040701585.1 Streptomyces sp. NPDC093801 | reverse complement strand
ACCGCCGCCTACGGCCACTTCGGCCGCGAGCTCCCCGACTTCACCTGGGAGCGCACCGACCGCGTCGACGCCCTGCGCGCCGCCGCCGGCCTGTAGGACCTCGGGAGGCCGCCGGGCCCCGGCCCTCAGGCCGTCGGGAAGTCCGTCGGGAAGTCCGTCGTCGGGGCCAGGGGGGCCCACTCCTCCCAGGCGGCCAGCCGCTCGCGCAGCACCGCCGGTGCCCGGTCGGCCGCGCCGGCGCCCAGCAGCACCCGCAGCGGGGGCTCCTCGGCCTCCAGCAGCTTCAGCAGCGCCACACCGGCCCGGCGCGGATCGCCGGGCTGGAGGTGGGCGAAGGCCCCCGACAGGCCGTGCCGGCGCTTGGCCAGCACGGAGTCGTAGGCGGTCTTGGGCGCGGCCCGCACCAGGGAGCTCGCGCTCCAGTCGGTCCGGAACTCGCCGGCCTCGATCAGGGTGACCTTGATCCCGAAGCCGGCGACCTCCTGGGCCAGGGTCTCTCCCATGGCCTCCAGGGCCCATTTGCTCGCGCAGTACATGCCCAGGTTCGGGTACGTCGTGACGCCCGCGATGCTGGACATCTGCAGGAGGTGCCCCGCGCCCTGGCGGCGCATCAGCGGCAGCACGGCCTGCGTGGTCCACAGCGCTCCGAGGAAGTTCACCTCGAACTGGTCGCGGACCTGCCGCTCGGTGACCTCCTCCACCGCGCCGGCCAGCCCGTACCCCGCGTTGTTCAGCAGGACGTCGATCCGCCCGGCCCGCTCCCCGGCCTCGGCCACGGTGGCGAACACCGCCGCGCGGTCGGTGACGTCCAGGGTCATGGGGACCACCCGCGCGCCGAAGCGCTCGACGAGGCCGTCGAGCGCCTCGACGCGCCGGGCCGTGGCGACCACGGTCTCCCCGGCCTCGAGGACGACCTCGGCGACGGCCCGCCCCAGGCCCCGGGAGGCGCCGGTGACGAACCAGACCCGAGGCGTCCCCCGGGTCATCGACCGGCCCGCTGCTCGGCGAAGGCCTTGGCGTGGTTGAGGGTGGCGGTGCTGTTGGTGCTCAGCGCGGTGCGCACGTACTGCTTGGCGTCCTCGACGGTCGCCTCGGGGCCCAGGATCCGGGCGATGTTCTCCGTGTTGATCGTCACCGTGTGCTGGGAGGAGGCGGCGAGGCCGCCCTCGCCGTCCTCGGCGAACGTCCAGTAGCCGGTGTGCAGGCTCATCAGCGCCGGCAGGGTCGTCTGCTTGTAGGCGATCCGCTCGTCGGGGAACGTCACCCGGTAGGACTTGGTGGTGTGGACGGAGCCGTCCTTGGCCCGGGTGTCCATCTCCAGCTCCTGGAGGCCCGGGGTGTCCTCGGTCAGCCGGACGACGGCCACGTGCGGCAGCCGCTCGGGCCACAGGTGCGCCTCGTTGACGAAGGCGTAGACGTCCTTCGCGGAGCCCTCGATCCGGACGGTGTCCTCGAAGGAGAACGTCAGGTCCTCGGCGGCGTGGGCCTGCTCGACGTTGGTCTTCAGCGCGGCAAGCTCCGAGCGCGAGTTGCGGTCGACGGCCCGGTCGATCCACTCCAGGCTCGCCGGGTCGTCGTCCACGGCCCGGTAGTCGTGCAGCAGGCGCACCCGGGACTCGCCCCCGGAGAGCGGCTCGATGATCCAGGTGCCGCCCATCGCGGCGACCGGGGGCGCCGGGACCTCCTGGCGGAAGGTGATCGTCAGCTTCTCCGGGTCCAGGGTGCGGCGCGAGGTCCAGTTCTTGGGCTCGCCGTTGGCGGTGGCCCAGATCCGGATGCGCTCCTCGTTGCCGCCCTGCGGGACGTGGTCCACGTAGATGGTCGGGGGGAAGATCCGCGGCCAGTTCCGGACCTCGGCGATCAACCGGTACACGGCGGCGGCCGGGGCCGAGACCGTGATCTCGTGCTCCACTTCACGCGGGCCGGGCTGCGGCATGGTCTTGCTCCTCGGATTCGGGGGTCGTACGTGATCGGGCGGGGCGGGCTCAGAAGTTGCCGAGGCCGCCGCAGACGTTGAGGGCCTGCGAGGTGATGGAGGCCGCGGTGTCGGAGGCCAGGTATCCCACGAGCCCGGCGACCTCCTGCGGGGTCGAGTAGCGGCCGAGGGGGATCTTCGCCTGGAACTTCTCCAGCACGGCCTCCTCGGTGGTGCCGTACGCGGCGGCGTAGCCCTGGCGGACCCGCTCGGCCATCGGCGTCTCGACGTAGCCGGGGCAGACGGCGTTGACGGTGATGCCCGTGGGGGCCAGCTCGTTGCCCAGCGCCTTGGTGAAGCCCACCACGCCGTGCTTGGACGCCGAGTAGGGGGCGCCCAGGACCACGCCCTGCTTGCCCGCGGTCGAGGCGATGTTGATGATGCGGCCGCGGCTCTTGGCGCGCATGCCGCCGGTGTTCAGGACCTCGCGGGTGACGCGGAAGACGCTGGTGAGGTTCGTCTCGATGACGTCGTACCAGAGCTCGTCGGCGATGTCGGCGGTGACGCCGCCGCCGGAGCGGCCGGCGTTGTTGACCACCACGTCGATGGTGCCGAACCGCTCCACGGCCGCCTCGACCCAGGCCTTGACGCCGTCGCCGCTGCGCACGTCCACGCTCGCGCCGGCGACCTCCAGACCCTCGGCGGTGAGCTCCTTGACGGTACGGGCCACGTGGTCGGCGTCGCGGGCGCCGATGAACACCCGGTGCCCCTGCGCGGCCAGGGTGCGGGCCGCTTCCAGGCCGATACCGCTGGTCGCTCCGGTGACGACGGCGACGCGCTTGGTCTGGTCCTGATCCTGGGCCTGGTCGGGCATGAGAACTCCTCGGTGAATCGACGGGTGGCGCACGCGGAGGATCCGTCACCGCGATGGAGCGGTGCTCGAAGGGCTCTCGCACCCCCTCCCGCGGCCGGGGGGACCACCGGTCCTCCATCGGACGTCGAGCGGCGGTCGACAAGATCGGGGAGACACCCACGTGAGAGGCGACCATGATCAACTTGTTTCAGCCCCAGGTCGGGGACGAGGAACTCGACGCGGTCGCCGGGGTGTTCCACGACCGCAGGCTCGGCAGCGGCCGGCGCACCGCGGCCTTCGAGACGGCCTTCGCCGAGCACCTGGGCATCGAACCCGGCCACGTCGTGTTCACCAGTTCCGGCACCACCGCCCTGCACCTGGCCGTCGAGACCCTCGACCTCCAGGAGGGCGACGAGGTCGTCCTGCCCTCGCTGGGCCTGCCCGCCACCGCCGAGGCCGTCGCCGGACGCGGCGGCCGTCCCGTCTTCTGCGACGTGGACCGCCGCACCCTCAACCCGTCCCTGGAGGACGTCGAGGCCGCCCTCACCGACCGCACCCGCGCCGTCCTCTTCCTCCACTACGGCGGCCGCACGGGCGACATCGTCCGCATCGCGGAGCGCTGCCGGGAGCTGGGCCTCGCCCTGATCGAGGACGGGGCCTGCTCCGTCGCCTCCCGCGCCGACGGCCGGCCCGCCGGCACCTTCGGCGACCTCGCCGTGTGGAGCTTCGACCCGGGCCGGGTCCTGGTCACCGGCGACGGCGGCATGGTCTACGCGAAGGACCCCGAACGGGCCGCCCGCACCCGCCTGCTCGCCCGGCGCGGCCTGGTCCGCGCCAGCGGCTTCGGCCACGCCACCCTGCCCGGCGAACCGGACCTGCCCGAGTACGGCCGCGGGATCGCCGGGAACGACCTGACCGCCGCGATCGGCTCCGTGCAGCTGCGGCGGCTCCCCGAGATGGTGGAGCGGCGCCGCGAGATCGCCGCCCGCTACGACCGGGAGCTCTCGGGGACCCGGGGGCTGCTGACACCGCCGCCGCTGCCCGAGGGGCACGAGTCCACGGACTGCCTGTACTGGGTGCAGCTGGACCCCGCCATCAAGGACGGGGTCGTCGCCGACCTGCTGGCCGAGGAGATCTACACGACCTCCCACCACGCGCCCCTGCACCGGTTCCGGGCCGACGGGGAGCCGCCCGCGGCCCCGCTGCCCTCCTGCGACTGGGCGGTGGACCGCACCGTGCGCCTGCCCCTGCACCCCGGGCTCAGCGACGCGGACGTGGCCACCGTCATCGACGCGCTGCGCAGGTCGGTGGGGTCGCGGATCGCCGACCGTACCGACGAAGGACTCACCGTGAAGGACACCCCATGAACCGACGCGTCGTCATCACCGGGATCGGCGTGGTCGCACCCGGGGGAGTGGGCACCAAGGCGTACTGGGCCCGGCTCACCTCCGGACGGACCGCGACCCGTGCCATCAGCCTCTTCGACGCCACCGGCTTCCGCTCGCGGATCGCCGCCGAGGCCGACTTCGACCCGCTCGCCCACGGGTTCGCCCCCGAGGAGGCCGCCCGCCTCGACCGGGCCGCCCAGTTCGCGCTCGTCAGCGCCGACGAGGCCGTCCGCGACAGCGGGCTCGACACCGCCGCCCTGGACCCGGCGCGCACCGGCGTCACCCTGGGCAGCGCCGTCGGCTGCACCACCGGCCTGGACACCGAGTACAACGCGGTGAGCGGGGGCGGCTCCACCTGGCAGGTCGACCACACCCTCGCCGTGCCGCACCTGTTCGACTACTTCGTGCCCAGCTCGATGGCGGCCGAGGTGGCCTGGCGCGTCGGCGCCCAGGGGCCCGTCTCCATGGTCTCCACCGGCTGCACCTCCGGCCTCGACTCCATCGGCCACGCCGTGGAGCTCATCCGCGAGGGCAGCGCCGACGTGATGGTCACCGGTGCCACCGAGGCCCCGATCTCCCCGATCACCGTGGCCTGCTTCGACGCCATCAAGGCCACCTCGCCCAGCAACGACCACCCGGAGACCGCCTCCCGGCCCTTCGACGCCACCCGCAACGGGTTCGTCCTCGGCGAGGGCTCCGCGATCCTCGTCCTGGAGGAGCTGGAGAGCGCCCGCCGCCGCGGCGCCCACGTCTACGCGGAGATCGCCGGGTTCGCCAGCCGGGGCAACGCCTACCACATGACCGGCCTGAAGGCCGAGGGCCGCGAGATGGCCGAGGCCATCACCGTCGCCCTCGACGAGGCCCGCCTGCCCGCCACCGCCGTCGACTACGTCAACGCCCACGGCTCCGGCACCAAGCAGAACGACCGGCACGAGACCGCCGCCTTCAAGCGCAGCCTCGGACAGCACGCCTACGAGACCCCGGTCAGCTCCATCAAGTCGATGATCGGGCACTCGCTCGGCGCCATCGGCTCCCTGGAGGTGGCCGCCAGCGCCCTGGCCATCGAGCACAACACGGTCCCGCCGACCGCGAACCTGCACCACCCCGACCCCGGCTGCGACCTGGACTACATCCCGCTGACCGCCCGCGAGCACCGCACGGACACCGTCCTCAGCGTCGGCAGCGGCTTCGGCGGCTTCCAGAGCGCCATGATCCTGACCCGCCCGCGCCTGGGAGCCGCAGCATGAGCACGCAGACCGCAGACGCCCCCGTCATGTCTTCGGCGGCCGCCTCCGCCGCCCCGGTGATCACCGGGATCGGCGTGGCCGCCCCGAACGGCCTGGGCACCGAGGCGTGGTGGGGCGCGATCCTGCGCGGCGAGAGCGGCATCCGCCCGCTCACCCGGTTCGACGCCGCCCAGTACCCGGCGAAGCTGGCCGGCGAGGTCCGGGGCTTCGACGCCGCCGAGCACCTGCCCGGCCGGCTGCTGCCGCAGACCGACCAGGTCACCCGGCTCGCCCTCACCGCCGCCGACGAGGCCCTCGCCGACGCCGGGGTGGACCCGGCGGAACTGCCCGACTACGCGGCCGGCGTGATCACCGCCAGCTCCGCGGGCGGCTACGAGTTCGGGCAGCGCGAGCTCCAGGCCCTGTGGAGCAAGGGCGGCCAGTACGTCAGCGCGTACCAGTCCTTCGCCTGGTTCTACGCGGTCAACAGCGGCCAGATCTCCATCAAGAACGGGATGCGCGGCCCCAACAGCGTCCTCGTCAGCGAGCAGGCCGGCGGACTCGACGCGGTGGCCCAGGCCCGCCGCCAGCTCCGCAAGGGCATCCAGCTGGTCGTCACCGGCGGCATGGACTCCTCCCTCTGCCCCTGGGGCTGGGCCGCCCACCTGGCCTCCGGCGAGCTCAGCACCTCCGAGGACCCCGAGCGCGCCTACCTCCCCTTCGCCGAGGAGGCCGGCGGCCACGTCGTCGGCGAGGGCGGGGCGCTGCTCGTCCTGGAGGACGCGGCCGCCGCCCGCGAGCGCGGCGCCCGCCCCTACGGGGAGGTCGCCGGGTACGCCGCCACCTTCGACCCGCCGCCCGGCTCGGGCGGCGCGCCCCGGCTGCGCGACGCCGCCGCACTGGCCCTGCGCGAGGCCGGGCTGGCCCCCGCCGACGTGGACGTGGTCTTCGCCGACGCGGCCGGGCGGCGCGGGGCCGACCGCGCCGAGGCCGAGGCCCTCGCCGAGCTCTTCGGGGAGTACGGGGTCCCGGTCACCGCGCCCAAGACCATGACGGGCCGGCTCGCCGCGGGCGGCGCCTCCCTCGACCTGGCCGCGGCCCTGCTCTCGCTGCGCGACGGGGTGATCCCGCCGACCGTCCACGCCGGCCCGCCCGCCGCCGACTGCCCCGTCGACCTGGTGACCCGGGTGCGCCGGCCCGACCGGCTGCGCACGGCGCTGGTCCTGGCGCGGGGCCGGGGCGGCTTCAACGCGGCCATGGTGGTCCGGGGACGGTGAGCGGCAGCGGCGGTGCGCCCCGGATGCAGGAGGTGGCCGAGCACGTCTGGGCCTACCTCCAGCCCGACGGCGGCTGGTGCCTGAACAACGCGGGGCTCATCGGCGCGGGCGAGCGGCCCGTGCTGGTCGACACGGCCGCCACCGAGGCCCGTACGCGGGCGCTGAAGGAGGCGGTCGCACGGACCGTCCCGCACGCGCCGCGCTTCGTGGTGAACACCCATGCGCACGGCGACCACACGTTCGGCAACCGGTTCTTCGCCGACCGGGCGCTGGTCGTCGCGCACGAGGCGGCGCGCGCCGAGATGGCGCTCGCCGGACTGCACCTGACGGGCCTGTGGCCGGACGTCCCCTGGGGCGAGGTCCGGGTGGAGCTGCCCGGGCTGACCTTCCGCGACCGGCTCACCCTGGACGCGGGGGACTTCCCGGTGGAACTGGTCCACCCGGGCACCGCGCACACCTCCGGCGACACGGTGGTGTGGCTGCCGCGGCAGCGGGTGCTGTTCACCGGGGACGTCGTGATGTCCGGGGCCACGCCGTTCTGCCTGACCGGCTCGGTCTCCGGCACGCTCGCCGTCGTCGAGGGGCTGCGCGCCCTCGGCCCGCGGACCGTCGTCCCCGGCCACGGGCCCGTCGGCGGCCCCGAGCTGCTCGACGAAACGGCCGGCTACCTGCGCCGGGTGCAGCGGCTGGCCGCGGAGGGCCTCGCGGCGGGGCTGACCCCGCTGGAGACCGCGCGGGAGGCCGGCCCCGGCCCGTACGCGGGGCTGCTCGACGCCGAGCGGCTGGTGCCCAACCTGCACCGCGCCTTCGCCGAGGCGGCGGGTGCGGCGCCGGGGCACCCCCTCGACGTCGAGCGGATGTTCCGCGAGATGGTCGAGTTCCACGGCGGACTGCCCGCCTGCGCCGCCTGAGGGCGGTGCGGACGGGCAGCCGGGGCCGTACGGAGGGGTGCCGCTAGTCGGTGCCGGACTCCATCGCGGCGCGGTCCAGCAGCGCCTCGTCGGCGGAGACCTCGCCGCGCGAGGCGATGGCCTCGGCGCCGCCCTCGGGCATCTCCGGCATGGTGCCGATCAGCCCGGTCGCGGCCGCCTGCGCGGCGCCGACGGCGGGGCTGCCGCTGCCGATCAGGCCGAGCACCGCGTACTGCTCCAGCTTGGCGCGGGAGTCGGCGATGTCGAGGTTGCGCATGGTCAGCTGGCCGATGCGGTCCACCGGGCCGAAGGCCGAGTCCTCGGTGCGCTCCATGGAGAGCTTGTCCGGGTGGTAGCTGAACGCCGGCCCCCGGGTGTCGAGGATCGAGTAGTCCTCGCCGCGCCGCAGCCGCAGGGTGACCTCGCCGGTGACGGCCGCGCCGACCCAGCGCTGGAGGGACTCGCGGACCATCAGGGCCTGCGGGTCCAGCCAGCGGCCCTCGTACATCAGCCGGCCGAGGCGGCGGCCCTCGTTGTGGTACTGGGCGAGGGTGTCCTCGTTGTGGATGGCGTTGACCAGGCGCTCGTAGGCGGCGTGCAGCAGGGCCATGCCCGGCGCCTCGTAGATGCCGCGGCTCTTCGCCTCGATGATCCGGTTCTCGATCTGGTCGGACATGCCCATGCCGTGCCGGCCGCCGATGGCGTTGGCCTCCATGACCAGGTCGACGGCGGAGGCGAACTGCTTGCCGTTGATCGTGACCGGGCGGCCCTGCTCGAAGCCGATGGTCACGTCCTCGGTGGCGATCTCGACCGAGGGGTCCCAGAAGCGGACGCCCATGATCGGCTCGACGGTCTCCAGGCCCGTGTCCAGGTGCTCCAGGGTCTTGGCCTCGTGCGTGGCGCCCCAGATGTTGGCGTCGGTGGAGTACGCCTTCTCCGTGCTGTCCCGGTAGGGGAGGCCGTGGGCCTGCAGCCACTCCGACATCTCCTTGCGGCCGCCGAGCTCGGTCACGAAGGCCGCGTCCAGCCAGGGCTTGTAGATCCGCAGGTGCGGGTTGGCGAGCAGGCCGTAGCGGTAGAACCGCTCGATGTCGTTGCCTTTGAAGGTCGACCCGTCGCCCCAGATCTGGACGTCGTCCTCCAGCATCGCCCGGACCAGCAGGGTGCCGGTGACGGCGCGGCCGAGCGGGGTGGTGTTGAAGTAGGCGCGGCCGCCGGAGCGGATGTGGAACGCGCCGCAGGTCAGTGCGGCCAGGCCCTCCTCGACCAGCGCCGCGCGGCAGTCGACCAGGCGCGCGATCTCGGCGCCGTAGGCCTGGGCGCGCCCGGGCACCGAGGCGATGTCGGGCTCGTCGTACTGGCCGATGTCGGCGGTGTAGGTGCACGGGACGGCGCCCTTGTCGCGCATCCACGCGACCGCGACGGAGGTGTCGAGTCCGCCGGAGAAGGCGATGCCGACGCGCTCGCCGACGGGAAGGGAGGTGAGGACCTTAGACATGGGATGAGTATGCAGAATGATGCATGATCATGCAAACCGGGGTTCCGTTTCGGCGCGTGCCACGCCCCCGGGCATTAACGGCGTTAACGCCGTCAGCGCCGGAAGCGGTTGATCGCCCCCAGGTGCTCGGCGCGCATCTCGTGGTCGCGGACGCCCAGGCCCTCCTCCGGGGCCAGCGCGAGGACGCCGACCTTGCCGTGGTGCAGGTTGCGGTGGACGTCGTACGCCGCCTGGCCCGTCTGCTCCAGCGGATAGACCTTCGAGAGGGTGGGATGGATCTTCCCCTTGACGACCAGGCGGTTCGCCTCCCAGGCCTCGCGGTAGTTCGCGAAGTGCGAGCCGATGATCCGCTTCAGGGACATCCACAGGTAGCGGTTGTCGTACTCGTGCCGGAAGCCCGAGGTGGAGGCGCAGGTGACGATCGTGCCGCCCTTGCGGGCGACGTAGACGCTGGCGCCGAAGGTCTCGCGGCCCGGGTGCTCGAAGACGATGTCCACGTCCTCGCCGCCGGTCAGCTCCCGGATGCGCCGCCCGAAGCGCTTCCACTCACGCGGGTCCTGGTTCTCCCCGTCCTTCCAGAACCGGTAGTCCTCGGCGCTGCGGTCGATGACCGCCTCGGCGCCCATCGCACGGCAGATGTCGGCCTTCTCCGGAGAGGAGACGACGCAGACCGGGTGGGCGCCGCCCGCCAGCGCCAGCTGCGTCGCGTACGAGCCGAGGCCGCCGCTCGCGCCCCAGATCAGGACGTTGTCGCCCTGCTTCATGCCGGCGCCGTTGCGGGAGACCAGCTGGCGGTAGGCGGTCGAGTTGACCAGGCCCGGGGAGGCCGCCTCCTCCCAGGTCAGGTGCTCGGGCTTGGGCATCAGCTGGTTGGACTTGACGAGGGCGAGCTCCGCCAGACCGCCGAAGTTGGTCTCGAAGCCCCAGATCCGCTGCTCCGGGTCGAGCATCGTGTCCCCGTGCCCGTCCGCGGACTCCAGCTCCACCGACAGGCAGTGCGCGACCACCCGGTCGCCCGCCCTCCAGCGGTTCACGCCGGGCCCGGTGCGCAGCACCACGCCCGCCAGGTCCGAGCCCAGCACGTGGTACGGGAGGTCGTGGCGGCGGGTGAGCTCCGAGAGGCGGCCGTAGCGCTCCAGGAAGCCGAAGGTCGGCAGCGGCTCGAAGATCGAGCTCCAGACGGTGTTGTAGTTGATCGCGCTCGCCATCACCGCGACCAGCGCCTCGCCCGGTCCCGGCTCCGGCGTCGGCACCTCCTGGAGGTGCAGGGACTTGCG
This sequence comes from Streptomyces sp. NPDC093801, assembly GCF_040701585.1. Taxonomy (NCBI): domain Bacteria; kingdom Bacillati; phylum Actinomycetota; class Actinomycetes; order Kitasatosporales; family Streptomycetaceae; genus Streptomyces; species Streptomyces sp. NPDC093801. The sequence goes on along the minus strand of NZ_JBFBDP010000057.1, from coordinate 22,104 downwards.
CGGGTCCTTCTGCGCCGAGGGGATCCCCGCGAACATGTCCGTCTCGTCCCGGCGCACCACGCTGCCCCGGTACGACTCCGGCAGCGGCAGCGCCGCGAAGTCGGCCGGCCGGGCGTCCTCGGAGAGCAGGGCCTTGACGATCTCGTCCACGTGGGTTCCCTTGCGACGGTACGGATGCGGCGGGGCCGGGGCGTGCGGGCGGGCCACCGACGCGCGTGCAGGCAGGCTCCGCCCCGGCGGTCGAAGGCCACCGGAGGAACGGTCGAGAGCGGCGGGATCGAGTTCCCTTCGAAGCGGCCTCAACCGGATGTGCGGACCGTGATGCGTCGGGATCAGGGATCAGCCCGCTCAGGAGGACGCGCCGTGCCGATCTACAGCCTCAGCCCCAGCCGCCCGCAACCGCTGCGCCGCAGGGAACTCCCGCTCGACGGACTGCTGCGCCGGGCCGCGGAACGCGACCCCGCCGCCTGCGCGGTCCGCACCCCCCACGGAACGCGGACGTTCGCCGAGCTCGACGCCCGTGCCGACCGCTACGCCGCCTACCTGGAGCACGCCCTCGGCCGGCGCGGGGCCCGCGTCGGGGTCGCCAACACCCTCGACGAGGAGTTCGTCGCCGCCTACTACGGCACCGTCCGCAGCGGCAACACCGTCGTCCTCCTCAACCCCCTGGTCCGGGCGGCGGGACTGCGCCGCATGTGCGAGGTGGCCGGGGTGGAGATCGCCTTCGTGCCCACCGCCGCCGCCGAGCTGCTCGTCAAGACCGCCGACCGGCTGCCGCTGCTGCGCGCGATCGTCGTCACCGACGCCCCCGACGGGATCGTGCCCGCCGACGCCCTGCCCCTGGCCGTGGCCCTGGACGGAGCCCCGCGCACCGGCCCCCGCCCGGACGCCCCCGCGGACCCCGACACCGTGGTGTGCGTACAGTTCACCACCGGCACGACCGGCCGGCCCAAGGGCGTCCTGCTGACCCACCGCAACCTGCTCGCCAACGCCGCCCAGACGGCTGCCGCGCACCGGCTCGACTCCGGCTCGGTCACCCTCAACCACCTGCCGCTCTACCAGCCGATGCACCTCAACTCGGCCGTCCTCGCCGGCGCCTGCCAGGTCCTGTGCCCCGCCCCGCGCCCGGCCGCCGCCCTCGCCCTGGCCGCCCGCACCGGCGCCACCCACCTCTACAGCCTGCCCGCCCGGCTCCACCAGCTCGCCGCCGACCTGCGCCACGCCGAGCTCCCCGGCGCCGTGGACCTCCCCGGCTTCCCCCTGCCCTCCCCGCCCGACCTCGACCGGCTCACCGCCGTCCTCTCCGGCGGCAGCGCCCTCGCCCCGGCGGACGCCCGGCTGCTGACCGAGCGGCTCGGCGTCCCCGTCCTCCAGGGCTACGGCCTGGTCGAGTTCGCCCCGCTCACCCACTCCCAGCGCCCCGGCGAGGACACCGGCGGCTCCGGTTCCGTGGGCGCCCCCGTCCCCGGCACCGCCTGCCGCGTCGTCCACCCCTCAACCGGTGCCCCGCTCGGCCCCGGCGAGACCGGCGAGGTGCAGCTGCGGGGGCCGCAGCTGATGGCCGGCTACCTCGGCGAGAGCGGGCCGCACACCGACGAGGACGGCTGGTTCGCCACCCAGGACGTCGGCCGCATCGGCCCGGACGGGGAGCTCCACCTCGTCGACCGGCTCGACGACGTCTTCTCGTACGACGGCGAACTCGTCTCGCCCACCGCCGTCGAATCCGTCCTCGCCGCCGACCCCCGGGTCGCCGACTGCGTCGTCGTCGGCTGGCCCGACCCGGTCCACGGAGCCGTCGTCTGGCTCGGGCTCGTCCTGCACCACCCGACCGCGCCCGGCCTGCTCGACGTCCTCGACTCGATCGTGGAGACGGCCAACGAACAGCTCGGCCCGCACGAGCAGATCCGCCGCGTCGAGGTCCTCGGCGCCGTGCCGCGCACCCCGGCCGGGAAGCCCGAACGGCGCGCCCTGCGCCGCGCACTGCGCCACCGGGCGCAGGCCGAAGCCTCGCTCTGAGGCCCGCCGGTCCCCGGACGGCCCCGCGAGAGCCCGTGGACGGCCCGTACAGCCGGGGTCCAGGGCACTTCGAGCGGAGCTCCGCCGGCCCGCGCGAAGTTGGTGGGCAGAGGCAGAGAGGTGTGAGCCGATGTCAGGTGAGCGTGTGCAGCACACGTCGTACTCGGTGGACGTGGCCGCCCCCGCGGGCGTGGTCTACGCGCTGCTCGCGGACACGACCCAGTGGCCGCTGTTCGTCCCGCCCAGCATCCACGTGGAGCGGCTGGACTTCGACGGCACCCACGACCGCTTCGGGATGTGGGCCACCGCCGGCGGGACCGTCACGTCCTGGGTGTCCCGGCGCTCCCTGGACCCCGTGCGGCGGACCATCGACTTCCACCAGGAGGTCCCGGCGCCCCCGGCCACCGCCATGAGCGGGCGCTGGGAGGTCGCCGAACTGGGCGGCGGACGCTCGCGCCTGACCCTGCACCACCGGTTCGCGGTGGCCGACGGCGACCGGGCCGGAGCCCGGTGGCTCGCCGAGGCCACCGACGGCAACAGCCACGCCGAACTGGAGCAGCTGAAGCGGACCGCCGAGCAGTGGTCCGCCCTGGACGGCCTCCTGCTGTCCTTCGAGGACTCGGTGCGCGTCCAGGGACCGCCCGAGCTCGTCTACGACTTCCTGTACCGGGCCGAGGACTGGCCCCTGCACCTGCCCGAGATCACCCGCGCACAGGTGTCCGAACACCGCACGGGCGTCCAGCTGCTGGACCTGGCCACCCGCGCCGCCGACGGCACCGCCGACACCGGCGAGTCCGTACGCGTCTGCCTGCCCCACGCCGGCCGGATCGTCTACAAGCGCACCCGCACCCCCCGGCTGCTCGCCGCGCACACCGGCGAATGGTCGGTGGACCCCGACGAGACCGGCGTCACCGCCGTCGCCAGCCACCGCGTCCTGCTGCGCCCCGAGGACATCGAGCCGGTCCTCGGCCCGGGCGCCGACCTCGCCCAGGCCCGCGACCACGTACGCCGCAGCCTGGGCGGCACCTGCACCCGCATCCTGCACCTCGCCCGCCGGCACGCCGAGACCGCCGTCCCGACCCTGAGCGCGAGGCGGTGACCGGCCGCCCCGGCGACGGCCCCCGCCCGGCCCCGGCGGCGCGGGCCCTCGCCGCACCCCGGCCGCGGGTCCACCCCGCCGCCCCGCTCCAGGTCGACGTCCTCCTCGACGGACTCACCCACCCGGGCCGGGGCCTGCACACCGGGCAGCTGCACTGGCGCCTGCACGGGCCCTTCGACGCCGAGCGGTTCACCCGCGCCTGGCAGACCGTCACCGACCAGGAGGCGGTCCTGCGCACCGCGCTCGCCCCGGCCCCGCCCGGACCCGGCCTGCCCGGCTTCGCCGTCCACCCGGCCGCCGGCCCGCTGATCGTCCGCCACCGCGCGGGCGGCGCCACGTGGGAGGCCCTGCTCGCCGCCGAGCGGATGCGCGAGTTCGATCTGACCCGGCCCGACCCGCTGCGGATCGCCCTCCTGGAGGAGTCCGACGGCTCGACCCGGGTCCTGCTCACCTACCACCGGGCCTTCCTCGACCCGGCGGGCGCGGACCACCTCGTCCGCTCCTTCCACCGCGTCCACGCCGCCCCTGGCCGCCCCCGGGGCGGCGAACGCCGGCCCGACCTGCGCGACCACCTCCAGTGGATCGGCTCCCGGGACCCGGCCCCCGCCCGCGCCTACTGGGCGGACGCCGCCCCGCCCGCGGGCTCCGCCACCCTCCCGGCCGGCGACCGCGGCCGCCCCACGCACCAGCGCGGGCACGGCCGGACCCGGCAGCGGCTCACCCCGGCGGAAGCGGCCCGGCTGCGCGCCTGGGCCGCCGCCCGGGGCGCCGCCGAGAGCACCGCCCTCCAGGCCGTGTGGACGCTGCTCCTGTACCGCGCGCACGGCGGGCCCGGCCCGCTGCCGGTGGCCTTCGCCGCCGCCGTGTCCGGCCGGGGCATCCCCCTCGACGGGGCCGACCGGCTGCCCGGCCCGCTCCTGGGCGCGCTCCCCGTGGCCGTGGAGGTCCGCCCCGGAGCCACCCTGTCCGCGCTGCTCGCGGACCTCACCGGCCGGGCCGTCGACCTCGCCGCGTACGAGTGGGTCTCGGCCGGGCAGGTGCACCGCTGGTCGGGCCGCGACCCGTACGAGCCGCTCACCGCATCCGTGCTGACGTTCCTCCCGCCGCAGGAACCCCGGGCGCCCGCGGACCCGGCGGTGCCGTTCCCACAGGCGGCGGGAGCCGACCGCGAGTCGGCCGGCGCGTCCGACGCCGGCGCGTCCGACGCCGGCGCGTCCGACGCCGGCGCGTCCGACGCCGGTCCGGTGGAGGCCTGGGAGGCATACACCGGGACGCCGCTGGCGCTCACCGCCCGGCACGACGCGGACGGCGGGCTGCTGCTGACGCTCGTCCACGACCGGACCCGGATCGCCGACGGCGACGCCCACGAGATCCTCTGGCAGACCACCCGCCTGCTGCACCACCTCCCGGCCGAGGCCGGCCCCGGCACCACCGTCGCCGAGGCGCTGCGGGCGCTCGACGGGATCCCCGTGCCCCTGGCCGCCCCGCGCCCCGACCCCGCGCCCCGCACCCTGCGCCCGGCCGCCGCCCCCGACAGCGGGCTGGTCTGCCTGCTGCGCCCGCCCGGCGCGCCCGAGGACTGCTACGACGGCCTCGCGCGGCGCGGGCGCGGAAGGCGGGCCCTGCTGTCCGTGGCTCCGGGCGCCACGGCCGCCCTGACCGCGCTGGCCCCCGCCCTGGCCGCCGGGGTGCCCGTCGTGCTCGGCGGGTACCCGGAGGTGGAGGGCCTCGCGCACGAGGTCGCCCGGCGGGTCGCCGCCCACGGCTGGAGCCGGCCACCGGTCGCGGTCGCCGCCACCGGCCGCGACCTCGCCGGGGCCCTGACCGCCGCCGGGCGCAAGAGGATCAAGCCGTATTCGAGCGGTTCCTGACCGAGTTCCGAGCGCGGGCATGGACGGTGGGAAGGCCCTGCCGCCCGCCAGGACGCAGCGCAGAGGGGAGCAGACCCGTGCCGACACCCGACCTTCCGGAACTGCCGCGACTGCCGCACCTGCCACTGGACGGACTGCTGCGCCGTGCGGCCCTGCGCGCCCCCGGGGCCCCGGCCCTGCGCGTCGGCTCCCGGACGCTCACCTTCGGCGAGCTCGACGCCCGCGCCGACCGGATCGCGGCCTACCTGGAGTGCTCGGTGGGCCGCCGCGGCGCCCGCGTGGCCGTCGTCAACACCCTCGACGCCGAGTTCGCCGCCGCCTACTACGCCACCGTCCGCAGCGGGAACACCGTCGTCGTCCTCAACCCGCTGCTCTCGCCCGCCCGGACGGCGAAGGTGCTCGCCGCGGCCGGCGCCGAGCTGGCCTTCGCACCGCGGGCCGTCGCCGAGACGCTGTGCGCGCTGCCCGACCGGCCGGAGAGCCTGTCCCTGGTCCTGGTCACCGGGGCCGACGACGGCCCCCTGCCCGATGCCGCCGTCCCTCTGGACCTCCTCCTCGACGCCGTCGCCCCGGCCGCCGGGTCCACCGCCCCGCGCCCGGCCGTCACCGTCGACCTCGACGCCGAGGCCTGCGTTCAGTTCACGACCGGCACCACCGCCAGCCCCAAGGGCGTCCGGCTGACCCACCGCAACCTGGTCGCCAACGCCCTCCAGACGGCCCTCGCCCACCGCCTCGACGAGGACTCCACCACCCTCGTCCACCTGCCGCTGTACCAGCCGATGCACCTCAACTCGGCCGTCTACGCGGGCGCCTGCCAGGTCCTGTGCCCCGACCCCGACCCGCTCGCCTCCTTCGCCCTCGCCGAACGGGCCGGCGTCACCCACTACTACGCGCTGCCCGCCCGCCTCCACCGCCTGGCCGCCGACGAGCGGCTGCGCGGCGGCGGCCCCCTGCCGGGCCTGCCCGCCGGCCCCCGGCTGACCGCCGTCCTGTCGGGCGGCAGCGCCCTGGACCCGGCCGCCGCCCGCACCCTCGCCGAACGGCTCGGGGTCCCCGTCGTCCAGGGCTACGGCATGACCGAGCTCTCCCCGCTCACCCACTGCCAGCGCCCCGACGACCCCACCGGCACCGGCTCGGTCGGCGCCCCCGTGGCCGGCACCGGATGCCGCGTCGTCCACCCCGACACCGGCGTCCCCCTGGCTCCCGGGGAGAGCGGCGAGGTGCAGGTGCGCGGCCCCCAGCTGATGGCCGGCTACCTCGGCCGCGACGAGCCCCCCGCCGGCCCCGACGGCTGGTTCTCCACCGGCGACGTCGGCCGGATCGGCCCGGGCGGGGAGCTGTTCCTCGTCGACCGGCTCGGGGACGTCTTCCTCCACGACGGGGAACTCGTCTCGCCCAGCGCCGTCGAGCGGGTCCTCGGCTGCGACCCCCGGGTCGCCGAGTGCGCGGTCGTCGGCTGGCCCGACGCCGTACACGGGGCCGTCACCTGGGCCGGGATCGTCCTGCGCGACCAGGACGCCGAGGGGGCCGACCCCGCACCCGTGCTGGAACAGATCGCCGCGCGCGCCAACGAGCGCCTCGCGCCCTACGAGCGCATCCGGCGCGTCGAGGCCATCGACGCCGTCCCGCGCACCCCCGTCGGCAAGCCGGTACGGGGCACGCTGCGCCGCAGCGTCCGTACCCGCGCGGCCGCCGAGGCGACCGTCTGACCGCCACGCCCACCCTTCCCGCGACCGACCCACGAAGGAGCGCCCGTCATGGTGACCTACGTCAACAAGCTGAACGTCCACGGCGACCTCGTCCGCTTCCTCGACGCCAAGAGCCGCCTGACCCGCTTCGTCAGCGCCCAGCCCGGATGCGTCAGCCACCAGACCCTGCGCCTGGTCGGCACCGCCAACTTCTTCGTGGAACTCTCCGTCTGGGAGGACACGGCGGCCCACCGCGCCGCCGTGTCCAGCGAGGGCTTCCGCGAGCTGGCCCGGGAGCTCGCCGTCCTCGCCACCCGCGAGCAGGGCCTGTACGAAGCGCTCCCCGAGGCCCCCGCCACCGCCGCCTGACCGGGGATCGAGCCGCGTTCCAGCCGGACTCCAGTACGGCGGGACAACGTCGAGACCGCACCGACCGCACGACCAGGAGCATGTCCATGCGAATGTCCTCACCCACCGCGTCCCGGGTGCACTCCCAGCTCACGCTGGACGAGGTCACCAAACGCTATGACGACCACGTCGTGCTGGACCGGGTGTCGCTGACGGTCAAACCCGGTGAGAAGGCGGGCGTCATCGGCGACAACGGCTCGGGCAAGTCCACCCTCCTGCGGCTGATCGCCGGGGTGGAGGAAGCCGACAACGGCGAGCTGACCGTCACCGCCCCCGGCGGCGTCGGCCACCTCCCGCAGCGCCTGGAGCTGCCCGCCGGGGCCACCGTCCGCGACGTCCTGGACCAGGCGTTCGCGGACCTGCGGGACGTGGAGCGCCGCCTCCACGCGGCGGAGGACGCCCTCGTCGACGACGACCCGCGGCTCCTGGAGGAGTACGGGGACCTGCTCGCCGAGTTCGAGGCGCGCGGCGGCTACGAGGCCGACGCCCGTGCCGACGCCGCCCTGCACGGCCTGGGCCTGCCCCACCTGGACCGCGACCGGGCCGTCGACACCCTGTCCGGCGGCGAGCGCTCCCGCCTCGCCCTGGCCGCCACCCTGGCCGCCGCCCCCGAGCTGCTGCTCCTCGACGAGCCGACCAACGACCTGGACGACCAGGCCGTGGACTGGCTGGAGAAGCGGCTCCAGGACCACCGCGGGACCGTCGTCGTCATCACGCACGACCGGGCCTTCCTGGAGGCGGTGACCTCCACCATCCTGGAGGTGGACCCCGACACCCACACCGTCAACCGGTACGGGAACGGCTACCAGGGCTACCTCACCGCCAAGGCCGCCGCCCGCGCCCGCTGGGAACAGGAGTACGAGGACCACCTCCAGGAGATCGCACGCCAGGAGAAGCTCGCCGAGAACGCCGGCCGGATGCTCGCCACGATCGCCAAGAAGGGCCCCTGGGCCTTCAGCGGCTCCGAGCACCACCGGGCCCGCTCCTCCTCCTCGTCCACGTCCAGCAAGGCCCGCAACGCCAACGAGCGGCTGCGCCGGCTGCACGAGAACCCCGTCCCGCCGCCGCCCGAACCGCTGCGCTTCACCGCCTCCCTCGCCCTCGGCGAGGACCCGGCCCCGGAGCAGGAGCGGGGTCCGCTGACCGAGCTCGCCGACGTCGAGGTGGCCGGCCGGCTGACGATCGACGCCCTGTCGATCGCGCCGGGCGAACGGCTGCTGATCACCGGGCCGAACGGCGCCGGCAAGAGCACCCTGCTGCGCGTCCTGGCCGGGGACATCGAACCCGACCGGGGCACCGTCCGCCGGGCCGCGCACATCGGCTGGCTGCGCCAGGACGAGACGCCCAAGCACCCCCGCCGCTCGGTCCTCGCCGAGTTCGCCGAGGGCCGCCCGGGCCACCCCGACGAGTACGCCGAACAGCTCCTGTCCCTGGGCCTGTTCCGCGCGTCGGAACTGGAACTGCCGGTGGGCTCCCTGTCGGTGGGCCAGCGCCGCCGCATCGACGTGGCCCGCCTGGTGACCCGCCCGGTGGACCTGCTGCTGCTCGACGAGCCGACGAACCACCTGTCGCCGCTGCTGGTGGAGGAGATGGAGGAGGCCCTGGCCCAGTACACCGGCGCCGTGGTCACCGTCACCCACGACCGGCGGATGCGCCGCGGGTTCCAGGGCTCGCACCTGGAGCTGGAGGGCGGCCTCGCCCTCACGCGCTGACGCGCAGCGCCGCCCCCCGGACCTCGTCCAGCAGCCCGGCCTGCCGCCTCGACTCCGCGTCGAGCAGCGGCAGGCCGGGCCGCGTCGGGGCGGGGGAGGCGACGGCGGCGGCGAAGAAGGCGAGGACGGCCTCGAAGTGGTCCTCGGCCGGCACGCGCAGCTCCGTGACCTCCGTGCCGGTCCGCAGGAGGACGACGGGGGAGTGGTCGGGCGCCGTCGTGTACACGTGCTCGACGGACAGGGCGCCGGCGCTGCCCTGGACCTCGTACCAGGACCGGTAGTGGTGCTCCATCCCCCACCGCACCTGCGCGGTCGCCCCGTCGGGCGCGGCGAGCAGGGCGGAGCCCGACAGGTCGACGCCGCGACGTCCGTCCTCGCGCAGCACCGCCCCGGCCACCGTGAGGTCGGTGCCGAGGAGGCGGAGGGCGGCGCGCAGCGGGTAGACCCCGTTGTCGAGGAGGGCGCCGCCGCCCAGCGCGGCGTCGTAACGGGTGTCGCCCTCCGGGCGGGGCGGGATGGTGAAGGCGGCGGACACCGCGCGGACGGTGCCGAGGACGCCCGAGCCGAGCAGCCCGGCGACCGTCCGCTGGGTGGCGTGGTGGAGGAACATGAAGTTCTCCAGCAGCACCAGCCCCCTCCGCCCGGCGAGTGCGAACAGCCGCCGCGCGTCCGCCCCGTTCGTCGCCAGGGGCTTCTCCACGAGGACGTGCTTGCCGGCCTCCAGCGCCCGCTCGGCCCACTGGGCGTGCAGCATCGTGGGCAGGCACACGTAGACGGCGTCGACGTCGGGGCGGGCCAGCAGCTCCTCGTACGAGGCGGCGGGCTCCCCGCCGAATCGGGCCGCGAACGCGGCCGCCCGCGCGGGGTCCCGGGCCGCGACGGCGGCGAGCGCCGCTCCGGGGGTACGGGCCAGCGCGGGCAGGGTGCGGCGGGCGGCGATGTCGCCGCAGCCGAGCAGGCCGAGGCGCAGGGGTGCGGGCATGGGCGTCCTCGGGGGTGCGGGGTGCGCGGCTGCGGGCCGGGCGGGGGCGTTCAGTACAGGGTGTGGGCGCAGACGACGAGCGTGCGCAGCTCGACGTCGAGGTGGTTGCCGTACGCCAGCAGTTCGGTGAGCTGGGCGAAGGTCAGCCAGGCGAAGTCCTCGGGCAGCTCCTCGCCGAAGTCCTCGCCGGCCTCGACGATCACGTACCGGTTCTCGGCGTGGTGGAAGCGGCCGCCCTCCTCGGACTGCACCGCGTCGTAGCGGACCCGGCCGGCGGGCGCCGCCAGCACGTCCGCGAGGAACGGCGGGAACGGCTCGCGGCCCGGCCCGGTGTGGTCGGCCGGCCGGCAGTGCACGGTCGGGGCGAGCTCGGCGACGTTGAGGTGGCCGACGTCCACGCGGGCCTGCACGAGGGCGTGCAGGACGCCGCCGACGGGCTTGACCACCAGCGCCATCAGTCCCGGCACCTGCGGCTGGATCAGCGGCTGGCTCCAGGAGGCCACCTCGCGGTTGCTGGCGGAGACGTCGGCGCCGATGACCCGGAAGCGGCGGCCGCCGGTGTGGCCGATCTCGCGCGCGGTGCGCAGCCAGCCGTCCTCGGCCACCTCGTCCAGCGGGACCCGCCGCTGGACCAGTTCCCGCCGGGCGCGGATCCCGGTCAGCCAGCTGAGGATCTCCGCGGGGGTGTGCCGGGCGGGCGCCGACGCGTCGTGGAAGGAGCGCAGCACCGGCGTGGCGGGGCCGTCCCCGTCCGAGGCGCCGGCGGTGGGCAGGCAGGCGAGGATCGAGCGGGTGTCCATGTTGACCACGTTGTCCAGGCGCAGCAGCCGCAGCAGCTGGCCGAGGGTCAGCCAGCGGAAGTCCGGGCCCGTCTCGACGTCCTCGTCGACCTCCACCACCATGTTGCGGTTGCGTTTGGCGAGGAACCAGTCGGCCTGCTCGGACTGGAGGGCGTCGACGAGCACCCGGGCCCGTCCGCGCTCCAGGAACAGGTCCAGGTACGGGATCCCGCGCCCCCGGTGCACTCCGGTGAAGTTGCTGCGGGTGGCCTGCACGGTCGGGGAGAGCTGGAGCGTGTTGACGTTGCCCGGCTCCATCTTGGCCTGCATCAGGAAGTGGAGCACGCCGTCGATCTCGCGCGCGACGATGCCCAGCAGGCCGATCTCCGGCTGCACGATGATCGGCTGCTTCCAGCCCCGCGCGGGCAGGCCGTCGGCGTGCACGTGGAGGCCCTCCACGGAGAAGAACCGGCCCGACTCGTGCCGCAGGTTGCCGGTGCCCTCCTCGAAGTACCAGCCGCGCAGCTCGGCGAACGGGACCGGGGTCACCCGGAAGTCGCCCGCCCGGGCCTGCCGGGCCAGCCAGCCCGGCACACCGTCGACCGGCATGACCGGGCTGTCGGGCGTACGGGCCGACAGCAGGACGCGGCGGGCGGTGTCCGCCCGGTCGGCGGCCGCGGCCGCCCGGGGTGCGGCGGTGGTCTCAGAGGGCATCGGCCAGGGCCCCCTCGATGACGGCGCGGACCTCGTCCGGGCGCTCGTTGAGGAAGAAGTGCCCGCCGGGCAGCACGCACACCCCGAACGGGCCGGCCGCCACCTCCGACCAGCGGCAGGCGTCCCGTACGGGCACGTTCGGGTCGCGGTCGCCGGTCAGCACCGTCACCGGTGTCCGCAGGGCCTCCCCCGGCCGGTACCGGTACGCGCCGGCCAGCTCGTAGTCGCTGCGCAGGGCGGGCAGCACCATCCGCAGCAGCTCCTCGTCCCGGAGGACCGCCGGCTCGGTGCCCTGCAGGCGGGCGATCATCGAGATCAGGGCGTGGTCGTCCAGCAGGTGCCCGGTGTCGCGGCGCGGCACGGTCGGTGCCCGGCGGCCCGAGAGGAACAGGTGGACGGGCCGCTCCCCGAGCCCGGCGAGCCGGCGGGCCGTCTCGAAGGCGAGGGTGGCGCCCAGGCTGTGCCCGAACAGGGCGAACGGCCGGCCGGTCCACTGCCGCAGCTCCGGCAGCAGCGCCTCCACGAGCTCCTCGACGCTCCGGGCGAAGGGCTCCGCGCGACGCTCCTGGCGGCCCGGGTACTGCACGGCCAGCACCTCGACGCCCAGCGGCGCCAGGGAGGAGGCGAGCGTGAGGTAGGAGCTGGCCGAGCCACCGGCGTGGGGGAAGCACACCAGCCGCACGGCCGCGGCCTGGAGCGGGCGGAAGCGGCGCAGCCACGCGTCGGAGACGGGCGCCGGGGCGCGTGTGGCGGTGGGCGTGGTCACGGGCGGATCAGCTCCTCGGGCGGGTCTGGCGTCAGGAGTGCGGCACGGTGCGCGGGTGCGGCGGTGCGGCGGGGGCGTAGCGGGGCAGCCGGCCGGACGCCAGGACCTCGGCGAGCGGGGGCGCCGCCGCGTCCTTCGGGGAGCGGACGGGCGGCCCGGTGAGCCCCCACGGCAGGGCCAGTTCCGGGTCCAGCGCGTCGAGGTCGACCATCGCCCCCGGCACGTACTCGGCGGACAGCAGGTAGGTGACGCAGGAGCCGTCCTCCAGGGCGAGGAAGGCGTGCCCGATGCTGCCGGGCAGGTACAGGGAGACGCCGTCCCCGGCGTCGAGCCGGGTCATCGCGTACCGGCCGAAGGTGGGGGACCCCACCCGCAGGTCGACCATGAAGTCGAGGACCGAGCCGCGCACGCAGGTGACCAGCTTGCTCGCGTCGCCGGGCACGTCCCCGACGTGGATGCCGCGCAGGGTGCCCCGGCGGGACACGGAGCTGTTGACCTGGCGGACCGTGAACGGCAGGCCCGTCTCCTCGGTCAGCCGGCTGTACCGGGCCGTCTCGTAGAAGTGGCCGCGCTCGTCCTCGTACCGCTGCGGGAAGATCCGGTACGCGCCGGGCAGCTCCGTCTCAACGATCCGCACGCGCGCCACCCCCGCCCGTCCCGGCGGCCGCAGGGGCGGCCTTCAGCGGCTCCCACCAGGCGCGGTTCTCCCGGTACCAGGCGACCGTGTCGGCCAGCCCCTGCTCGAAGGGCACGCGCGGGGCGTACCCGAGCTCGGCGGAGATCTTCGCGATGTCCACCGAGTAGCGGCGGTCGTGGCCGGCCCGGTCCGCGACCCTCCGTACGGCCGAGGCGTCCCGCCCGCACAGCTCCAGCAGCCGCCCGGTCAGCTCCGCGTTGGTCAGCTCGGTGCCGCCGCCGATGTTGTACACCTCGCCCGGCCGCCCCTTCACCGCGACCAGCGCGATGCCCCGGCAGTGGTCGTCCACGTGCAGCCAGTCGCGGCTGTTGCCGCCGTCCCCGTACAGCGGGACGCCGAGACCGTCCACCAGGTTGGTGGTGAACAGCGGGACCACCTTCTCCGGGAACTGGTACGGCCCGTAGTTGTTGGAGCAGCGCGTCACGCACACCTCCAGCCCGTGCGTGCGGTGGAAGGCCAGCGCCAGCAGGTCGGAGGCCGCCTTGGACGCCGCGTACGGGGAGTTGGGCTGCAGCGGGTGCTCCTCGGGCCAGGAGCCCTCGGGGATCGACCCGTACACCTCGTCGGTGGAGACGTGCACGAACCGGCCCACCCCGGCGTCCACCGCCGCCTGGAGCAGCGTCTGCGTGCCGAGCACGTTGGTCCGTACGAACGCCGACGCGTCGGCGATCGACCGGTCCACGTGCGACTCGGCGGCGAAGTGCACCACCAGGCCGGTGCCCGCCATCAGCTCCGCCACCAGCGCGGCGTCGCAGATGTCGCCGTGGACGAACTCCAGCCGCGGGTGCCCGGCCACCGGGTCCAGGTTGGCGGGGTTCCCCGCGTAGGTGAGGGCGTCCAGCACCACCACCTCGCCCTCGCCGAGGTCCGGGTAGGCACCGGACAGCAGCTCTCTGACGAAGTGCGAGCCGATGAAGCCCGCACCTCCGGTCACCAGGACGCGCATCGCGAAGGGCCTTTCTGGAAAAAGGGGGGACGGTTGCTCAGGCGGCCGGGGTGTCGGCCCGCTCGCTGCGCGCGGCCCGCCCGGCGAGCTGGCGCACGTAGTTGCCGTAGCTGGAGTCGCCCAGCTCGCGGCCGAGCGCGAAGCACTGCTCGTGGCTGATGAACCCCATCCGCAGGGCGATCTCCTCCACGCAGGCGATCCGTTCGCCCTGCCGCTGCTCCAGCAGCTGCACGTACTGGCCGGCCTGGAGCAGCGAGTCGTGCGTGCCCATGTCCAGCCAGGCGAAGCCGCGCCCCAGCTCGTTGAGCCGGGCCCGGCCCTGCGCCATGTACACGCGGTTGACGTCGGTGATCTCCAGCTCGCCGCGCGGTGACGGGGTCAGCCCCTTCGCGATCTCCACGACGTCGTTGCCGTACAGGTACAGGCCCGTCACGGCCAGGTTGGAGCGGGGCACCGCCGGCTTCTCCACGAGCGAGACCAGGCGCCCCTCGGAGTCCAGTTCGCCCACGCCGTAGCGCTCGGGGTCCTGCACCGGGTAGCCGAACAGCTCCGCGCCGTCCAGGCGGCGGGCCGCCTGCTGGATCAGGGTGGAGAAACCGGGGCCGTGGAAGACGTTGTCGCCGAGGATCAGCGCCACCGGGCTGTCGCCGATGTGCTCCTCGCCGATCAGGAAGGCCTCCGCGATCCCGCGCGGCTCGTCCTGCTCCGCGTACGTCAGCTCCAGGCCCAGCTGGGAGCCGTCGCCGAGGAGCGAACGGAACATCTCCAGGTGGTTCTTGGCCGAGATGATCTGGATCTCGCGGATCCCGGCCAGCATCAGCACCGACAGCGGGTAGTAGATCATCGGCTTGTCGTAGACCGGCAGGAGCTGCTTGGACAGCGTCCCGGTCAGCGGGCGCAGCCGGGTGCCGCTGCCGCCCGCGAGGACGATGCCCTTGAGCGGGCGGCGGGACCCGTGGCCGCCGAGCGTGGCGACGCCCGGAAGGGTCGGAACCTCAATCATGACTGCTCTCCGTGGCCTCACGGACCGCCGAGATGACGGTCTCCACATCCTTCGCGGTCAGCTGCGGCCCCATGGGCAGGCTCAGCACCTCGGCGGCCAGCCGCTCGGAGAGGGGCAGCGGGCCGTGCGCCGTACCGGCGTAGGCGGGGGACCGGTGGACGGCGACCGGGTAGTGGACCAGGTTCTCCACCCCGGCGTCCGTCAGCGCGGCGCGCAGCCGGTCCCGGCCGGCGCAGCGGATCACGTACTGGTGCCACACCGGCTCCGCCCAGCCCCGCACCCCGGGCACGGTGATCCCCGGCAGGCCGGCGAGGCCCTCGGCGTAGGCGTCGGCGACCGCGCGGCGGCGGGCGTTCCAGGCGTCGAGCCGGGGCAGCTTGACCCGCAGGGCCGCCGCCTGGATCTCGTCGAGGCGGGAGTTGGTGCCCTGCTCCTCGTGCCGGTACTTCACCCGGGAGCCGTAGTTGCGCAGCAGCCGGATCCGGTCCGCGAGCCCGCCGTCCGAGGTGACCACGGCCCCGGCGTCGCCCAGGGCCCCCAGGTTCTTGCCCGGGTAGAAGCTGAACGCCGCCGCGTACCGGGAGCCGATGCGCCGGCCCCGGTACCGGGCCCCGTGCGCCTGGGCGGCGTCCTCGACGACCGCGATGCCCCGGGGGGCGGTCACGGCGTCCAGCGCGTCCAGGTCCACTGGGTGCCCGTAGGTGTGCACCGGCATCACCGCCCGGGTCCGCGGGGTGATCGCGGCCTCGACCCCGGCCGGGTCGATCAGGTACGAGTCCGCCTCCGGCTCCACCGGAACCGGCCGGGCGCCCGTCGCGGACACCGCGAGCCAGGTCGCGACGAAGGTGTGCCCGGGGACGATCACCTCGTCGCCCGCGCCGACGCCCAGTGCGCGCAGCGTCAGCTCCAGGGCGTCCAGCCCGCTGCCGACCCCGACGCAGTGGTCGTTGCCGCAGTAGCCGGCGAACTCCTCCTCGAAGGCCTCCAGTTCGGGCCCCAGCAGATAGCGGCCGGAGCGCGTCACCCGCAGCACCGCCGCGTCCAGCTCCTCCTGGAGGCCGTCCAGGGCGTGCAGGTCCCGCAGGTCGTGGAAGGGCACGCGGGCCGCGGCGGTCGCCGTCGTCACAGCCACCCCTTTCGAGCGTCGGCCAGGAACTCGTCGTAGTCGCGGTAGTAGTCCGCCTCGTCGTAGTGCAGCGACGCCAGGACGAGGCTGACCGCGCCCTCCGAGAAGTTGCTCAGGTCCCGCCACACCATCGGCCCGACGTACAGGCCCCGGCCGGCGTCGCTGAGCTCGTACTCCGCCTGGTTGACCCCGTCGTCCACGGTGATGGTGAAGCTCCCGTGCACGGCGATGATCAGCTGCTCCAGCGCCCGGTGCGCATGGCCGCCGCGGGACGATCCGACATCCAGGTCGTGCAGGTAGTACACCCGTCTGATCGGGAAGCCCGCCGTCCATCCGGACTCGACGACGGACAGCTTGCCGCGCTCGTCGTTGTGCTGCTCCAAGTCGATGAAGGCGCAGGGCTTGACCCTGCCCACCTTCGCTTCCGTGGTGATGCCCACCGCCATACGATCGCGCTCCCTGGTTGCCCTGGTACGAACCGTCCCGCCCCGGCTACGGCCTCAGCTCCCGTCCCGGCCGGCGGCCGGGCGGACGACGGAGACCGGCAGGTGACGGGCGGTCAGCTGGTCGGCCTCGTAGAACTCCGCCTTGTCGTGGTGGACCGTGAACGACTCGAAGGCGTCGAAGGCCAGGTTCAGGAACACCTTCGCCTCGATCCGGGCCAGGAACGCCCCGAGGCAGTGGTGGATGCCGTGGCCGAACGCCATGTGCTTGTTCGCGGACCGGTGGACGTCGAAGGTGTCCGGGTCCGGGAACTGCGTCTCGTCACGGTTCGCGGACGCGCTCCACGCCGTCACCATCTGGCCGGCCTTCATCGGCACGCCCAGGATGTCGGTGTCCTGCGTCAGCAGCCGGAAGATGTTGTTGAACGGGCTGCGGTAGCGCAGGGTCTCCTCCACCGCCGCCGGGATCAGCGACCGGTCGGCGCGCAGCTCCGCCTGGACCCCGGGGTGCTCGTCCAGCACGATGAACAGGTTGCTCAGCAGGGTGGCGCTGGAGATGTGGCCCGCCGTCAGCAGCAGCGCCACGATGTTGACGATCTCCTCGTCGGTGAGCCGGCGGCCCTCCACCTCGGACTCGATGAGCCCGCTCATCAGGTCGTCCGTCGGCTCCGCCCGCTTCTCGGCGATCTTCGCGTACAGGTACGCCGCCCACTCCTTGATGGCCGGGCCCATCGTCTCCGCGAAGTCGTCCGGGAGGTTCGGGTACTCCATGCCCTCGTTGTTGAGGATGACGTCGACCCACTCGCGGAAGAGGTCCTGGTCGGCGGCCGGCACGCCCAGCAGCTCGGCGATCACCGTCACCGGCAGCGGGTACGCCAGGTCCGTGACCACGTCGATGTCGGTCCGGTCGGCGAGCCCGGCGAGGAGCTCCTTGGTGATCTCCTCGATGCGGGGCTCCAGCGCCGCCATCCGGCGCGGGGTGAACGCCTGGCCGACCAGTCGGCGCAGCGGACCGTGCTTCGGCGGGTCGATGCCGCCGAAGGTGCCCGGACCCATCAGCAGCGCCAGCTCCTCCGGCACCGGGAAGACCGGCGAGAAGTCCGAGGAGAAGACGAGCGGGTTGGTGGAGACGGTGTTGTAGTCCTCGTACGAGAACACCTGCCAGGCGTAGCGCGTCGAGTCGTAGAAGACCGGTGCCTCGGCCCGGGCCTTCTTGAACCACTCCAGCAGCTGGGCGGCGTTCGCCTCCGCCGGCTGCGCCAGCGGGTGCGGGGGCTCCTCGGGGGCCTGCGCCCCGTCCTCGGCCACGGCCTCCAGGGCGGCGGCGTCCTCGGCCGCGGCGGCCTCGGTGGTCTGTGTCGTCATGTCGGCTTTCCTCAGCTCGGTTTCGGCAGGAGTCGGGGAGGGCGGCGGGGGCCGCGCGCAGCGGCCCGGTCAGGCACCGGCGGCGACGGGGGCCAGCAGCCCCTCGATCGCGTCGGCGGCCGCGGCGGGACCGCCCGCGGACTCGATCTCCCCGCGCAGCCGCGCCACGGCGGCCCGGACGCCCTCGTCGTCGGCGACGGCCAGCACGGTCTCCCGGATCAGCTCCGGCGAGACGTCCTTGCGCAGGATCTTGGCGCCCACGCCCAGCTGCTCGACGCGCGTGGCGGTCGCGTGCAGCTCCGCCATCTGCGGCACCGAGATCACCGGCACGCCCTCGGAGACGGCCTGGAGCACGGTGCTCGTACCGCCGTGGTTGATCATCAGGGTCGCGTGCTCCAGCACTTCGCCCTGCGGCACGAACCGGTGCACCCGGATGTGCTCCGGCACCTCGCCCAGCTCGCCCTCGGCCACCCCGCCCGCGTGCGCGATCACCACGTCCCAGTCGAGGTCCGCGAAGGCGTCCACACAGGCGCGGAAGAACGACGGCTGCTTGTTGTACAGGGTGCCCAGCGAGATCAGCGCCAGCGGCCGGCCCGTCCGCGGGGCCTCCCAGTCGCCGTGGAAGCTGTTCGCGCTCGTGCACGGCCCGACGAAGTTGACCTCCTCGCCGAAGGTGTCGCCCGCGTACTGGAACGCCCGCGGCAGGTAGACCAGCGCGGGCCCCGAGTGGACGTCGTCGGCGAACTCGCCGATGCCCTTCTCCACCCCGTGCTCCGCCAGCAGCCCCGCCACGACCCCGAACAGCTCGCCCGTCTCCGGGTCCTCCTGCTGCTCCTCGGCCGTGTCCACCGGCGGGTGCAGCGACCAGTGCTCGTTCGCCACGTACGTGGGCGTGCTCCGGATGACCGGGATCCCCCACTTCGCCGCCAGGATGTGCCCGCTCCAGAACGACGACGGGTCGCACACGAACACGTCGGGACGGTTCTCCGGGGCCCCGAAGTGCGCCTCGAACGACGGAAGCGTCTGCTGCGTCAGCGCCAGCATCCACTTCATCATGTTCAGGAACTCCTGCTGGTCGGTGTACGACGCGGAGTCCTGCTGCGGCACCATCGTGTCCAGGAACTCGTCCTGGTCCATCGGGTACGGAAGGAACTCCGCACCCGTCGCGAGCACGCGCTCGCCGTAGTTCTCCGACAGGGCGTAGCTGACCCGGTGGCCGCGCGCCACCAGCTCCCGGGCGACCGACAGCGTCGGATTCACATGACCCGCCGCAGGGAGGATGAAAAAGGCGATATGCGCCATCGAGGCAGCCTTTCGAATCTTGAAACGATGCAATGGAAATTAAGTGCACCGGCAGTCCGGGCGCAAGTACGGAGTTGACATAGTGTCCGTCCGCTCTCCGGCCGCCCCACGGCCCTGCCGGGCCCCACTAAAATCACCGTGGACCGTCACTCAATTCCCCCTGGAGTTTCCGCGGGAATTCCGCGTTAGTTGACATAGTCACCGGCCCCCTCGCGGCACGCCCACCGCACTGTTGTTGGGTGACAGGGCCCGTGCTTCAGAGGAGATCCAGCCATGAACTGCCCTCATGCCGCCGCAGGAGCCGTCCGGACCTATCCCTTCGGTGACCGCGTCGACCTCGCACTCGACCCGGCCTACGCCGAACTCCGGAAGACCGAGCCGGTCGTGCGGGTCCGCATGCCCTACGGCGGCGAAGCCTGGCTCCTCACCCGCCACGCGGACGTCAAGAAGGCCTCCGCCGACCCCCGCCTGAGCATGCACGCAGGCGCCGACCGGGACGTCCCCCGCGCCGCGCCCCGTGCCCTCGACTCCGTCGGCCTCATGGGCATGCCGCCCGCGGACCACGCCCGGCTGCGCCGCCTGGTCTCCCGCGCCTTCACCGCCCGCCGCGTCGCCGAACTGCGCCCCCGCATCGCCGAGATCACCCACGGGCTGATCGACGGGCTCGTCGCCGACGGCGGCCCCGCCGACCTCGTCCAGCGACTCGCCCTGCCGCTGCCCACCGCCGTCATCTGCGAGATGCTCGGCATCCCCCACGACGACCGGCACATCTTCCGCGCCTTCACCGAAGCCCTCATGTCGGCCAGCCGCCACACCGAGGAAGAGGTCGCCGCGGCCGCCGAGGAGTACGCCGACTACCTGCGCGGCTACGTCGCCAAGCGCCGCGAACGGCCCGAGAACGACCTGCTCAGCGCCCTGATCGAAGCCCAGGACGAAGGCGAACAGCTCAGCGGCGACGAACTGCTCATGCTGGTCGGCGGCATGCTCATCGGCGGCCACGAGACCACCGCCGGACAGCTCGCCGGCCAGATCGCCCTGCTGCTCGGCGGCGACCGCGCCCGCTGGGAGGAACTCTGCGCCCGGCCCGCACTGGTGCCCTCCGCCGTCGAGGAACTCCTGCGGATCGTCCCCCTGTGGTCCAGCGTCGGCCCCAGCCGCGTCGCCACCGAGGACGTCGAGATCGGCGGCGTCACCATCCGCGCCGGCGAGGCCGTCGTCTACTCCCTCGCCTCCGCCAACCGCGACGAGGACGTCTTCGAGGACCCCGACTCCCTCGTCCTGGACCGCGCCGCCAACCCCCACCTCGCCTTCGGCCAGGGCCCCCACTTCTGCCTCGGCGCCCCGCTGGCCCGCGCCGAACTCCAGTGCGCGATCGAAGCCCTCACCACCCGGCTCCCCGCACTGCGCCTCGCCGTCCCCCAGGAGGACCTGGCCTGGCACGAGGGAATGCTGGTACGCGGCCTCGTGGAGCTCCCGGTCACCTGGTGACCGCCCGCCGACTTTTCGCGAATTTCCGTGACCGGGAATATCGCATTTCATCTCTGGCCATGGAGAATCGATGACCCCCAAGACGGGTGAGCAGTACGTTGGTGATAACGGCATAGCCGTCGTCGGGCTCGCCTGCAGACTGCCCGGTGCGGCCACGCCCGAGGAATTCTGGCAGCTCCTGAGGAGCGGCCGGAATTCCGTCTCCCGGCAGGAGGACGGCACCTGGCGCGCCGCCCTGGAGAACCACGGCGACTTCGACGCCGAATTCTTCGGGATGACCGCTGCGCAGGCCGCCGCCACCGACCCGCAGCAGCGCCTGGTCCTCGAACTCGGCTGGGAGGCCCTGGAAGACGCGGGAATCCTCCCCGCCCGGCTCTCCGGCACCCGCACCGGCGTGTACGTCGGCATCGCCTCCGACGACTACGCCACCCTCGCGGGCCGCGCCGGCGGCGCGGGCGGCCACAGTGCCGCCGGCCGCCACCGGGCGATGGCCGCGAACCGGCTCTCCCACTTCCTCGGACTGCGCGGCCCCAGCATGGCCGTCGACACCGCCCAGTCCTCCTCCCTCGTCGCCGTCCAGCTGGCCTGCGAGAGCCTGCGGCGCGGGGAGACCGACCTGGCCGTCGTCGGCGGGGTCAACCTGATCCTCACCGAGGACAGCACCACCCTGATGGAACTCATGGGGGCCCTCTCCCCGGACGGCCGCTGCCACACCTTCGACGCCCGCGCGAACGGCTACGTACGCGGCGAGGGCGGCGCGGCCGTCGTCCTCAAGCCGCTCGCCCGGGCCCTCGCCGACGGCGACCGCGTCCACTGCGTCATCAGGGGCGGGGCCGTCAACAACGACGGCGGCGGCCCGAGCCTGACCACCCCCGACCGGGCGGCCCAGGAGGCCGTCCTGCGCGAGGCCTACGAGCGGGCCGGCGCCGACCCGGCGCGGGTCGGGCTCGTCGAACTCCACGGCACCGGCACCCGCGCCGGCGACCCCGTCGAGGCCGCCGCCCTCGGAGCCGTCCTCGGCGCGGCGCGGGCCGGGTCGCCGCTCGCCGGGTCGCCGCTCGCCGTCGGCTCCGCCAAGACCAACGTCGGCCACCTCGAGGGCGCGGCGGGCCTCGTCGGCTTCCTGAAGGCCGCCCTCGCCGTCCGCGAGGGCGAGCTCCCGCCGAGCCTCAACTACGAGACCGCGCACCCGGACATCCCGCTCGACGCGTTGAACCTGCGCGTCCAGACCGCGCTGGAGCCGTGGACCGAACCCGAGGGCCGCAGCCGGCTCGCCGGCGTGTCCTCGTTCGGCATGGGCGGTACCAACGCCCACCTGGTGCTGGAGGAGGCCCCGGCCGCAGCCCAGGCCCAGGCCGTACGGGGGCGGCCGCCGGTCGTCCCGGTGGTCGTCTCCGGCCACACCGGCGAGGGCCTGCGCGACCAGGCCGCCCGGCTCAGCGCCCACGTCGAGCACACCCCGGAGCTGGACCTCCTCGACGTCGCCCACACCCTCGCAGGCACCCGCACCGTCTTCGGCCACCGCGCGGTGGTCCTGGCCGGCGACCGGGAGGAACTCCTGACCCGCCTGGAAAGGTCGGCAGTGCACGGCGTGGCCGGGGAGACCGGGCGGGTGGCTCTGGTGTTCCCGGGTCAGGGGACGCAGTGGGTGGGGATGGGTGCGGGGCTGCTGGAGTCCTCGCCGGTGTTCGCCGCGCGG
>NZ_JBFBDP010000056.1:0-36014 GCF_040701585.1 Streptomyces sp. NPDC093801 | reverse complement strand
CGGCCCGCCCGGCCCGCCCGGCCCGCCCGGCCCGCCCGGCCCGCCCGGCCCGCCCGGCCCGCCCGGCCCGCCCGGCCCGCCCGGCCCGCCCGGCCGGGGCCGTCAGCCGCGCGGCCCGAAGTCATCCCCCGGACAGGGGCCTTGACCCGTCCGGCGCGTGTCGAACCGGGCCCTTGATCGTTTCTTCAGCCGTAACCCTCATGTCGGCTGCCGAATCGGAGGACCGCGGTGACGGCTTGGCAGTACTACGCCGGGGCGGGCATGGTGGCCGCGCTCTGCCCGCTGCACGGCCACGTGGCGGTCGCCGGTGACGGGCACGGCAGCGGGGCCCGGGTCGACGTGTGCGTGCCCGCCGGGCGGCCGCCCGTACGGCCGTCCATGCCCCCGCCGCCCGTGGCCCGGCCCGGGACGCCGGCCGTGGTCCCGCCCGCCGTACGGGTGACGGTGCCCGGCGCCGAGCGGCCCGCCGTGCACCACCCGGGCACGGCACCGGGCCTGCCGGAGGCCACCGCGCCCGGGGCCCCGGCGCCGGCCGGCGCGGCGCAGCCACCCCCGGCTCCGCCGGCGCCCGCGCCCCCGGCGGAGGCCGCTCCGGCCGCAGCCTCCGGTCCGCCCGCGCCCGGCGCGGCCGCGCCCGTGCGCGCCTTCCACGTGCGCCCGTACCGCTCCGCGGCCCTGGAGCGGCGCGGCCCGAACGGACTGAGCACCATGATGCTGATGGTGGTCGTCACCACCCCGGCCGTGCTCGCCGCCGCCGCGCTGCGCCCCCGGGGCAAGAGCCGCGGCCCGGCCTCCTGACACCGAAGCACCGAAACACCGAGGCGCCGGAGCGCCGACGCACCCCCGCACTGACGCACCCACGAACGGGAGATCCCTCGTGTCCGAATGGCTGGTCCTGGCCATCGCCATGGCGCTCGTCTGCGCCCTCGTCCTCGCCATGACCGTGATCCGGCACCGCCGGGTCGCGGACGACGAGGACACCAGCGAAACCCCCGACGTCATCGAGTACATGACGATGATGGTCGGCGTGGTCTACGCGATCGTCCTGGGCCTGGCGATCGCGGGGGTCTGGGAGGCGCGCGGCGCCGCCGAGGACAGCGTGCGCCGCGAGGCGCAGGCGCTGTACGAGGTCACCCAGCGGGCCGACGTCTACCCGGTGCCCGTCCGCGACCGGATCCGCGGCGAGGTGGACGCGTACGTCTCCCACACGGTCAGCGTCGACTGGCCGCGGCTGGTCTCCGGCAGGGACGCCTCCCCCGAGGGCGCGCAGCTGCTCGGGAAGCTGCGCACTGACGTCACCCACCAGAGCCCCGCCAACGAGCTCCAGGCGCAGGCCTACCAGCCGCTGCTCGACCAGATCGCGGCCGCCGACGACGCCCGCCACTCGCGCACGCAGAGCGACGAGTCCACCCTGCCGAGCGTGGTCTGGGTCGGGCTGCTGGTGGGCGGGGTGGTCACCATCGGGCTGATCTTCACCCTCCAGATCCGGCGCTCCGGCCGCGAGCTGCTGCTGGCCGGGCTGTTCAGCGCGCTGATCGTGTTCCTGCTGTTCATGGTCTGGAGCTTCGACGCCCCCTACGGGCGGGCCGGCACGGACTCCGCCGGCGCCTTCCAGGACCTGTTCCCGGCCCTGTCGGTGACCGCCTCCCGCTGAGGCTCGGGGCGGCGTTCCCGGCCGCGCGGCCCCGGCGGGCTCAGCCCCCGCCGGGGCCGCCTGCCGCGGGGCTCAGCCCCCCGCCGGGGCCGCCTGCCGCCGGGCCGCGGCCACCAGCGGCGAGTGCCGCAGCGCGTGCGAGATCCGTACCAGGTCGCGCGGACCGTCGGCGGTGACGAGGACCCGGTTCCCGTCGGCTTCCTCCTCCTCGCCCCCGGACGCCGCCTCCGGGTCGGAGGCGCACACCAGCACGGCGGCCGCCACCATCGCCGCGTCCGCGACGGCGCGGGCCGTCTCCTCGTCCGCGCCGGCCGCCAGGGCCCGCTCGTAGGCGGTGTCGCGGTGGCGCCGGTCGAAGCAGGGGCCCAGGCGCAGGAACCCGTCGTGGATGTCGGACTCCCGCTGGATCACCCGGATCGCGGCCGGGGACCACCAGGACATCCGCACCCCGGGCGTGCCGCTCGGCGCGGTGCGCTGCACCTCGTGCCACAGCGCCCCCAGGTGCCGGTAGGTGCTCCAGGTGCGCCAGCTGTCCGACACGCGCTGGTACACCAGGGGCAGCACGAAGCCCACCGAGCTGACCAGCGCGCCGGCGGAGGCCAGCGGCGGGGCGACGAAGGTGCTCAGGAAGTCCAGGTCGCGGTCGAACCAGCGGGCGGCGACGGCGGACATCTTCGCGGCGTCGTAGGCCAGGCTGATGGCGTAGCCCGACACGATGATCAGCAGGCCGGCCCGGAGCCAGCCGCAGACCTGGAGGGACCAGCGCCAGCACATCGAGACCATCATCATCACGGCCACGTTGTGCGCCAGCAGGTAGGAGGCGATCATCAGCCGGATGTACGGGGTGTTCGCGTAGTACGTGTCGAAGTCGCGCAGCCGCTCGACGGGTGCCGAGCCGATGGCGAACAGCACGACGATCGCCGCGACGACGACGGAGTAGCCGGCGATCCATCGCAGCGAGGTGGCCCGGATCTCCTCCGCGGGGCCGCCGCGCCAGTTGAAGACCAGCACGAGGCAGGAGGCGCTGAAGGCGGTCATCAGGCAGTAGACCAGGGGGGCGGAGAAGTTGGGTATCCCGGTCCAGCGGTTGACGGCTTCGATGGTGGGCGGGGCGGCGAAGGTGAAGACCGAGCCGGCCAGGAGGAGCAGGACACAGACCGACCGCAGGAGCGGATCGCGCCAGTTGGTGCGCAGGGCCGGCAGCTTGCAGACGAGGGAGATCGCCATGGCGGCCGCCGGGATGTAGTAGTCCGGTCCTTTCAACGGTCGTTCCTGTGCCCCCGGTAGCCGAGGGAGGTCTCGATCCGGCCCGCCAGCTCGTCGCGCCGCCCGGCCGGCCGGGCGCCGGAGGATCCGGCGAGCCAGGTGCGGCACCGGCTGCCGAGCAGGAGCCCGAAGGTCTCGGCCTCCGTCTCCTCCTGGACGTCGGCGCGGGTGCGCGCGGCGACGCTGCGGACCGTCTCGCCGAGGTCGGCGCCGTCGCTCAGCAGCCGGGCCGCGACCGCGGCGCCGTCGACGTGGTGGCTGCAGTGGCCCGCCTTCATGTGCCAGAGCTCGTGGCCCAGGATGACCAGCTGGTGGTCCGGCGCGGTGCGCTCCTCGATCACGACCAGGTCCCGGTCCGCCATGTCCAGCCACAGCCCGCTCGCCGTCCCCTGCGGGAAGGCCGCCATCCGGAACTGCACCGGGCGGCCCCGGTGCCTGCTCATGCCGTCGCAGAGGGCGGCGTAGAGGTCCACGGGTTCCACGGGGGCGGCCAGCTTGATGCCGGACACCAGCTCCGCGCACAATCGCCGCTGCGCTCTGCCTATGCTCACCGTTCTCCCCGTCGACGCGGATCCGGATCAGGACTCAAGGATCAGATCCAGACTTTCGACTGGGTCATGATTCGTTCGGTTTGACGCTTTCGAGAAGCATGTCCAGCCATTCGGTCACCTTGTCCCGGTGCTTGTCGCTGGGCAGTTGGGCGGCGCGCCAGGCGATGCCCCGGACACCGTGGTTCTGCAGGAGCCGTGCGAGCGGGTCGCCGGCCGCGGCGGCCTCGGCCGGCACGGTCTGGCGCTCGCGTCCCGCGAAGTCCTGGAGGAGCTGCTGCTCGGTGCGCTGGAGGGCGTCGGTGAGGGCGTCTGCGTCATGGGCGGTGAGGAAGCCCGCGTGCACCCCGAAGAAGCGCTGGATGGCGTCGCAGTGCTCCATGGTGGGCCGCCGGTCGCCGTTGATGAGGGCGCCCGCCTGCTGCCGCGACATCCCGGCGCCGTCCGCGATCTCCTGCTGGGTGTAGCGGCGGCCGTTGGGCTTCACCCGGGTCCGCCGGAGCAGGTCGAGGCGCTGGAGGAAGCGCGCCTGGAGATCGGGTTCACCGGCCCGCCTGCCGTCGAGCAGGGATCTGATCACGTCCGTGGGAACCCCGGAAGCCTCGGAGAGGCGGCGGAGGTCGAAGACCTGGTTCGGGTCGCGGCCCATTTTGTTCGCCAGCTCGGCGACCCGCGTGACGGTTGCCGCCAGGGGCGCGTTGGCCACCGCGACGGGAGCCGGGAAGCCGTCTGTCACCAGTGGTTCTCCTAGATCGCGCGAGGTCAGTGGGCACGTGGTCGGCCTCAGGGAATCTATCCGGTTTGTTTTGGGAGAGCCATAACTTGCCACAGCTGTGGCGCGAATGAGCTGTCGCCAGGCTGGAATTGCCACAATAGTTGACACTCGAATGAAGTCGGTAGCAGGATCGCCACACGGAAATGAAGATCCAGACCGTTGAGGAGGGGGAGCTCTCGGTGCCACATCTCGCAGCGGTGGGCCCGTCTGATGGCCTCGTCCGAGCCGGTGAGGAGCGCCTGGCGGGCGACGAGTCCGCCCGTGGCGCAGTGCGGTCGGAGCGGCGCAAGGAGATTTTGCGCCAACGCCGCGAAGAACTGGGCCTGAGTCAGGAAGACCTCGCGGCGCGCCTGCGCATCAGCGTACGCGCGTACGGGAACTGGGAACGCGGCCTGGTCAAGGAATGGACCGACCGCAAACTCCTCGCCCTGGCCGAGGCCCTGGAGATGAGCGAGCGGCAGTGCTTCTGGCTCTTCCGGATCATGGTCGACCGCGACCCGCCGCCCACCTGGCGCGCGGCCGAGGAGAGCCGGCTGCCGCAGGACCCGGCCCAGCGCGACTACCTGGTCGACTACGCGGCCCTGATGGAGGCCGTGCCCTACCCGAGCTTCCTGGTGGACCACCGCTGGGACGTGGCCCTCACCAACTCGGCCTTCGACCGGCTCTTCCAGACGGTGAGGCCGCACCCCACGGCCCTGCCGGACGACAACTTCCTGCGCTTCGTGCTCTTCCACCCGGACGCCGCGGCCGTGCTGGAGGACCACGAACCGGCCTGGTGCGTACCGCTGCTGGCCCAGTTCGCCACCGCCCTGGAGGCGGCCCCGGAGGACGAGGGGCTGCGGAGCATCCGTCAGGAGGTGGCCCGTGACCCGTTCATGGAGGCGGCCTACCGGTACGGGGTCCCGCACTGGCTGACCACCCACGGGCAGGAGGCCGCCGAGCTGGACGGCGCGGTGCGGACCGTGCGCCACCCCGACCCGGGCTGGGGCCTGGTGCGCTGCCGGATGGTGGCCGAAACCAGCCGGATGCTCGACGGGATGGGGCTCACCCGGATCACCCTGGTGCTCTCGGCCCCGCAGGGCCTGCCGACCGGTCCCGTGCCCGGCGGCGCGGGCTTCCCCAAGCAGCAGGGGGCCCGCCTGCGGGCGGTTCCGGCGCTGGGGGACTGACGCGGCGGGGGACACTGGTCCCCAGGACCTGTCGATCCGGCGGTGCTCCGGTCCGCCCCCGCCGGGCGCCGAGGGCCGGATGCCACGATCGGCGACATCGAGTGGATGCCGCCGATCGTGGCATCCGCGTCGGTGCCCGGGGCGCGTCGCCCCGGGCCGTGGCGGCGGGCGGTACCTCGAAAGGCCGGAAGGACGGTAGGGGCGTGCGGTTGACCATCCTCGGCGGGGGCGGATTCCGCGTCCCGCTCGTCTACGGAGCACTGCTCGGCGACCACGCCGAGGGCCGGGTGTCCCGGGTGACCCTCTACGACGAGGATCCCGTGCGGCTCGCCGCCATGGCCCGGGTGCTCGCGGACCAGGCCGCCGCCTCCGGGGAGGCGGACGCCCCGGAGGTCACCGCCACCCGGGACCTGGACGAGGCCCTGCGCGGAGCCGACTTCGTCTTCTCGGCCATCCGCGTCGGCGGTCTGGAGGGGCGTGCGGCGGACGAGCGGATCGCCCTGGCCGAAGGGGTGCTGGGCCAGGAGACGGTCGGCGCGGGCGGTGTCGCGTACGGGCTGCGGACCGTGCCGGTGGCCCGGGAGCTGGCCCGCCGGATCGCCCGGACCGCCCCGGACGCCTGGGTCATCAACTTCACCAACCCCGCCGGGGTGGTCACCGAGGCGATGTCCGAGGAACTGGGCGGGCGGGTCATCGGCATCTGCGACTCGCCCGTCGGCCTCGGCCGCCGCATCGCCCGCCTCCTGGGCGTCGCCCGTCCCGAGGAGGCCTGGATCGACTACGTCGGCCTGAACCACCTCGGCTGGGTGCGCGGACTGCACGTCGGCGGACGCGACAAACTGCCCCGGCTGCTGGCCGACGACCAGGCGCTGGAGTCCTTCGAGGAGGGGCGCCTCTTCGGGGCCGACTGGCTTCGCTCGCTGGGCGCGATCCCGAACGAGTACCTGCACTACTACTACTTCAACCGCGACACCGTACGGGCCTACCAGGAGGCCGAGCGGACGCGCGGGGCCTTCCTGCGCGACCAGCAGCGCGGTTTCTACGCCGAGGCCGGCCGGCCGGGGCAGCCCGCCGGGGCGGCGCTCGCCGCCTGGGACCGGACCCGGGCCGAGCGCGAGGCCACGTACATGTCGGAGAACCGCGAGGTGGCGGGCGTCGGGGAGCGCGAGGAGAGCGACCTGGAGTCCGGCGGCTACGAGAAGGTGGCCCTGGCGCTGATGCGGGCCATCGCCCGCAACGAGCGGACGACGCTGATCCTCAACGTCCGCAACGGCTCGACCCTGTCCGTGCTGGACGCGCAGGCGGTGATCGAGGTGCCGTGCGCGGTCGACGCGAACGGGGCGCACCCGGTGTCGGTGGCACCGCTGCCCCTGCACGCGGTGGGGCTGGTGACCTCGGTGAAGGCGGCCGAGCGGGCGGTCCTTGCCGCCGCGGGCAGCGGCTCGCGGGTGGACGCCGTCAAGGCGTTCGCGCTGCACCCGCTGGTGGACTCGGTGACCGTGGCCCGCCGGTTGCTGGACGGGTACGCGGCGGAGCACCCGGGGCTCGCCCACCTGCGCTGAGCCCGGGCTCCGGGGGCGGTCGGCGGGGTCCCCCGTACGGCGGCTTGCGGCATGCGGCGGGGGCGGGCGGCTGTGACAGTGCGAGGGTGACCACTGCCCCCGCCACGGTCGCGCCGCCGCCCGCGCTCGACCGGCGGCGGCGCAACGTCGTCTTCGGCACGATCATGCTCGCCGTGCTGCTGGCCGCCCTCGATCAGACGATCGTGGGCACCGCGCTCCCCACGATCGTGGGGGACCTCGGCGGCGGGGACCACATGGCCTGGGTGGTGACCGCATACCTGCTCGCGGAGACCGTCGCGACCGTGCTCGTCGGGAAGTTCGGCGACCTCTTCGGCCGGAAGGCCGTCTTCCAGATCTCCGCGGTCGTCTTCGTCACCGGCTCCTTCCTCTGCGGCCTCGCCGCGAACATGACCCTGCTGATCCTCTGGCGGGGCCTCCAGGGCTTCGGCGCCGGCGGCCTCATGGTCACGTCGATGGCGCTCATCGCGGACGTGGTCCCGCTGCGCGAACGGGGCGTCTACCAGGGCGCCATCGGCGCCGTCTTCGGCGTCGCCACCGTCATCGGCCCCCTGCTCGGCGGGCTGTTCACCGACCACCTGAGCTGGCGCTGGGCCTTCTACGTCAACGTCCCCCTCGCCGTGCTGGTGGTCGTCGCGGCCGCCCGCACCATCCCCTCGGTACGCACCCCGGGGCGGCCCCGCATCGACTACCCGGGCATCGCCCTGGTCACCGTCGGGTCGAGCGCGCTGATCCTGGCGACCAGCTGGGGCGGGAACGAGTACCCCTGGAACTCCGCCGTGATCGTCGGACTTCTGGCGGGCGGGGTCCTGGCGCTCGCGCTGTTCTGCCTGGCGGAGACCCGGGCTGCCGAACCCATGCTGCCGATGCGGCTGTTCCGCAACCCCGTCTTCACGGTGTGCTCGGTGCTCAGCTTCGTCGTCGGCTTCGCCATGCTCGGCGCGATGACCTTCCTGCCGGCCTACCTCCAGTACGTGGACGGGGACTCGGCCACCCTGTCGGGCGTACGGACGCTGCCCCTGGTCTTCGGTCTGCTGGCCGCGTCCGTCTTCAGCGGCGGCGTCACCGGCAGGACCGGCCGGTACCGGATCTTCCCCATCGCGGGCTGCGCCGTGATGGGGGTCGGCCTGTACCTGCTGTCCGGGATGGACGCGGACACCGGGCCCTGGCGGGAATCGCTGTACATGCTGGTGCTCGGCGCCGGGATCGGACTGTGCATGCAGGTGCTCACCATCGCCGTGCAGAACACCGTGGACTACGCCGACCTCGGCACGGCCACCTCCGGCGTCACCTTCTTCCGCACGCTGGGCAGCGCGTTCGGAACCTCCGTCTTCGGGACGATCTACGCCAACAGCCTGGCGCCCGGGCTGGAGGCCGCCGTGGCGCGCGCCGCCCGCGCCGGGGGCGAGGACCCGGCGCGGCTCGCCGCCGCCGCGCAGAGCCCCCGGGGGGTGCACGCGCTCGACCCGGCGGCGGCCGGCCCGATCGTCGACGCGTACGCCGCGGCGCTGCACACCGTGTTCCTGTGGACCGTGCCGGTGGCCGTCGTCGGCTTCGTCGTCTCCCTCTTCCTCAAGCAGGTCCGGCTGCGCGACAGCGTCCGCGCCGCGTCCACGGACATGGGCGACGGCTTCGCCTCGCCGGCCACGGCCTCGGGGGACTCGGCCAAGCTGCTGGAGCTGGCCGTGGGCAAGCTCGTACGGACGATGGGGCCGCAGCAGGCCCGCGGCATCGTCGAGGCCTCCGACACCCGGCTGGACATGGCCGGCGCGTGGGCCGTCATGCAGGTGGACCTGCTGACCCGTACGGTCGGGCACGCCGGGCTGGGGCTGATCGCCTCGCGCCGGTCGCTGCCGCCGGAGGTGCTGCTGCCGGTCTTCGACCGCATGGTGGAGGAGGGCTACCTGACCCGGCAGAACGGCTTCTTCAGCCTGACGCGGGGCGGGCAGCGGGAGGCCGACGTCATCTCCGCCGCATGGGGGCAGTGGCTCGGCGACCGGCTGGAGCGGGACCGGGGCCGGCCGCGCAGCGCGGAACTGAGGGCGGCGTCGGACGCGATCGCCAAGCGGCTGCTCGCGGAGGACCTCCGCGAGGGGAACTTCGCGCCCCGGCCTGATCCGAAGGACACGGCCTAAGCCGTCGCCGGGCCGGCGGCCGGGGGGCCTTGGCGGGGGCCGGCGGTGGGGTAGTCGTGGTGGGGGACGGCGGGCAGGTCCGGGAGGTCGGGGCGCCAGGCGTGCAGGACCGCCGCCGACGGGGCGTACAGCGCCCCGGGGATCTCCGCCGGGGCGAACCAGCGCCACCGGGCGATCTTGTGCGGCTCGGTCACCACCGGGGTGCCCTCGGCGGAGCGGGTGAGGGCGGCCGCCGTCAGGCGGGTCACGTCGGTGGCCGTGGAGGAGATGTGGACGGCCAGCACCTCGACGGCCTCCGGGGCGGTGCGCAGGCCCGTCTCCTCGGCGAGCTCCCGAGCGGCGGCCCGCTCGAAGCCCTCCCCGGGGTCGACCTTGCCGCCGGGCAGCTCCCAGCGGCCGTCGTGCGCCTGGCCGAGCAGCACCCGCCCGTCGGGGCCGAGCACGACCAGCCCGACGCCGACGACGGCGTTCGGCCCGGGGACGGCGCGCGGGGCGCCGGTGGGTTCGGGGTTCTGGGACGTCACGCGGGCAGTCCTGTCCGTCGTCCTACGGGGGAACGGCCATCCTCCCATTCCCCGCGGCGAGGAGACGGCGCGTCAAGGCGGTGCCCGCCCGCCCCTCGGACGGGTGTGCGAGTTTCGGCCAGGCGCCGTGCGCGCAGGCTCTGTCGGTCCGATCGTCGTACGTACACCGGCCCGGGGGGGCGCGCCATGGCACATCTGCTGGTGATCGGCGGTGGGGTGGCGGGGCTGGCGACGGCCCTGCTCGCGGCCCGGCGCGGACACACCGCCGAGGTCTTCGAACGGGACGCCCGCGCCCCCGGCACCGCCCTCGACCGGGACTTCTTCGGCTGGCGGCGCCCGGGCGTGCCCCAGGCGGCCCAGCCGCACGTCCTGCTCGGCGCGGCCCGGGCGGTGCTCCGCGCCGAGCTGCCCGACGTGCACGCCGAGATGCTCCGGCTCGGCGCCCGCGAGCGGCACGAGCTCGACTGGTTCGACGTACGGCCGCCCGCGCGCCCCGGCGACGAGGACCTGGTGCTGCTCCAGGCCCGGCGCATCGTGCTGGAGAGCGCGCTGACCACCGCCCTGCGCGCGCAACGGGGCGCGGTGGTGCGCTACGGCGAGCCGGTCACCGGGCTGACCGCGGCCGGGGGCGCGCAGCCCGGGATCACCGGGGTGAGCACCCCGGGCGGCCGGTACGCGGGCGACCTCGTGGTGGACGCCGGGGGCCGCCGCGGCGGCTCCGCGCCCCTGCTGGCCGCGGCCGGCTGCCGTCCGGCCGCCGTCGAGCGGCACCGCACGGGCCTGGCCTACTTCTGCCGCTGGTACCGGCTGCCCGACGGGGTGGACGAGGGTCCGCGCCGGCCCTGGACGGTGACCGGCGGCCCCTTCGCGGGCTGCGCCGTCTTCCCGTCCGACAACCGGGTCTTCGCCGTGACCGTGTTCGCCCACACCGGGGACCCCACCCGGGCCGCCCTGCGCGATCCGGCCGTCTTCGAGGCCGCCGCCCGGGCCTTCCCGCCGGGCGCCGCCTGGCTCGGCCTGGGCGCCGAGCCGCTGTCGGAGGTCCTGGCCACCGCGGGCCTGGACAACCGGTGGAGCCCCCTGGCCGACGGGCGGGGCCCCGTGGTGAGCGGGATGGTCCCCGTCGGGGACGCCCTCGCCCACACCAACCCCACCCTGGCCCAGGGGACCTCGCTCGCGCTGTGGGCGGCCGACCGGGTGACCCGGACGGCCCACCGGGACCCGGGCTCGCCCGCCTTCGCCGCCGGCTACCACGGCTGGGCGCTGCGCACCCTGAAGCCCTGGTTCGACTTCCAGGCCGGCGCGGACGCGGCCGTGGGGGAGCGCCTCGCGGAGGGGGCGCGGACGCGGGCGGGCGGGCCGGGCCGGGCCGACCGCGCCGACCGGGCGCGGGAGGCGGCCGCCCTGTTCGCGTGCGCGCTGGAGGACCCGGAGGTGATGCGGGCCCGGGCCAGGGTCCGCCACCTGGCCGAACCTCCCCGGCGGGCCTACGCGGACCCCGCGGTCCGTGCCGCGGTGGCGCGCTGGCTCGCGGACCGGCCCGGCTGGGAGCCCCACGCGGTGGGCCCCGACCGGGCCCGGTGGGAGGAACTCACGGCGTCCGCCGCGCCGGCCCCTCAGCCGGCGCCGCCCAGCACTTCGTCCAGGTCGTAGCCGACGACCTCCTCCAGCTGCCCGTACGTGCAGTCCTCCGGGGTGCGGTCGGGCCGCCAGCGGAGGAACTGCGCGGTGTGCCGGAAGCGGTCGCCCTCCATGTGGTCGTACTTCACCTCGCAGACGCGCTCGGGGCGCAGCGGCACCCAGGACAGGTCCTTCTTCCCCGTCCAGCGGCTCTGCGCACCGGGCAGCCGGGCGCTCTCGTGCGCGGCCTCCTCGGTCCACGACGCCCACGGGTGCCCCTCGGCGTCCGGCATCCGCAGCGGCTCCAGCTCCTCGACGAGCTCGGCGCGGCGCTTCATGGGGAAGGCGGCGCAGACGCCCACGTGCTGGAGGGCGCCGTGGGCGTCGTAGAGGCCCAGGAGCAGCGATCCGATGATCGGACCGCTCTTGTGGAAACGGAAACCGGCGAGGACGACGTCGGCCGTACGCTCGTGCTTGATCTTGAACATCAGGCGGGCGTCGGGCCGGTAGGGGAGGTCGAGGGGTTTCGCGACGACCCCGTCGAGTCCGGCGCCTTCGAACCGCTCGAACCACTCCCGCGCGAGCGCGGGGTCGGTGGTCGCGGGCGCGAGGTGCACGGGGGGCCGGGCTGTGGAGAGGACGTGGACCAGGGCGCTGCGGCGTTCGGCGAGCGCGGTGTCGAGGAGGGCCTCGTCGCCGAGGGCGAGCAGGTCGAAGGCGACGAAGGCGGCCGGGGTGGTCTCGGCGAGCAGTTTCACGCGGGAGGCGGCCGGGTGGATCCGCTCGGTCAGCCGGTCGAAGTCGAGCCGCCCGCCGTGCACGATCACGACCTCCCCGTCGACCACGCAGCGGGGCGGCAGGTTCTCCTTCAGCGCCGCCACCAGCTCGGGGAAGTACCGGGCCAGGTCCTTGCCGGTGCGGCTGCCGATGACCACCTCGTCCCCGTCGCGGTGGACGATCGCCCGGAAGCCGTCCCATTTGGCCTCGTACTGCATGCCGGGCGGGATCCTCGCCACGGACTTGGCGAGCATCGGCTTCAGGGGAGGCATCACCGGCAGGTCCATGCCCCCGATTCTGCGGTGGTACGGGCGGGTGCGCCCGGTGTGCGCGTCCGCACGCGCCCGCCTACCGTGGCGCCCATGGGCACGGGCAAGGGTGGCGCGGTGGAGATCGAGGCCGGCGGGCGGGCGGTACGCCTGTCCAGCCCGGACAAGGTGTACTTCCCGGAGCGCGGGCTCACGAAGCGGGACGTCGCCGAGTACTACCTGGCCGTCGCCGCCGGGATCACCCGCGCCCTGCGCGACCGCCCCACCACCCTGGAGCGCTACCCGGACGGCGTGGAGGGGGAGTCGTTCTTCCAGAAGCGGGCCCCGAAGAACCTGCCCGACTGGATCCCGACCGCCCACATCACCTTCCCCAGCGGCCGTTCGGCGGACGAGATCTGCCCCACCGAGCCCGCCGCCGTCCTGTGGGCCGCCAACCTGGGCTGCCTCACCTTCCACCCCTGGCCGGTGCGCCGCGGGGACACCGACCGGCCGGACGAGCTGCGCATCGACCTGGACCCGCAGCCGGGCACCGACTACCACCACGCGGTGGCGGCCGCGCACGAGCTGCGCGCCCTCCTGGACGAGGTGGGGCTGCGCGGCTGGCCCAAGACCTCGGGCGGGCGCGGCCTGCACGTGTTCGTGCCGATCGAGCCGCGCTGGACCTTCACGGAGGTCCGCCGGTGCGCGATCGCCCTGGGCCGGGAGCTGGAGCGGCGGATGCCCGACGAGGTCACGACGGCCTGGTGGAAGGAGGAGCGCGGCGCGCGGATCTTCGTCGACTACAACCAGACCGCCCGCGACCGGACCATCGCCTCGGCCTACTCCGTCCGCCCCCGCCCGCACGCCCCGGTCTCGGCGCCGCTGCGCTGGGAGGAGCTGGACGATGCGGAGCCGCGCGACTTCGACATCGTGACGATGCCGGCCCGCTTCGCCGAACTCGGCGACCTGCACGGCGAGATGGACGAGCACGCGTTCGGCCTGGAGGCCGTGCTGGAACGCGCGGCCCGCGACGAGCGCGACCACGGCCTGGGCGACATGCCGTACCCGCCGGACCACCCGAAGATGCCGGGCGAACCCAAACGCGTCCAGCCGAGCCGCGCGAAGCACCCGGATCCGCATCCGGATCCGGAGGCCTGAACGGCCGCGGGCTCCGGCCGCGCCCGCCCGCTACCGGGCCCGGGCCGCGTCCTGGCCGGCCGTGAGGTGGCGGTGGAGCACCTCGTGGCCCTCCGGGGTCGGGTGGATGCCGTCCACAAGGAGGCCGGGGCGGTCGCGCAGGACGTCCCACGGGTCGATGTGGTCGACGTGGTTCTCCGCGCACCAGGTGCGCAGGGACTCGCGCAGGTGCAGGGCCCTGGCTTCGGTGAAGCGCAGGCCCTCGTAGTCGGCCGTGCGGGACTCGTCCAGCCAGAGGGGGCCGAGGACCACCAGGCGGGCGTTGTGGTCCCGGGCCGTGGCCGCCAGGGAGGCGAGGGCCGCCCCGAGGTGCGCCGGGCCGGCCGGGTCCGGATCCGGGGCGTCCGCCGGCACGGCCGAGTCGTTGATGCCGGCGGCGACCAGGAGGGTGTCCGGGCGGCGCGCGGCGAGGAGGCCGGGGGTCTGCTCGGCGACGTCGGCCAGGGTGCTGCCCGGGACGGCCAGGTTGAAGACCCGGTGGGCCGTCTCGTCGGCGGCGATGTGGCGGGCCGCGAGCCGGGCCGCCCAGCCGCCCTGCGGATCGCAGCGCCCGTAGGCGATGCTGTCGCCGGCGATCACGATCCGCGCCGCCGAGCGCAGCGGGTTCGCGTCCAGGTAGGCCCAGGCGCTCTCGCCGGAGGACAGCAGCACCCGTCGGCGGGCGTAGTCGTCCACCTCGTAGTCGTCGGCGGCGGCCAGCTCCCCGTCGGTGAGGCGCAGGACGGCGCCCTCGACGGTGGAGCCCAGCCGGCACTCCAGGGTCAGGTGGACGTCGAGGCCGCTGGCGGCGATCACCTCCGGGTCGGTGATCTTCAGGGGCCGGGTCGTGTAGCCGACCAGCGAGGCCGGGGAGCTGGGCACGGCGCGGCCGAAGAGGGCGGTCTGGACCCGCCCGTCCCTCAGGGTGCCGAAGGAGAACAGGGCGTGGGGTCGTGACTCGGTCACCGCGGGCGCCAGGCCTTTCGTCGAAAAGGGATGATCATCGCACCCCGGGGCCTGTCGTCAAACTCCCGTCGTCGCCCGCGGGGCAGACGGGAGTGTGACGACAGGCCCCGGCGGCCGTCCGTCGGCGCGGGAGGGCGGGCGTTGTCAGTGGGGGGTGCGATGCTTCGGGAGGAGGGTGCTCGTGTGGGGCTCCGGCCCGGTGTTGATCAGCTGTTGATCGGACGTCCATCGCCCGCGCCCAGGATCGCCGCATGTCGATGAACACCACCACTGCCCCCGCCTGGTACGACCTCGCGCTGTGCGCCCAGACGGGCCCGAGCTTCTTCTTCCCGGACCCGGGCTCCTCCGTTCAGGACGCGAAGCGGTTGTGCGGGGCGTGCGAGGGCAGGGCGGCGTGCCTGGAGTACGCCCTCGCCAACGACGAGCGCTTCGGCGTCTGGGGCGGGCTCTCGGAGACGGAGCGGCAGGCCCTGCGCCCGCGCGCCTGACCGTGCGCCGGCGCCGGGACGCCCGTCCGCGCCGGACAGCGGGGAACCCCCGGCGGAAGGGGGATCCGCCAGGGGTTCGGGAGTCCGGCCGGGCCGGACCCGGGTGCGAAGGCCTCAGGCCCTGCGGGCGGCCATGCGCGCGGCGCGCGCGGCCAGGCGCTCGTCGAACTTGCGGGCCTCGGTGTCCAGGCCGTTCATGAAGAGCCCGAGCTCCTCCTGGGCCTTCTGCCCCTCCGGGCCCAGCCCGTCGATGTCCATGATCTTGAGGAAGCGGATCACGGGGCTCAGTACGTCGTCGTGGTGGATCCGCAGGTTGTAGACCCCGCCGATCGCCATCTGCGCGGCCATCCGCTCGAAGCCGGGCATGCCGTGTCCGGGCATCCGGAAGTTGACGACGACGTCGCGCACGGCCTGCATCGTGAGGTCCGGGGCGATGTCGAAGGCCGCGGCCAGCAGGTTGCGGTAGAAGATCATGTGCAGGTTCTCGTCCTGCGCGATGCGGGCCAGCATCCGGTCGCACACCGGGTCACCGGACTGGTGGCCGGTGTTGCGGTGCGAGATGCGGGTCGCGAGCTCCTGGAAGGCCACGTACGCCACCGAGTGCAGCATCGAGTGGCTGTTGTCGGACTCGAAGCCCTCCGACATGTGCTGCATCCGGAAGGCTTCCAGCTTGTCCGGGTCCACCGCGCGCGAGGCGAGCAGGTAGTCGCGCATCACGATGCCGTGGCGGCCCTCCTCGGCGGTCCAGCGGTGCACCCAGGTGCCCCAGGCGCCGTTGCGGCCGAACAGGGTCGCGATCTCGTGGTGGTAGCTGGGGAGGTTGTCCTCGGTCAGCAGGTTGACGACCAGCGCGATCTTGCCGATGTCGGTGACCTTGGACTGCTGCGGGTCCCAGGCCTCGCCGTCCTCGAAGAAGCCCGGGAAGTTCCGGGCGTCGCTCCACGGCACGTACTCGTGGGGCATCCAGTCCTTGGTGACCTTCAGATGGCGGTTGAGCTCCTTCTCGACCACCTCTTCCAGCGCGTACAGCAGCTTGGCGTCGGTCCACGCCTCCGAGCTGCCGAGGTGGGGAGAAGTGATCGTCACGGGTGCTCCTGGGGACAAAGCGAATTACCTACGGTTCCGTAGCCTACGGTCTCGTAGGTTAAGTGCGGCATCAGGGCCAGCCAAGCCCCACCCGCCGGTATGTCCGGCTACATCCGGTTATCTGCGCAGTTGGACGGGGTCCCCAGGGCCTCCGCAAAGGTGAGAATCACGCCAGAAGGTGGCCGGCCCCTCCGGCCTTGACGGCGGGAGGGGCCGGGATGCGGGCCGCCGACGCCCGGGATCAGTCCTGCCAGAACGAGGCGCGGACCTCGTCGGCCGTGGTCGCCCGCAGCCCCTGCTCGCCGTCGAGCAGCAGCCAGCGCGTGATCCCCACCGATTCCAGGAACGGCACGTCGTGGCTCGCCACGACCAGCGCGCCCTCGTACGACTCCAGGGCCTCGCCGAGCTGGCGCACGCTCGCCAGGTCCAGGCTGTTCGTCGGCTCGTCCAGCATCAGCAGCTGCGGAGCGGGCTCGGCGAGCAGCAGTGCCGCGAGCGCCGCGCGGAACCGCTCGCCGCCCGAGAGGGTCCCGGCCGCCCGGTCCGCCTTGGCGCCCCGGAACAGGAAGTGCGCGAGCCGCGCCCGGATCGTGTTGTTGGAGGCGTGCGGGGCGAACCGCGCCACGTTCTCCACCACCGAGCGCGCGTCGTCCAGCACGTCCAGCCGCTGCGGCAGGAAACGCGCCGGGACGTGCGTCACGGCCTCCCCCGACACCGGGGGCAGCAGCCCCGCGAGGGTCCGCAGCAGCGTCGTCTTGCCGGAGCCGTTCGCGCCGACCAGAGCGATCCGCTCCGGGCCGCGGACCTCCCACTCGCCCTCCACGCCCGCCCCGTGGGCCGGGCGCAGATCGGTCAGGGTCAGCACCCGACGGCCGGGCGGAACCCGGGTGGCGGGCAGCTCGATGCGGATCGCGGCGTCGTCGCGCACCGCCTCCACCGCCTGGTCCAGCCGCTCGCGGGCG
Source organism: Streptomyces sp. NPDC093801 (assembly GCF_040701585.1). Lineage (NCBI taxonomy): Bacteria > Bacillati > Actinomycetota > Actinomycetes > Kitasatosporales > Streptomycetaceae > Streptomyces > Streptomyces sp. NPDC093801. The sequence continues at coordinate 19,040 of NZ_JBFBDP010000056.1, read as the reverse complement.
TCCGCCAGTTTCTCGGCGTGCATCGTGCGGTGCTTGCCCGCCGACTCCTGGGCGGCGCTCTTGCGGGCGTTCATCACGATCTTCGGCTCGCGCTTGGTGTCGTGCATCTTCTGCGCGTACCGCTTGCGGCGGGCCAATTTGAGCTGTGCGTCGGCCAGTTCGCGCTTCTGGCGCTGAACGTCGGCCTCCGCGACGCGGACCATCCGCTCGGCCGACTCCTGCTCGGCGGCGAGCATCCGCTCGTAGTCGCCGAAGTTGCCGCCGTACCAGCGGACTTCGCCGTCGCGCAGGTCGGCGATCTGGTCGACCCGCTCCAGCAGTTCCCGGTCGTGGCTGACCAGCACCATCACCCCGGACCAGGACTCGACGGCCGCGTAGAGACGGCGCCGGGCCCGCAGGTCCAGGTTGTTGGTGGGCTCGTCCAGCAGCAGGACGTCCGGGCGGGCCAGCAGCAGGGCCGCCAGCCGCAGCAGGACGCACTCGCCGCCCGACAGCTCGCCGACGGTGCGGTCCAGGCCGATCCGGGCGAGTCCGAGCTGGTCGAGCACGGCCAGGGCCCGCTCCTCCACGTCCCAGTCGTCGCCGACGGCGGCGAAGTTGGCCTCGGTGGCCTCACCCGCCTCGATGGCGTGCAGGGCGGTGCGGGCGGTGCGGATGCCGAGCGCGTCGTCCACGCGGAGCGCGGTGTCGAGGGTGGCGTCCTGCGGGAGGTATCCGAGGGTGCCGGCCACGGAGACCTGGCCCCCGGACGGGGCCAGGGCGCCCGCGACGAGCTTCAGCAGGGTGGACTTCCCGCAGCCGTTGAGCCCGATCAGGCCGGTGCGGCCGGGGCCCACGGCCCACTGGAACCCCTCGAAGACCGGGGTTCCGTCGGGCCAGTCGAACGAGAGGGCGGAGCAGGTGACGAACGTAGGGGTATGACTCATGGAGGCCTCCAGGTTGCGTGAAGTGGTGCGTGCAACGCGGGGAGACAGCCGACTGTCACAAGGAAGTGGTCGTGGTGGTCGGTGTCTCGGACCTCAGAAGAGCAATGTCCTACTCCGTTTCGGCGGGGGTGGGTCGCCGATGAAGCTACGGGCGGCCCGGGCCGCCCGCAACCGAATAAAGCCGTCCCCGCGTTCTCAGCAGGAGCCGCGCATCAGCTCGTCCAGGCTGTGGTCCATGTCCAGGTAGCGGTGCTCCAGCCCCGGGGGAACGAGCTCGCGGGAGCGGTCCAGGAAGCCGCGGACCTCGGCCGTGGTCATCAGCACGATCGCCACGCCCTCCGGCGCGTGGAACTCGATCGTCGTGCGGTCCCCGTCGTACGGGCGCACGCGGACGTCGCCGCAGCCGGCCGGGTGCTGGATCCCGGACATCAGCAGCTCGCGCGCGAAGGTCCACGAGACCTCGACGCCCTCCAGCGTGGCGAGGGCGGGGAAGGCCATGCGGACGGCGAAGGGATCCGAGCGGTCGTAGCAGAGGGTGACGGGGACGGTCTCGACCTTCGGGGCGGTGGCGACCAGCCGTGCCTGTACGGCCTGCTCGATGACAGTGATCAAGGCTCGCTCCCTTGCAGCGGATCTGCTGCCGGGCTGTGGGGTGGGACCCGGCAACCGGATAGACGCCGGAATCGGCAAATCCGTGCAGGGCGGATGACGTGAGCTGCGTCACCGATTGGCCGGATCTCATCCGTGTGATCGCACAGAGTGACCATGCGGGGGGCGCGGGGAAGGGGGTGCCACTCCTGGCCGCAGGCTCCCGGGGGAGCGCAACAAGGCTGGTTAACGCTCACTCCACCGGCGCAAACCGCCGCCCTGGACCTCCTGTGGGCATCCCGTCCGAGGCGGTCACGCTCAGTTCTCGCCGCAGGAACAGTTGGCCGAGAGGCGACCGTGCCACGGAGGTCGCCGGTCGCGGGCCCACGGCCGGAACGCGCGGCCGGTACCGCACCCTGGACGGCGATATGAGGGTGCGTTAGCTTCCCGCGCCATGAGACTTCTGGGAGTTGGCATGTGCGCGGCAGCCCTGCTGGCGGCGGTGGTGGCCGCGCCGGCGCAGGCGGACACGGGGGCGGTGGACCTCCTCGCCCCCGGGCCGCGGGGCGTCGGCTGGGCCCTCAAGGACACCGGGCCGGCGGCCGCGCAGGGGGTCCGCTTCCGCGGGCTGGCCGCCGTCGGGCGCGACACGGCCTGGCTGGCCGGATCCAAGGGCACCGTGCTGCGCACCCGCGACGGCGGCCGCAGCTGGCAGGACGTCTCGCCGCCCGGCGCGGTCGCGGACCGGCTGGAACTGCGCGACATCGAGGCCTTCGACGCGCGGCGGGCGGTGGCGCTGTCCATCGGGGAGGGCGGGGCCTCGCGGATCCTGCGGACCGAGGACGGCGGCGCGAGCTGGACCGAGGCCTTCCGCAACCCCGACGCGCGGGCCTTCTACGACTGCCTGACCTTCTTCGACTCCCGGCACGGGCTGGCCGTGAGCGACCCGGTGGACGGGAAGTTCCGCGTCCTGGCCACCGACGACGGCGGGCGCGGCTGGCGGGTGCTGCCGGACGCCGGGATGCCGCAGGCGCTGCCCGGCGAGGCCGGGTTCGCCGCGAGCGGGCAGTGCCTGGTGGCGTCGGGCCCGCGGGACGTGCGGCTGGCCACCGGGGGAGGGGCGTCGGCGCGGGTGCTGCACTCCGGCGACCGGGGGCTGACCTGGCGGGTCGCCGACTCCGCCCTTCCGGGCGGGGATCCGGCGCGCGGGGTCTTCGCCCTGGCCTTCCGCGACCGCACGACGGGCCTCGCGGTCGGCGGCGACTACCGCACGGGCCAGGCCTCGCCCCTGGCGGCGGCCCGCTCCGCCGACGCCGGCCGCAGCTGGACCCCGGCGGCCGCGCCGCCGCCGGCGTACCGGTCCGGCGCGGCCTGGTACCCGTACGGGCGCACGGCCGCCCTGGCGGTCGGGCCGACGGGCACGGACGTCACGCTGGACGCGGGGCGGAGCTGGCGGGCGCTGGACGGGGGCTCGTTCGACACCGTCGCCTGTGCGGGCGACGGCGGGTGCTGGGCGGCGGGCGAGAAGGGCCGCGCGGCCCGCCTGGAACCCCACCGCTGAGCCGGCAGGGGGGCGGGGTGCCGCTGCGCGGAGCCGTCTCCCCGCCCCGCCCGTTCTCCGCGTACTCGGGGGCGCGCCCCGGACCCTCCCGGCGCGTCGAGCGGGCGCGGAGCGTCCGGTACCCGTCCGGTACCGGGGCAGGGGCGGAGCCCCTGGGAACGGCGGAAGGGCGGGCGGGGGACCGCTCCGCGCGGCCGCGGACCCGGCGCGGCTACGACGGGAGGGACTCCCGGACAGCGGCCAGGTCCGAGGAGGTCTTCGTGGCGATGAACTCCGTGATCCGATAGGCGCACACCCCCGCCACCGCGAACGGGTCCTCGGCCGCGATCCTCTCGACCTCGGCCCGCGAGACCCCGCGGGCCAGGATGACCCCGCCCTCGCGCGGGACCTTGCGCCCCGAGGCCAGGAAGACGCCGGACGCGTAGTACCCGTCGAGCCAGGCGACGTGCGCGTCCATCTCCGCTTCGACGTCCTCGACGGGCGCGGTGTACATGAGCTCCATGACGAACATGATCGCCAGGCTACTCTCGCACCTCATGACACGAGTGAAGACCCCCGCCGACGAGGCAGAGGCCCGGGCGATACAGGACGAACTCCGCAAGCGCGTCGTGCTCGACGAGCCCGGCCCCGAGCCCGGCCGCGGACTGGTCGCCGGGGTCGACGTCGCCTACGACGACGAGCGCGACCTCGTGGCGGCCGCCGCCGTCGTCCTCGATGCCGCCACCCTCGACGTCGTCGCGGAGTCCACCGCCGTCGGACACGTCAGCTTCCCCTACGTCCCCGGCCTCCTCGCCTTCCGCGAGCTGCCGACCGTCCTGGCCGCCCTGGAGGCGCTCCCCGTCACCCCCGGCCTCGTCGTCTGCGACGGCTACGGCCTCGCCCACCCGCGCGGCTTCGGCCTCGCCTGCCACCTCGGGGTGGTGACGGGGCTGCCCAGCGTCGGCGTCGCCAAGAACCCCTTCACCTTCACCCACGAGGAGCCGGGCGCCCCGCGCGGCGAGGCCTCGCCGCTGCTCGCGGCCGACGGGTCCGTCGTCGGCCGGGCGCTGCGCACCCAGCACGGGGTCAAGCCGGTGTACGTGTCCGTCGGCCACCGGGTCTCCCTGGACAACGCCTGCGCCCACACCCTCGCGCTGAGCCCCCGGTTCAGGATCCCCGAGACCACCCGGCGCGCGGACTCCCTGTGCCGGCGCGCCCTGCGCGAGGCCGGTGACGGGAGATGACCCGCTCCGGCATCCGGTGCGCCGCCGGGTTCGTGCTGCTCCTGTCGGTCGCCGGGTGCGCGGGTGAGGCGGGGCCGCGCTCGTCGGCACCGGCGGCGCGCCCCGCAGCGAGCCCGGCGCCACGGCCGGCGCCGCCGTCGGCCGCCGAGTTGCGGACGCACCTCCTGCCCGCGGCCCTGCCGGGCGGCTGGACCTCCCGGGCCGAACCCCCGGACGAGCGGCCGAAAGGCGCTCCGGCCGCTGCGGCGCCGCCCGCGTCCTGCGCGGAACTGCTGGACGGGCAGAGCGTCGTGGACGCGAACACGACCGCGGCGTCCGCGTCCGCGACGGCCTTGTTCAGCGGCGGCCACTCCGCCGGCAACGGCGTCATCCCCGGGATGGAGAAGCTCTACTCGTTCCCGGAAGGCGGTGCGCACCGGGCGGTCGAGGGCATCCGCGCCCTGGTGGACCGGTGCCGGAGCGTGGAGTTGCCGCACGCGGCGGCGGAGCCCGCCGAGACGGCCGCCTTCGCCGTCGCCGAAGGGCCCGGGCTCGGGGACGAGAGCCTCGTCGTCCGGGCGACCGTCATGACGGCGGGCGACGGCGAGGAGCACGCGGACGCGACCGTCGTCCGCGTGGGCGACGCGCTCGTCGTCCTCTCCAGCGTCCTCACGCTGACCCCGGACGAGGCCGGCGCGGTCGCCGGGTTCATGCCGAACGCCGTGGCGCAGGTCAGGTCGGACCGCCCCGAGCCCGTGGACGACAGGCCCTAGGACTCCGCCGCCACCCGGAAGCGGATGCCCGCCTTCTGGAGGCGGGCCAGCAGGGCGTCGCCCATCGCCACCGCCGGGGTGAGCTGGCCGGCGGTCTCGGGGAGGGCGTCGTACGCCAGGCACAGTGCGGACTCCGCCAGCATCTTCGCGGTCTCCCCGTAGCCCGGGTCGCCGCCCGAGACCTCGGTGAACACGCGGCGCCCGCCGCCCTCCCCGACGAAGCGGACGGTGAACCAGCTGCGGGCCCGCCGCTCCGCGTCCGGGCCGTTGCCCGGCTCCCAACGGGCCATCAGCCACCGCCGGGCCGCCGGCACCTGGGCCAGCGCGGCCGCCGCGCCCAGGGCCGCCGTCCCGCCCAGGGCGACCGGCAGGTGCCGCACCGAGGCGTAGTGGCGGTAGCGGAAGTCCGGCCCGTAGCGCTCCAGCGCGGCCGCGGACCGGGTGACGACGCGGGGGTCCAGGGTGGGCAGCGGGAGCGCCCAGGTGCCGGTCTCCCGGCTGAACCGGGGCGCCCCCACCGGGCCCCGCACCCGGCGCCCGGGCAGCCGGGGCTGGTAGAGCCTGCGCTCGCGCGAGGCGGCCAGGCTCTGCCGGCCCCGGCCCAGGGCGGTGAGGGCGGAGGCCACGGTGCCGCCGGAGGCGAGCGCGGCGGACCGGACGAACCCGTCCACCCGCAGCGGTTCGCCGGCCGGCAGCAGGCCCACCGTGAAGTACGCCCCGAGGTCGGCCGGGACGCAGTCGAACCCGCAGGCGTGGACCAGCCGCGCCCCCGTCTCGCGGGCCCGCGCGTCGTGTGCGACGTACATGCGGTCGACGAACTCCGGCTCACCGGTGAGGTCCGCGTAGTCGGTTCCGGCATCGGCGCAGGCCGCGACCAGCTCCGCCCCGTACCAGACGTAGGGCCCGACGGCGGTGGCCAGCACCCGTGTGGCGGCGGCCAGTTCGCGCACGGCCGGTCCGTCGGTGGCGTCGGCGCGCAGCAGCGGCAGGCCGGCGCAGGCCGGGTCGAGGGCCGTCAGCCGCTCGCGCAGCCGCTCCAGTTTCCCGGGGTCGCGTCCGGCCAGGGCCCAGCGGCAGCCGGCCGGGGCGTTCAGGGCCAGGTACTCGGCGGTGAGCGCCCCGACGAACCCGGTCGCGCCGAAGAGCACGAGGTCGAACTCCCGTTCAGGGCCCGGCTGTGGACGGCTGCGGTGGACGTGCGCGGTCATGAAACGTTCCTCCCGGCTGGTGTCGGTGGCTGAGGCTAGCGTGGGGGTCGACTGTCCGTGCGAGCAGGTGTGACCTGCGGTAAGTGGGAGGGTTCGATGAAGGCTGCGGTGCGCAAGTGGGAGGCGGTGCGCGCGTTCGCGCTGGGGCTGCCGGAGGCCGTCGAGGAGCATCCCTGGGGACCCGAGGACGGTGTGGTGAAGGTCAACAAGAAGATCTTCGTCTTCCTGGGGAACGCGGACGGTCCCGAACCGCCGGGCCTCTCGGTGAAACTCGAGGACGAGGCCCTGCACGGGCACGCGCTGGCCGCTCCCGGCGCGACGCCCACCGGATACGGCCTGGGCCGGGCGGGGTGGGTGTCGGTGCCGCTGGGGGAGAAGGGGGCGCCGTCGGCGGAGGTGCTGTGCGAATGGGTGGAGGAGAGCTACCGGACGGTCGCGCTCAAGCGGCACGTCAAGGAGCTCGACGCCCGGCGCCCGGCGTGAAGGCGGCGGTGGTGCGGGGGAGATTGCGCCAATCGGCTAAGCGCTTGCTCTTGTGCTGAGTGGGACGCGTTCCTAGCATCGCTGGTGTTACATCAGTTGTGTCACACATGCACCAGGGACGCTGGGGGCCCGATGACAGTGGCGAAGACAGGGACCGGCCCGCTCGCCGGGGTGCGCGTCGTGGAACTCGCGGGCATCGGGCCAGGTCCGTTCGCCGCCATGCTCCTCGCCGACCTCGGCGCGGACGTCGTCCGCGTGGACCGGCCGGGCGGCGGCGGGCTCGGCGTCGATCCGGCGTACGACGTCACCAACCGCAACAAGCGCTCCGTACTCGTCGACCTGAAGTCCGCCGAGGGCCCCGCCCGCGTGCTGGAACTCGTCGAGCGGGCCGACGTGCTCGTCGAGGGCTTCCGGCCCGGTGTCGCCGAGCGGCTCGGGGTCGGCCCGGCGCAGTGCCTCGCCCGCAACCCGAAGCTGGTGTACGGGCGGATGACAGGCTGGGGCCAGGAGGGTCCGCTCGCCCACACCGCCGGCCACGACATCGCGTACATCGCCGTCACCGGCGCCCTCGGCATGATCGGCGACCCGGACGGGCCCCCGGCCGTCCCCGCCAACCTGGTCGGGGACTACGCGGGCGGCTCCCTCTACCTGGTCGTCGGCGTGCTCGCCGCCCTCCAGCACGCCCGCACCCCCGGCGGGAGCGGCCAGGTCGTGGACGCCGCGATCGTCGACGGCACCGCCCACCTCACCGCCATGATCCACGGCATGGTCGCGGCCGGCGGCTGGCAGGACCGGCGCGGCGCCAACCTCCTCGACGGCGGATGCCCCTTCTACGGCACCTACGAGACCTCCGACGGCAAGTACATGGCCGTCGGAGCGCTGGAGCAGCAGTTCTACGACACCTTCGCCGGCCTCCTCGGGATCGCCGACGGGGCCCCCGCCCGCAAGGACCCGGCCCGCTGGGGCGAGCTGCGCGAGCGCGTCGCCGCCCGCTTCAAGGCCCGTACGCGCGCCGAGTGGACGGAGGTCTTCGAGGGCACCGACGCCTGCGTGGCCCCCGTGCTCTCCCTGGGCGAGGCCCCGCACCACCCGCACCTCGCCGCCCGCTCCACCTTCACCGAGGCCGGCGGGATCACCCAGCCCGCGCCCGCGCCCCGCTTCTCCGCCACCCCCACCGGCGCCGTCAGGGGGCCGGCGCAGCCCGGGGCGGACACCGCGTCCGTGGCCCGCGACTGGGACGTACCGGGCCTGACCGGGAAGGACGCCTGATGGAACTGTCCATGCTGCTCGACTACGCGGGCGACCCGCGCCGGGCCGCCGACGAGGCGGCGGCCCTGGAGTCGGCCGGACTCGACGCCGTCTGGGTCGCCGAGGCCTGGGGCTTCGACTCCCCGACCATCATGGGGTACCTGGCGGCGCGGACCGAGCGGATGAAGATCGGCTCGGCCATCGTCAACGTCTACTCCCGCACTCCCGCCCTCATCGCCCAGACCGCCGCCGGACTCGACGCGCTCTCGGGCGGCCGGGCCCTGCTCGGCCTCGGCGCCTCCGGCCCGCAGGTGGTCGAGGGCTGGCACGGCAAGCCGTACGACCGGCCCCTCGGCCGCACCCGCGAGACCGTCGACCTCTGCCGGCGCATCTGGCGCCGCGAGACCATCGACCACCACGGCATCACCGACATGCCCCTGCCGCCCGAGCGCGGCGGACGCCACGGCAAGCCGCTGAAGATCCTCACCCGCCCGGTCCGCGACCGGATCCCCGTCTACATCGCCGCCCTCGGCCCCGCCAACGTCGCCCTGACCGCCGAGATCGCCGACGGCTGGCTGCCCACCCTCTTCCTCCCCGAGAAGGCGCACGCCGTATGGGGGAGCGCCCTCGCCGAGGGTGCGGCGAAGCGGCCCGCCGCGCTCGGCCCGCTCCGGACGGTCGCCGGCGGCCTGCTGGCCATCGGGGAGGACGCGGCGAAGGCCCGGGACCTGGCGCGCCCGCAGATCGCCCTGTACGTCGGCGGGATGGGCGCGCCCGGACGCAACTTCTACAACGACCTCGCCGTGGCCTACGGCTACGAGCAGGAGGCCCGCACGATCCAGGAGCTCTACCTCTCGGGCCGCAAGCGCGACGCGGCCGCCGCCGTCCCGGACGAGTTCTGCGAGCTCATGACCCTCTGCGGACCCGAGGGGTACGTGCGCGAGCGCGTCGAGGCCTTCCGGGAGGCGGGCGTCACCATGCTCAACGTCACGCCCGTCGGCCCCGAGCCGGCCCGTCTGATCGAAACCGTCAAGAGCTGGCTCTAGGGGGCCCCGATGCAACGCCGCATCTACGACGCCGACCACGAGGCGTTCCGCGAGACCGTCCGCACCTTCCTCGCCAAGGAGGTGCTGCCGCACTACGAGCAGTGGGAGAAGGACGGCATCGTCAGCCGCGAGGCCTGGCGCGCCGCCGGCCGCCAGGGGCTGCTCGGCCTCGCCGTCCCGGAGGAGTACGGGGGCGGCGGCAACCCCGACTTCCGCTACGCGGCCGTCCTCGCCGAGGAGTTCACCCGCGCCGGCGCCCCCGGCCTGGCGATCGGCCTGCACAACGACATCATCGGCCCCTACCTCACCTCACTGGGCACCGAGGAGCAGAAGCGCCGCTGGCTGCCCGGCTTCTGCTCCGGCGAGACCGTCACGGCGATCGCGATGACCGAGCCGGGCGCCGGCTCCGACCTCCAGGGCATCCGCACCAGCGCGGAGGACCGCGGCGACCACTGGCTGCTCAACGGCTCCAAGACCTTCATCTCCAACGGCATCCTCGCCGACCTGGTGATCGTCGTCGCGAAGACCACCCCCGAGGGCGGGGCGCACGGACTGTCGCTGCTGGTCGTCGAGCGCGGCGCGGAGGGTTTCGAGCGCGGCCGCAACCTCGACAAGATCGGCCAGAAGTCCCAGGACACCGCCGAACTCTTCTTCAACGACGTACGCGTCCCCAAGGAGAACCTGCTCGGCGAGCTCAACGGCGCCTTCGTCCACCTGATGACCAACCTCGCGCAGGAGCGCATGGGCATCGCCATGGCCGCCATCGCCGCCGCCGAGCACCTGCTGGAGATCACCACCACGTACGTCAAGGAGCGCGAGGCCTTCGGCCGCCCGCTCGCCAAGCTCCAGCACGTCCGCTTCGAGATCGCCGAGATGGCCACCGAGTGCGCGGTCACCCGCTCCTTCCTCGACCGCTGCATCACCGACCACGCGAACGGCGAACTGGACCACGTCCACGCCTCCATGGCCAAGTGGTGGGCCACCGAACTCCAGAAGCGGGTCGCCGACCGCTGCCTCCAGCTGCACGGGGGCTACGGCTACATGAGCGAGTACCGCGTGGCGCGGGCCTTCACCGACGGCCGCATCCAGACCATCTACGGGGGCACGACCGAGATCATGAAGGAGATCATCGGCCGTTCCCTCCTCGGCTGACACCCGAGCCCGCCGGCTCCCCCGACGCATCCCGGACCTCCCCCGAAAGGCAAGACCTGTGAGCACCGAAGCGTACGTGTACGACGCGATCCGCACCCCGCGCGGGCGCGGCAAGGCCAACGGCGCCCTGCACGGCACCAAGCCGATCGACCTGGTCGTCGGCCTCATCCACGCCCTGCGCGAGCGCAACGCCGGCCTCGACCCGGCCACCATCGACGACATCGTCCTCGGCGTCGTCGGCCCCGTCGGCGACCAGGGCTCCGACATCGCCCGCATCGCGGCCATCGCCGCCGGACTCCCCGACACCGTCGCGGGCGTCCAGGAGAACCGCTTCTGTGCCTCCGGCCTCGAAGCCGTCAACCTGGCCGCCGCCAAGGTCCGCTCCGGCTGGGAGGACCTGGTCCTGGCCGGTGGCGTCGAGTCCATGTCCCGCGTCCCGATGGCCTCCGACGGCGGCGCCTGGTTCGCCGACCCGATGACCAACTGGGACACCGGCTTCGTCCCCCAGGGCATCGGCGCCGACCTGATCGCCACCATCGAGGGGTTCACCCGCCGCGACGTCGACGAGTACGCCGCCCTCTCCCAGGAGCGGGCCGCGACCGCCATCAAGGACGGCCGCTTCGCCGGATCCGTGGTCCCCGTCACCGACCGCAACGGCCTGGTCGTCCTCGACCACGAGGAGTTCGTCCGCCCCGGCACCACCGCCGACACCCTCGCCAAGCTGAAGCCGTCCTTCGCCGACATCGGCGACCTCGGCGGCTTCGACGCCGTCGCCCTGCAGAAGTACCACTGGATCGAGAAGATCGACCACGTCCACCACGCCGGCAACTCCTCCGGCATCGTCGACGGCGCCTCCCTCGTCGCCATCGGCTCCCGCGAGGCCGGCGAGCGCAACGGCCTGCGCCCCCGCGCCCGCATCGTCTCGGCGGCCGTCTCCGGCTCCGAGCCCACCATCATGCTCACCGGCCCCGCCCCCGCCACCCGCAAGGCCCTCGCCAAGGCCGGCCTGACCATCGACGACATCGACCTCATCGAGATGAACGAGGCCTTCGCCGGCGTCGTCCTGCGCTTCGTCAAGGACATGGGCGTCTCCCTCGACAAGGTCAACGTCAACGGCGGCGCCATCGCGCTCGGCCACCCGCTCGGCGCCACCGGCGCCATGCTGCTCGGCACCGTCGTCGACGAACTGGAACGCCAGGACAAGCGCTACGGCCTCGTCACCCTCTGCGTCGGCGGCGGCATGGGCGTCGCCACCATCGTCGAGCGCGTCTGATCCGTCCTGACCCCTGATCCCACCCCCGACACGGAAGTAGCGAACATGAGCGAGTCCACCACGATCCGCTGGGAACAGGACGAGACCGGCGTCGTCACCCTGGTCCTCGACGACCCGAACCAGTCCGCCAACACGATGAACCAGGCCTTCAAGGACTCCATCGCGGCCATCGCCGACCGCGCCGAGGCCGAGAAGGACTCCATCCGCGGCATCATCTACACCTCCGCCAAGAAGACCTTCTTCGCCGGCGGCGACCTCAAGGACATGATCGGACTGCGCCCCGAGCACGCGCAGCTCGCCTTCGACACCGGCACCGAGATCAAGCGCTCGCTGCGCCGCATCGAGACCCTCGGCAAGCCCGTCGTCGCCGCGATCAACGGCGCCGCCCTCGGCGGCGGTTACGAGATCTGCCTCGCCTCCCACCACCGCGTCGCCCTCGACGCCCCCGGCTCCAAGATCGGCCTGCCCGAGGTCACCCTCGGCCTGCTCCCGGCCGGCGGCGGCGTCACCCGCACCGTCCGCCTCATGGGCATCGCCGACGCCCTCCTGAAGGTCCTCCTCCAGGGCACCCAGTACAACCCGCAGCGCGCCCTCGACAACGGCCTCGTCCACGAACTGGCCGCCACCCCCGAGGAGATGCTGGCCAAGGCCCGCGCCTTCATCGACGCCAACCCCGAGTCGAAGCAGCCCTGGGACGTCCCCGGCTACAGGATCCCCGGCGGCACGCCGTCCAACCCGCGCTTCGCCGCCAACCTGCCGGCCTTCCCCGCCAACCTCAAGAAGCAGCTGAACGGCGCCCCGTACCCGGCCCCGCGCAACATCCTGGCCTGCGCCGTCGAGGGCTCCCAGGTGGACTTCGAGACCGCGCTGACCATCGAGGCCCGCTACTTCACCGAGCTGGTCACCGGCCAGACCGCGAAGAACATGATCCAGGCCTTCTTCTTCGACCTCCAGGCCGTCAACGCCGGCCGCAGCCGCCCCCAGGGCGTCGAGCCGCGCAGGGTCCGCAGGGTCGCCGTCCTCGGCGCCGGCATGATGGGCGCCGGCATCGCCTACTCCTGCGCCCGCGCGGGCATCGAGGTCGTCCTCAAGGACGTCACCCCCGAAGCCGCCGCCAAGGGCAAGGCGTACTCCGAGAAGCTGCTCGACAAGGCGCTCGCCAAGGGCCGCACCACCGAGGCCAAGCGGGCCGAGCTGCTCGCCCGGATCACCCCGACCGCCGAAGCCGCCGACCTGGCGGGCTGCGACGCCGTCATCGAGGCCGTCTTCGAGGACACCGCCCTCAAGCACAAGGTGTTCCAGGAGATCCAGGACGTGGTCGCCCCCGACGCCCTGCTCTGCTCCAACACCTCCACCCTCCCCATCACCGGCCTCGCCGAAGGGGTCGCGCGCCCCGCCGACTTCATCGGCCTGCACTTCTTCTCGCCCGTCGACAAGATGCCGCTGGTGGAGATCATCAAGGGCGGGCGCACCGGCGACGAGGCCGTCGCCCGCGCCTTCGACCTGGTCCGCCAGATCTCCAAGACCCCCATCGTGGTCAACGACTCGCGCGGCTTCTTCACCTCGCGCGTCATCGGCCAGTTCATCAACGAGGGCGTCGCGATGGTCGGCGAGGGCATCGAGCCCGCCTCCGTCGAACAGGCCGCCGCCCAGGCCGGCTACCCGGCCAAGGTGCTCTCGCTGATGGACGAGCTCACCCTCACCCTCCCGCGCAAGATCCGCAACGAGACCCGCAAGGCCTTCGAGGCCGAGGGCCGCGAGTGGACCGAGCACCCCGCCGACCGCGTCATCGACCGCATGGTCGACGACTTCGGCCGTCCCGGCCGCAGCGGGGGCGCCGGCTTCTACGAGTACGACGAGACCGGCCGGCGCACCCGCATCTGGCCCGGCCTGCGCGAGCACTTCGCCAAGCCGGACGCCGCCCAGGTCCCCTTCGAGGACATGAAGGAGAGGATGCTCTTCGCCGAGGCCGTGGACACCGTCCGCTGCCTGGACGAGGGCGTGCTCACCTCCGTCGCCGACGCCAACATCGGCTCCATCATGGGCATCGGCTTCCCGGCCTGGACCGGCGGCGTGCTCCAGTACATCAACGGCTACGAGGGCGGCCTGCCCGGCTTCGTCGCCCGCGCCCGCGAGCTCGCCGCCACCTACGGCGAGCGCTTCACCCCGCCGGCCTCCCTGGTGGCGAAGTCCGAGCGCGGCGAGACGTACTCCGACTAGCCGGCCAGGCCCTTCCGGGCGCCGGACACGCGTGAGGGGGCCGCCCCGGGGAAGCCCCGGGGCGGCCCCCTCACGCGACACGGCGGTCTTCACGGAGCCCGGCGAAGTCGGCTACGGGACCCTCAAGGGCGGCGTCCACACGCACGTGAACGTCAGGAACACGGAAGACCCGGGAACCCTGGCCGCGCCCCAGGACACGGTCCTGGCCCTGGCGGACAACGGTTACGGACTCCGGTACCGCATCGCCGGGGCGACCGACGGCAGGGTCGGCGGGTTCCGCGACATCGGCGCGTCGGGCACGCGGGAGGAGGAGGGCCGGACCTCGGACAGCCTCGTCTTCTGCAAGACGGACGGCACCGCGTGGACCTCGAAGCTCAGTGGGAACACCTCCGCCAACGTCGGACCCCCCGCCGGGGTCTCCTCGGGCCGGACGTTCTTCGCGGGCGGTGTGTGAGACCGCGAACAGGGCTTCCGCAGGCGGCGTTCACCCGGTCTCCGAGGTGAACGCCGCCTTCAGCTCCTCCTTCAACGACCGCTGGAAGGCCGTCACCAGGGCCTGCACCACCATCGGCTGCATGTGCGCCGACAGCGCCTTCATCGACTCGATCTGCTCCAGATCGCTCTCGCCCTCGGTGAAGGGCCCCCACACCTCGTCCCGGAACAGCGCCGTCAGCTGGTGCGCCGCCGTCCGCGCGTGGCCCACCAGGATGTCCCGCGCCACCAGCAGCGTCTCGTGCGCGATCGGCACGTCGAGCAGCGCCACCCCCAGCCGCAGCAGGCCCAGGTCCACCCGGAAGCCCCCGTCCGCCTCCGACAGGACGTTCATCGCGGCCAGCCGGCGCAGGTCCGCGTCCGACAGGCCCCGCCCGGCCCGCCGCTCCAGCTCCTCCCGCGACACCTCCCGCGCCGTGTCCGGCGCCCAGGTCGCCACCAGCGCCCGGTGGATGGCCAGGTCGTGCGGGCTCAGGTCGTCGGGGAGCGCGTCCAGGTAGCGCTGGATCGCCGACAGGGTCATCCCCTGGTGCTGGAGCTCCTCGATCAGCGCCAGCCGCGACAGGTGCTCCGGCCCGTAGTGCCCCACCCGACGGGGTCCGATCACGGGAGGGGGCAAAAGCCCGCGCGTGCTGTAGAACCGTACGGTGCGGACGGTGACACCGGCCTTCGACGCCAGCTCGTCGACGGTGAGCATCGGCTCGGTCGCCCCGTGGTCGGCCATCGTCTGCGCCTCGCTCTCTGCTGCACGGCTTGGGTTCAACAGTATTGCTGTCGCACCAACGATGTGAAACGGCCAGGAGCTGCCCATGACCACGAACCTGCGACTGCCCGGACGTCCCGAAGACCTCACCCTCCCGTCCCTGCTCGCCCGCAACGCCACCGAACACCCGGACCTGCCCGCCCTCTCCTGGCGGACCCCGGACGGCTGGCAGACCCTCACCTGGAGCGAGGCCCGCCGCCGCGTCGCCGTCCTCGCCGCCGGATACACCGCCCTGGGCGTCGCCCGCGGCGAGCACGTCCTGCTGATGATGGGCAACCGGCCCGAGCACTGGCTCAGCGACCTCGCCCTCGTCCACCTCGGCGCCGTCCCCGTCACCGTCTACGGGACCTCCGCGCCCGAGCAGATCGCCCACATCGCCCGCCACAGCCGGGCCCGGCTCGCCGTCGTCGAGGGCGCCCGCGAACTCGCCCGCTGGGCCCCGCTGCTGGACGACCCCGCCACCCCGCTGGAACGCCTCGTCGTCGCCGAGGCCGCCGAGGCCGGCCCGCACACCACCTACGCCTCCCTCTGCGCGAGCGGCGCCCGCCTCCACCGCGCCGACGCCTTCGAGAAGGCCTGGCAGGAGGCCCGCCCCGAGGACCCCCTGACCGTCGTCTACACCTCCGGCACCACCGGCGACCCCAAGGGCGTCCGGCTCAGCCACCGCAACATCCTGCTCCAGTCCGTGCGCCTCGACCGGCACGTGGACCTCCCCGAGCACGCCGATCACGTCTGCTACCTGCCCTTCGCCCACATCGCCGAACGGATCCTCGGCATCTACCTGCCGCTGCTGCGCGCCGCGCACGTCCGGCTCGTCGCCGATCCCACCGCGGTGGCCGCCGCGGTCCGGGAGCTGCGGCCCGTGCAGTTCTTCGGTGTGCCCCGGGTCTGGGAGAAGCTCGCCGCGGGCGTACGGGCGGTGCTCGCGGGCCTCCCGGAGGAGCAGCGGCGCGCCATCGAGGGGGCCGGGGACGTGGCCCGCGCCCGGGCGGGCCACCGGGAGCGCGGCGAGGAGGTCCCGGCCGCGCTGGAGGCCGCGTACGCGGAGGCGAAGGAGCGGGTGCTGGACCCGCTGCTGCGGCTGGCGGGGCTGGACCGGCTCCTGTGGACGGCCAGCGCGACCGCGCCGATGCCGATCGACGTGGTCCGCTTCTGGGCGGGCTGGGGGATCACCATCATGGACGCCTGGGGCCTGACGGAGACCTCCGGCGTGTGCACCGTCAACAGCAACAGCCCCGGGGGCTTCCGGCTGGGCTCGGTGGGCCGGCCCATCGAGGGGCTGGAGCTCAGGCTCGCCGAGGACG
Source organism: Streptomyces sp. NPDC093801 (assembly GCF_040701585.1). Taxonomy (NCBI): domain Bacteria; kingdom Bacillati; phylum Actinomycetota; class Actinomycetes; order Kitasatosporales; family Streptomycetaceae; genus Streptomyces; species Streptomyces sp. NPDC093801. The sequence continues at coordinate 2,801 of NZ_JBFBDP010000056.1, read as the reverse complement.
GGGAGGTCCTCGCCCGCGGAGCGACCGTCTTCGACGGCTACCTGCGGCCCGACGGGACGGTGGAGGGCGCCGCCGACGCCGAGGGCTGGTTCCCCACCGGGGACATCGGCCGGATCGACGAGGACGGCTTCCTGTGGCTCACCGACCGCAAGAAGGAGCTGATCATCACCTCGAACGGCAAGAACGTGGCCCCCGCTCTGGTGGAGAACACCGTCAAGGAGCACCCGCTGATCGGCCAGGCCCTGGTCCACGGCGACGGCCGCTCCTACCTCGTCGCCCTGCTGGTCCTGGACCCCGAGCTGGCCCCGGCCTGGGCCGCCGCCCGGGGCATCGAGGCGGCCACCCTGGCCGACCTGGCCGCCCACCCGGCGGTCCTGGAGGAGACCGCCCGCGCGGTGGAGAGCGCCAACGCCCGCCTCAACCGCACGGAACAGATCAAGCGCTACCGCCTCCTCGCGGAGGAATGGGGCCCGGAGACGGGCGAACTCACCCCGACGCTGAAACTCCGGCGACGCGTGGTCCGGGAGCGCTACGGGCACCTGATCGAGGGACTGTACGAGGAGGACTGACCGCCGCCCGGGCCCGGGCGGGCGGGGCCGGGGTCCCGGCCTTCCAGCCCCGCCCGCCCGGGGAGGCCCCCACCCACCCCCCCGGCCCGGGCCGGCTGCGTCAGCGGCCGATGACCGGGTAGTGGTCCGAGAGGTTGGAGTACGTGTACGACGTGCCCCAGCTGGAGACCGTCCAGGGGGTCGACTGCTCCTTGACCACGTTGTTCTCCCAGCCCGACGGGCGGGCGTTGCCCTTGCGGTAGAGGACGTAGTCCAGGTCCTCGCGGGGGTCCGTCGGGTAGCGGTAGTTGGCGATCGAGTTGAGCGCCGTGTCGAAGGAGTACGGGTGGCCCGTGCGGGTGTCGGCGCCGGCCAGGTCGAGGTCCGCGAGCATCGAGGAGTACTCCGCGCTGCGGGAGTCGACGTTCATGTCGCCCGCCACGATGACCTGTTCGCCCGCCGGGATGTTCTTGGCGTCCAGGAACGCGTCTATCGCCTTGAACTGGCGGCTGCGCATCTGCGCCGCCTCGCCCGCGCCGCAGCCCGGGTCGGTGGACTGGGCGTGCGTGCCGACCACGTGCACCCTGGTGCCGCCGACGTCCAGCACCACGTACGCGAAGCCCTTGTTGGACCACCAGTCGGCGCCGCAGGCGTCCTTGTAGACCACCTGTTCCTTGCGCAGGATCGGCCACTTGCTGAGGACCGTGACGCCGCCGTCCTCCGGGGTGGTGGAGGAGTACGAGCCGCCCGTGGCGTCCCAGCCGCTCTTGCTGCGTCCCACGACCGGGGTCTGGTAGGGGTACTGGGCGGCGGCGTTCGCCTTCAGGGCTTCCGACGCGCTGTTGTCGAAGGCCTCCTGGAGGACGACCACGTCGTGGCCCTGGAAGAACGAGGCCCTGGGGATCTCCGCGGCGCGGTGGGCCTGGCCCCAGTTCGGGTACAGGTTCGTGCTCATCAGGAACGTGTTGTACGTCAGGACGCTCAGCCGGGGCGCGGCAGCGGTCTCGGCCGCCGTGGCGGCGGGCGCGGAGGCGAGGGCGAGGGCTGCTGCGGCCGCGGCCGCGGCGACGGCCGTGGCGGCGGCGCGGCCGCGGTGCGTGATCTGCTGCATGGAGGTCTCCATCAGTCCTGTGGAATCCCGGGGAATCCCGGGGAATCCTGCGGGGGGAAGATCGACGCCGTTATCCAAGCAGCCGCGGTTACTTCGGGGTAACACCCGTGACAAGACTTTCTGTCCGGCCCGCGACTTCTCGCGCTCGCATAATTGACCTCATGAACCACGCGGGTCACATCTCCCCCGAAAGCCCCATCAGGCGCCTCGATCCCGAGCCTCCGCCGCCCGGCGGGGTGCTGTGGAGCACCGCGGGGGACATCCGCTCCCTGCTGACCCTGCCCGCGGCCTTCACGATGCAGGTCGCCCACCCGGCCGTCGGGGCCGGTGTCGACCAGTACTCGGTCTTCCGCACCGACCCCTGGGGGCGCGGCGAGCGCTCGCTGCGCTCCGTGATGCTGTGGGTCTACGGCGGGGAGGAGGCCGCCGCCGAGGGACGCCGGGTGCGCCGGCTGCACAAGGAGATCAGGGGCACCGACACCCGGGGGCGGCGCTACCACTCCCTGGACCCCGCCTGCTACGCCTGGGTGCACGCCACCGGCTTCCCGGTCGCCCAGTACGCCGGCCGCTACCTCTTCCGCCGCACCACCGCCGCCCAGGACCGGCAGATGTACCGGGAGTGGCTCCAGGTGGGCCGGATCCTGGGGCTGCGGGACCGGGACATGCCGCAGACCGTCGAGGAGTTCTGGCCCTACTACCACCGGATGCTGGCCGAGGAGATCGAGCCGACCAAGGTCGCCCGCGAGCTGGTCGCCACCGATGCCGACCTGCCGTGCCCCGAGCCGTCCTCCCGGGCGCTGCGGCTGCTGCTGCGGTGCACCTGGCCGCTCCTGCGCTCCGGCTACCTGCGCTTCCGCGCCTTCGTCACCGTCGGCTACATGCCGCCCGAGGCCCGCGCCGCCATCGGCCTGGAGTGGACGCCGGCCCAGGAGCGGCGGCTGCGGCGGTTCAGCACCGCGGTGCGGCTCCTCGTACCGCTCCTGCCCGAACGGCTGCGCTACCTCCCGCAGGCCCGCGCCGCCCGGGCGCGCCGGCGCGCCGGGGCGGCGCGGGGGGGGCCCAGCCGCGGCCCCCCCGCCCAAGCCAGCGGCACAGGTCTGTTATGCGGTAGGTGGGGGGGAATTTCTTTAAGCGCAAGTTGG
>NZ_JBFBDP010000055.1:0-38698 GCF_040701585.1 Streptomyces sp. NPDC093801 | reverse complement strand
GGCTCCACACCTACAATCACCACCGCGGACACACCGCGCTCGCAGGCAAACCACCCGCCAGCCGCGTCCCCAACCTCACTGGGCAATACACCTAGGCTCCCCGGAGCGCGAGGGCCCGGCTGCGGAGCAGTTTCTTGTCCGGCTTGCCCGCGTCGGTCAGGGGCAGGGCGTCGGCGAAGACGATGTCGGCGGGTTCGTACATGGCACCCTTCGCCCCCCGCACCAGGGTGCGCAGCTCCTCCTCGCCGACACCGCCGCCCGGTGTGCGCACGACGACCGCGTGGACCCGCTCCATCAGGTTGGCGTCGGGGACTCCGAACACGGCGCTCTGCGCGACCCGGGGATGGGAGTTCAGCACGTCCTCCAGTTCCACCGTGTACACGTGGCCCCCCACCACCACGATCATGTCCTTCAGCCGGTCCACGATCGTGAGGTAGCCGTCCGCGTCGACGTACCCGATGTCACCGGTGTGCAGCCAGCCGTCCCGCAGGACCTCCGCGGTGAGCTCGGGCTGCTTCCAGTAGCCCTTCATCACGTGGGGGGAGCGGACGCAGATCTCGCCGTGCTCGCCTGCGGGCAGGTGCCGGCCGTCGGCGTCGACCACGGCGATCTCGACCCCGTCCATCGCCTTCCCGGCGGTGCGCAGCAGCTCCGGGCGCTGCGGATCGTGGTCCTGGGGGGAGAGCATGCTGATGCCGCCCGCTTCGTTCTGCCCGTAGAACTGGTTCAGCACGGGACCGAAGCGGCGGACCGCCGCCGCGAGGCGGGCCGGGGAGGAGGCGCAGCCCCCGTAGGTGAGCGAGCGGAGGCTGGAGGTGTCGGTGCGGTCCGCCCCGGGGTGGTCCATCAACTGGTACAGGAGCGGGGGCAGCAGGAACAGGTGGGAGATGCGCTCGGCCTCGATGGCGGCGAGCACGGCCCCGGGCTCGAACGCGTCGAGCAGGACGACGGTTCCGCCGCGGTGCAGCGTGCTGTCCGCCAGGAAGCCGGCCGCGTGCGCGAGGGTCGTGCACACCAGGGTCCTGACCTGCCCCTCCTCGGACCAGTCGGGGCCGACCGACACCCACTGCCCGTAGGTCGTGCAGATGGCCTTCGGATGGCCGGTGGTCCCGCCGGTGTGGCGGATGGTGCAGATGTCCTCGGGCCGCGCCGCACCCGGCAGCGGTTCGGTGGACTCCTCGGCGGCGAGCTCCACCAGGTCCGGTTCCGCGCCCGCGCCTCCGCCGAGGACCAGCACCCGTTCCAGCGGCACCCGCCGGGCGAGGTCGGCGGCACGGTCGCGGTAGGCGGGGTCGACCAGCAGCGCCCGGGTCTCGACGTCCCGCAGGATGTCGGCGTGCACGTCGGCCGAAAGGCCCGCGTAGAGGTGGTTCACGGCGCAGCCGAGCAGCCCTGCGGCGTAGCGGGCCGCTATCGTCTCGGGAAGGTTGCCGGCGAGGAGGGTGACGGTCTGTCCGCGACCCAGCCCCTGGGAGCGCAGCGCGCGGGCCGTGCTGTGGACGAGACCGCGTAATTCACCGGCGCTCACGCGCCGGTCCCCGTGCACCAGGGCCTCACGGCCGGGTTCCTTCGCGAGGGCGTCCAGGATCTCCTCGACGTGGCTGGAGAAGGGGTGGAGTGGTTCGGTGGTCTCGTCCATGACGCTCCTCATTGGTTGACTTGAGCAACTAGAGGGAGGTTAACGTCGATGATCCACAAGCCCAAGCCGGACGCCGACATCCAGCCACCGCCTCCGAAGCCCCGCTCCGCGCCACCGGATTCCGGAAGATCGCGCGCTTGACCTCAAGAGCGCTTGAGGTCCTACGGTCGCTCCATGGCCCGCGGGACGCGCAGGGCACGCAGGATCCACACCCGAAACCACCAGGAGGGGACGCCCCATGACGACCCAGCAGCTCTCCGACGCCGAACTCGCCGGGCAGCCCGCCGCGTACTGGACCGGGGTCGCCTACGAGGCGCTCATCGCCTTCACCCGGGCCCGGCAGGCCGAGAAGGGCTACACCCAGCCCCAGTTCTGGCTGCTCCGCAACCTCTCGGCGAACGACATCTCAGCGGACGGCGAGGGGATGACCACGGCCGAACTGCAGGCGGCCATGTCCTCCTACATCCGCCCCGAGGACGACCTGGCGGCGGAGGCCGCGGTCCTCGTGGAGCGGGGCTGGCTGACCCGTGACGCCGAGGACCGGCTGTGGCTGACCGAGGAGGGGGAACGGGCCCGCGTCGGCCTCGCCCGCAACGCCCCCGCGATCCGCGCCGCCCTCCACGCGGGCATCGACGACGCGGACTACGTCACCACGGTGAAGGTGCTCCGGCAGCTGATCCGCAACGCGGGCGGGGCCACCGCCTGACGGACCGCGCCGGGCCCCGTGCGTCGAGCCGGCCCCCCGGGCCGGCGGGCGCCGTCGGCGGACCACCGCCCGACGGCGTCCCGGCCGGAGGAGGACCGGCCCGGTGCACGAAGTCCTGCGGGGCGCTAGTTGCCGATACCCGCGCTGCCGACACCGGAGTTCCCGATACCCGCGCTGCCGATGCCGGAGTTCGCGATGCCCGCGTTGCCCAGGCCCAGGTTGGCCAAGCCCGAGTTGCCGACACCGGTGTTCGCGATGCCCGAGTTGCCCACGCCGGAGTTCCCGATGCCCGAGTTGCCGATACCGTCGGCGCTCGCCGCCGCGGCTCCGCCCAGACCGAGCGCCGCGGCGGCCCCCAGCACGACGGTGAGACGGAAAAGACGTGTACGCATTGCATACCTCCCATGTGCGGTACGTTCGAAATAGATCAATAACACTTAATCCCTAGAGATTCAGGTGTAGATCAGACGAATGCGGACGTGTCGCCCCTGGATGGCCGCGCGCGGAGCGGGGATCAGATCTCGAGGGCACCGGGGAACGGCCCGTTGCCGACGCCGGGCGCGGTCACCGCCAACCAGCCGTGGCCGGTCATGGGGGTGTCCTCGTCGATCTGCTCGGGGTCGACGGTCAGCGTCTCCGCCACGCCGTTGGCGGACGTCTCGCAGGAGGCGTTCGGGTCGTACCGGTCCGGGTCGCCGTACTCGTCCTCCTCCTGAGGGGCCTCCCAGGCCATCGGCTCGCCCGTCCACGCCGGCTCGCGGTAGGTCCGGTAGGAGCGGACCACCCGGCCCCGCTCGGCGATCGCCCAGCCGTGGTCGTCGTCGTAGGCGTCGCGGACGTAGTAGTGGGCCTGCCCGCAGTGGGCGCTGACGCGCGCCAGCACCTCCTCCTCGGCGCAGCGGTAGACCGGGCCGCCGAACACCATGCGCCATCCGGCGAACTCGGGCGTGACGAAGGCCCGGTGGACGGTCGTCCCCTCGCCGTCGGGGCCGTAGACCACCGCCGTGTCGTGCAGCACGGCGGACATGCCCATGGCCATGGTCGCGGGGATGCGGTCGTACAGCCCCAGGGCCTCGAAGACGCCTTCGTACGCGGCGGCCGGAACCGCGATCCACTGGAAGGGGCAGTGGTGGTCCAGCGGCCGGTCGTCCGGCAGCTTGATCCGGACGAGGCGCTCCAGCCCCCGCCGGTCCCGGTCGTCCAGCGCGTCTCCGGCGCCGATCAGCGCCAGTGCGTGCAGCGCGTGCCGGCGCAGTGCGCCCGGTCCGTTCCGCCGGATCTCCAGCAGTCCGCCGACTCCTTCGGACCCGAGGGCCCTCAGGTCCTTCTCGACCTGCCACAGGCTCTCCTGACGGGCGATCTGCGACAGGAGCGCCTCAAGGGTCTGGTTCCGCGTACTCATGGCCCCGACCCTAGAACACGCGTACGTCAGCGGATGCTCGCGTCAGCTCCCGGTGCGCTCGGGCGGCCGCCGGAGTACGAGCAGGGCCGCCGCGATCTTCACTCCCGTGGAGATCGTCAGGGCCTGCAGGAACGGCATGCCCGTCAGCCACAGCGCGACCATCATGACCGTGAGCACCAGGAACGCGGGAAGCAGGTGCGTCCGCATGACCACCGGCTTCAGGCGTCCGGCCCTGCTCCGGCGCTGGGCGACCGCACCGCCCGGCGGCGCGGTGAGGCCCTCCTCCTCGGCGTGCGGCATCGGCTGCTGCCCTTCCTCGCGGTCGCCCCCGGGCACGAGCCTCGGACGCCGCCCGGCCGCCCGCCACCGCTGCCCGCGCCCGCGCCGCCATCCGACGTACAGGTTCACCTCACCGGGCCCGCCGCCCCGGCAGCGCTCCCGGCCGCTCAGCGGCTCGCGCAGGGCAGCAGGGCCGTCTGCGCCCCTCAGGGGTCCGGGCGGGTCAGGGATCAGAAGGGGTTGCGAGCGAGGTGCACGACGTCCGGGACGCCGCGCGCGACGGGCACCTCCTCGCTGTGGACCTCCTCGAACCCGGCGCGTTCGAGGGCCTCCTCGAACGCGGGGGACGGCTGGGCGGACCAGACGGCCAGGACGCCGCCCGGGGCGAGTCGGGCACGGCATGCGGCGAGGCCGCTCGGCGAGTAGAGGCCGTGGTTGTCGTCGGTGACGGTCCAGTCGGGGCCGTTGTCGATGTCGAGGCAGAGGGCGTCGTACCGCTCCCCCGCGGTCCGCAGGTGGTCGTTGAGGTCGGTGTGCAGGATGGCCACCCGGGGGTCGGACAGGGCCGCGGCGGTGATGGCCCCCAGGGGGCCGGTGCGGTGCCAGCCGATGATGGCGTCCTCGCGTTCGGCGACGACGATCCGCGACCAGCGCGGTTGTCCGCCGGCACGGGCCAGCGAGAACCCCACGCCGAGGCCGCCGATCAGGACCGAGGGGGCCGCGGCCGCCGTGCGCGCGAGCGCGGCGTCGACGAGGAGCCGTTCGGAGCGCCCGTCGGAGGTGTCCATCAGGAAGCAGCCGTTCACGATGATCTCGTACGTCTCGTCGCGGCGGCGCAGGACCACCTCGCCGTGCGGCCCGGTGCGGCGGTCGAGTGTCAACGGGGTTGCCACATCGGCGGCATGGAACGTCATGAAGCGGGTCCCTCCCTGTGATCGCGTGATCACTCGGACTTCCCAACGAACGGTCCGGCGCCGGTGTTCCGTGCCGGCGTACGCGCGTCTAGGACCCGGTCGGGCCTCCGCGCACCACGCGGTGGCGGAGGTGGACGACTCCCGAGGGGAAGGTGCGGGCTGCGACGAGTTCGAGGTCCACCCGGCGGTCGCGCCGCGGGAAGAAGGGGATGCCGCCGCCGACGAGCACCGGGTGGACCCTCGTGCGGTACTCGTCGATGAGGCCCAGTGCGGCCGCCTCGGCGGCGAGGGTCGCACCGCCGATCGCGATGTCGCCGTCCCCCGGCTCGGCACGCAGCCGCCCGATCTCCTCGGCCAGGCCGCCGGTGGCGAGGCGGGCACGGCCCTCCACCGTCTCCAGCGTGGTGGAGAACACCACCTTGGGGAGCGGCTTCCAGAGCGCGGCCCACTCCAGCATCGCCGCGTCGAGCGACGGGTCCCGGTCGGCCGTCTCCCAGTACAGCATCGTCTCGTACAGCCGTCGTCCCAGCAGGTGGAAGGCCACCCCCCGCTCCTCCTCCATGACGAAGCGGAAGACCTCCTCGTCGGGCTCCGTCCAGCCGAAGGTGCCGTCCGGGCCGACGATGTAGCCGTCGAGCGACATGCCCATGGAGTAGATCACGCGGCGCACGAGGGCTCCTACCGGCCGCGCGCGTCGAGGAGGGGCCGGCCGCGGCCGTACGACGCGGCCATGGGCGAGGTGCCCGTGGTGACGAAGTCCCGGATCCCCGCCAGGTAGGCCTCGCGGTCGACCAGGCCGTCGCCGTCGGCGTCCAGGTCGCCGAACGCCGCGGCGGCATCGGCCTCCGCGTTCCCCGCCGCCGCCCGCATGCGGACGAACTCCGCCCGGACCAGGCGCCCGTCGCCGTCGGCGTCCGCGATGTCGAACAGAGAGCCCAGAGCGGGCCGGCAGGAGCGCTCGAAGGCGTCGTGGCCCACCCAGGAGCGGTACTCCTCGAAGGTCACGCGGCCGTCGTGGTCGCGGTCCATGTCCGCGAAGACCGCCTCGTGCGCCGCGCGGGAGGCGGCCACGACCGGGTGCGAGGCGTCGCGGCCCATGGCCGACGCCACCCGCTCCACCCGGCCCAGGTACTCGGCGTGCGTGACCACGCCGTCACCGTCCAGGTCCAGCATGGCGAAGATCCGGTGCTGCGGAGAATCGGACACGGAGTGGGACATGCGCGGCCTCCCGGCTGCCTTCTGCGGCACGGCGTCGATCGGTCTGGGGCTCTGGTGGCCGACCCTAGGAGGGCCACCCGGTGGCGAATCGATCCGCCCCGCTCACCGGCCCCGGACACCACCCGTACGAGTCACCGTCGAGGCCGGCGCCCCCGGCGGTCGAGAAGGCGTGGCGCCGCCTCGCGCGTTTCGGGGCGCCCACCGGATCCAGCTGAATCGTTTCTACAGATCAGGGCGGTGTCGGGCGCCCGGGTTGAGGGGATCCTCAGGGGGACCGACGGCTCCGGATACCTCACTGCGGACGGCCCGGCAGCCCGCCCCGCACGGGTCGCCGTGCCCGGCCGGGCCCGCTTGCGCAGCGCTGCCCGGGGACCCGCTTCCACCGCACCACGGCCGGACCGTCATCCGCGACACCGTCACGCCTGGAGGCACCCCATGAGCACACCCCAGTGGCGGCAGCTCACCGACCACCTCATGGCCGTCCGCGAACAGGTCTACGAGGGCTGGAACAGCCGGGACGGCTGGGACAACTACACGCGCTGGGGAGAGGAGTTCGGCGAGAACGGCGTCCCCTGGTGCGTGATCTTCGACTGGTGCATGTACCACGACACCGGTCTCGACGCGATCGTCCCCAAGGTCGACAACGTGAGCGCCTTCGCCTCGTGGGCCAGGGCCCGCGGCCAGTGGTCCGCGTACCCCTCGGTCGGAGCCTGGGTCGACTTCGGCGACGGCGCCCACACCGAGATCGTCACCGGCTTCGACGCCGACACGGTGTACACCAAGGGCGGCAACAGCATCCAGGCCGGATCCGTCGACCGCGGCCAGGGCAACGGCGTCTGGTCGCACTCCAACCCGCGCCGCAGCAGCTACGTCACCGGCTACTTCGCGCCCCGCTTCCCCGACGGGCAGTGCCCGCCCACCGCCGACCCGGACGACCCCCGCGGCGGCTCCCCCGTCACCGCCTGGCGGTGGACACCGCCCGACTCCGCCTTCGAGCCGTTCCCCGGAGGCGACTTCTTCACCGCCGGGCGCCGCAGCCCGGTCATCGCCGCGATGCACGACCGGCTCGTCGACGTCGGCTGCGACCGCTACCGGAGCTCGGCCGACGCCGACGTCTGGGGCCCCGGCGACGTCCGCTCCTACCAGGCATGGCAGCGCGCACTGGGCTACACCGGCTCCGACGCCGACGGGACTCCCGGCCCCACCTCCTGGGCCAAGCTCAAGGTCCCCCGCGTCGAGGACTGACGGGGCCGGAGCGCAGCGTTGTTGCGACGATTCGCCTGTTCGAGGCGGTGGGCCGTGAAAGCCTGGCGCCCTCGACACCGCCACGCACGCGGGAGACGGGGACGGCCCCGGCCGGCCTTCAGCCCGGGAGGTCGTCCGCCCGGCGTTCGCTGCGCGGCGGGGGCGGGGCCGTGAACCGGGCGCGGGGCGAGGAGTCCCGCAGGCGGCGGTCGAGGAGGACCACCGAGGTGAAGTCCGTGGACCGCGCCGGGCCGCCCCCGCCGATGCCGGACAGCAGGCTCTCCAGGCCCCGTTCGTGGGTGGCGAAGACCCGGGGCGACGTCAGGCGCCGGCGGGCGCGCTGCCCCGAGAGCGCCTCCCGGGCCCCGACGTCGAGCAGGACCATGTGCGCCTGCCGGCCCGCCCGGTCGGCGCTGCGGGCGAGCCAGCGGCGCAGCCAGGCCCGGCTGCCGCAGTCGTGGATGAGCAGTGGGGAGGAGCCCCGCATCGCCTTGCGTATCCGGCGCATGTGGTGCAGCCGGGCCAACGGCCGGTACACGCCGTAGGGGAGCCAGGAGGGCACGAGCGCTTCGCAGTCGGAGCGCGTGGCGCGCGGGTCGAGGACCGTCCCCGCGTCGGCCCATGCGCGCAGCAGTGTGCTCTTCCCGCTGCCCGGGAGCCCGGCTATGACGACGACCGCGTCGTGCGGGTAGGCCAGGGATATGCCCGCATCGGTGCGGCCCCGCAGGTCGACGATCCCCCGGGGGGCGATGCTGCGGACGGCTCCACGTCCCTCGTCCACGGCAGCCTTCGCGGTCTTCACGTCAGGGCCGGCTTCGGACACTGCGGAACGTACATCGTGTTGCGACTCCCTGCTAGGTGGCGGGCCGTACCGGATCCGGCCGGGGCGGGCCCGAGGTCCGTCCGCCGGCCACGGGCCCGGATGTCGCCGTCGACCCTATCGGCCGCGCCGGCGGCCTCCCGAACCGGCGCGGGAACGCCGGCCGCGGGGGAACGTGCCGCCGCATCCGCCCCCTACAAGGGACGGTCACGGAAATGTCTAGATTGGGCAATACGCCATGTCTTCATCGGGTTCGAGGGTGAATGGGGGCCAGAGTGTGGCTTCCCGGCAGGACGCCGGGACTGTTCGGAGCCTGCCCGGCCTGTACACGGCCGGGCCGTGCCGACCGTTGAAGGAGCCACCTGCATGTCCGCTTCCCTCACCACCCGCCGCACGCTCGCCGCCGTCCTGGCCGTCGGCGCCCTCATCGGCGCCGCGGCGGTACCGGCCGCCGCCGACGACCACCGCGGCGACCACCGCGGAGCCCGCTCCACCATCGTCATCGGCGACGTCGAGAACGCCGGCCGCGGACACGACAACCGCGCCCTCAACAGCGAGTGGGTCGAGGTGAAGAACACCGGCCGCCACAGCGTCAACCTGCGGGGCTACACCCTCACCGACAAGCAGGGCAACCGCTACCGCTTCAACGACTTCCGCCTCGACGGCCGCTCCAGCGTCAGGGTGCACACCGGCAACGGCCGCGACACCCACCACGACGTCTACCAGGACCGCCGCCGCCAGATCTGGGACGAGCGCGACACCGCCACCCTCCGCGACAACCGCGGCAACGTCGTCGACACCGAGTCCTGGGGCCGCCGCGGACACCACCACCACAACTGATCCACCCCGCGGCCCCGCACCCGCACCGGGCGGGGGACCGCGAGCCGCCGGACCGCGGCGTGCCACGGCAGACCCGCCGCGGCACGCCGCGGCGTGCATCCGCCCCTGCCCCGCCCCGCCGCCGGGTCCGTACCCTGGAGGCATGCGCATGCGCCCCACCCTGGACTGGACCCCCACCGAGGAGTCGCCGCCGGCCACCAGCGACCTGCGGCCGGTCACCGAGGCGCTGCGCGCCGGCGGCGTCCTGGTGCTCAGCGGGGCCGGCATCTCCACGGAGTCCGGCATCCCCGACTACCGCGGCGAGAACGGGAGCCTGAGCCGGCACACCCCCATGACCTACCAGGACTTCACCGGCAGCGCCCGGGCGCGCCAGCGCTACTGGGCGCGCGGCCACCTGGGCTGGCGCACGTTCGGCCGGGCCCGGCCCAACGCCGGTCACCGGGCGGTGGCCGCGTTCGGGCGCCGGGGCCTGCTCTCGGGTGTGATCACCCAGAACGTCGACGGCCTGCACCAGGCCGCGGGCAGCGAGGACGTCGTGGAGCTCCACGGAGGCCTGGACCGGGTCGTCTGCCTCTCCTGCGGCGACTTCAGCCCCCGTCGCGAACTGGCGCGGAGGCTGGAGGAGGCCAACCCGGGCTACCAGCCCGTCCCCGCCGGCACCAACCCGGACGGTGACGCCGACCTCAGCCAGGACCAGGTCGCAGACTTCCGCGTGGTGGCCTGCGCGATCTGCGGCGGCATCCTCAAGCCCGACGTGGTGTTCTTCGGCGAATCCGTGCCGCCGCGGCGGGTGGAGCACTGCCGGGACCTGGTCCGCGGGGCGACCTCCCTGCTGGTCCTGGGGTCCTCGCTGACGGTGATGTCCGGGCTCCGGTTCGTCCGCCAGGCGGCCGCGGCCGGAACGCCGGTGCTGATCGTCAACCGGGACCGCACCCGGGGCGACGGCCACGCCGTCACCCGGGTCGGGCTCCCGCTCGGGACGGCCCTCACCTCGGTGGCCGACCGGCTCGGCATCCCGGTCGACGAGCGGGCCGCGGAGCGGCCGGCAGGGGGTCAGCCGCCCGCGGGGCGGCCGGCCAGCCGGGCACCGCAGCCGGAGCAGTAGCGGGCGTCGACCTCTATCGCGTGCCGGTGGCACCGGGCGCAGACCAGGTGCAGGGCGCACGACGGGGGCGGGGCGGCGGGGGCGGCCGACGCGATGCTCATCCCCCGGCGCCTGCGGTGGACGGTCAGCACGACCAGGCCCTTCGGGCCGGCCAGCAGCGCGCGGGGGGCGCCGCGCGGCAGCAGGGCCAGGAATCCGGGGGCGAGGTGCGACTGGGCACCGTCGAGGGTGAGGACGCCGGTGCCCGACAGGACGACCATCATCACGTCGACGGCGTCCTCGGTGGAGAGCGCTCCCCCGGAGCCGGGCAGGTGGCGCACCAGGTTGGCGTCGAGCTGGCGGCCGGCGCCCCGCAGCCGCCACAACGCCCCGCTCTGGCCGTCCGTTGCCGCTGCGAGCAGCCCCGCGACGGTCGCCGTCTGCGTCGTGTGCTCCACCCCCATCAAGGCGCCCTCTCCACGTCCCGCCCGCATTGCACCCCCTCATGATCCCGCACTGTGGCCCCCGCTCGGGACCAGGACGGGCGAGCGTCACCGGCACGGGGATCCCGCGAACACATGCGCCACACCCGCACCACCGGTGCCGGGCCGCCGGCAGCGCCACTCCGAACGCCCCGGCCGCCGGTCCGCCGGTCAGCGGCCGGGTGGGGGGTTGCGGCGGGCGATGGCCGTGTTCAGGGCGGTCGCGAAGGCGCACCAGGCGGCGTAGGGGAGCAGACAGGCGGCCGCGGGGCGGTCGGTGCGCGCCGTCCGCCGGATCAGCTCGATGTTGCTCGCGTCGAGCAGCAACGTCCCCACGACGCCGGCCCGGGGGCTGCGCAGGCGGAAGAAGGTCCAGGTCCACGCCGCGTTCAGGGCCAGGTTCGAGGCCAGGCTGCCGGCGAGCTCCCGCCGGGCGCGCCCCCGCGTCCCGCTCAGCACCCGGCCGCCCGCATAGGCGAGGGAGGCGTACAGGGGTCCCCACACCCAGGGGAACACGGCGGTCGGGGGCTGCCAGGCGGGCTTGGCGAGGGCGCGGTACCAGGTGCTGTCGGCGTCCACGGCCCGCGCTCCCGCGGCGGCGGTCGCGGCGACCGCCGCCGCGGTCGCCGCGTACGCACGCCACGTCGCGCGGCCCGTCGTGTCGTACCGGGCGCCGGTGGTGGTCCTCATGCCTCCCAGTGTTCCAGGGGCGGTCGCCGCCGGCACGTCCGCCCGTGGGGCGCGTCCCCGCGGCGCGGCCCCTGGTCCGGCGGCGCGCCGTCGGACCCCTGCTTCAACGGCCCTGGAGCGTGCGGACGTTGTCGCCGAAGGTCCAGTTCCGGGACCCGTCCCAGTTGAGCGACCACGTCATCAGCCCCTTGAGCCGGCCGCCGTGGGAGTTCCACGCCTGGGAGACCGGGCCCGGGCCCATGTAGCCCCCTCCGGCGCCCGGTTGGGCCGGAAGGCCGGGGACCTGCTGGTCGTAGGGCACCTTGATCGTGGTGTCCTGGACGACCAGGCCGCGGTCGAGGCAGTCCGTCTGCGCCGTGAAGCCCGCGACGGTCCCCGCTGCGTAGGAGTCCCCGTCGCAGCCGTACATGCTGCCGTTGTAGTACTGCATGTTCAGCCACCACAGACGGCCGTTGTCCGCGTACTTCTTGACGATGGGCAGGTACGCGCCCCAGATCGATCCGTACGCCACGCTGCCGCCGGTGACGTAGGCGGTCTCGGGGGCCATCGTGAGGCCGAAGCCGGCCGGCATGCGGGCGAGCACGCCGTCGATGATGCGGATCAGGTTGGACTGCGACGGGGAGAGCCGGGTGATGCTCCCCGAGCCGACGAGGCCGGTCTCGACGTCGATGTCGATCCCGTCGAAGTTGTACTTCCGGAGGAGGGGGACGATCGTCTCCACGAAGCGGTCGGCGACGGCGCTGGAGCCGAGGTCGATGCCGGCGGCGGCGCCGCCGACGGACATCAGCACGGTGAGGCCCTCCTGTTTGGCCTGGCACATCTCGGCGGGGGTCGGCACCTTGACCGTGCTGTCCATCCCGTCCTCCCACAGGACGGTGCCGTCCGAGCGGATCACCGGGAAGGCCGCGTTGATCACGTTGTAGCCGTGGCCCCGGATGCGGCCGTCGGTGAGGGGGATCCAGCCGAGCGGCGGGTGGACGCCGTTGGCGGCGCCGTCCCAGTTCTCCCAGTACCCCTGGAGGACCTTGCCGGCGGGCTTCGGACGCACGGCGCAGGTGTCGGGTGCGCGCGGGCCGGGAGGCGGCGGGGTCGCCGCCGCGGCGGGTAACTGGCCCAGGAGCGCGGCGGCGAGGCCGAGGGCGAGGAGGCGGACGGTCCGACGGATCATGGGGGGGTGCTCCCTTCGCGCCGTCCGCGCCCGGACGGGCGGGCAGGCGGGCAGGCAGGCCGGAGTGACCGGGAGGGAAGGACTACCGTGAGCGCGATCGCCTGCGGGACGGGCCGCCCGGGGGCGTGCGCGGGCCGATGCGCCTCACCGTAGGTTTGGTCCAGACCATCCGTCAAGAGTGCCGGCAGGGCCGCTCCGTCAGCCCCTCAGCGACCGGACCGCCTGCCGCTCCAGATCCAGGCAGCGGTCCACGTGCCGGGCGCACGCGTCGAAGAGCGCCCGGCGGTCTCCCGGGCCTGCGTCCGGGGCCGCGTCCCGGGCGAGCGCGGCCAGCTCCGACCAGTGGCCCGCGGACTCCCGGAAGAGCCCCGCCGCCTCCGGGCGTCCGACGAGGTCGAGGAAGTCGGCGTACAGCGGCCGTGTCGCGCCCGGGGCGGTCCATTCCTCCTCCAGGCAGGCGTACAGCCGCCCGGTGCCCGCGCGGAAGGTCTCCGGCGCGCCGCCGAACCGGCGCTCCCAGCCCGCGCCGGTGCTGCTGTCGCGGAGCTGGGCGGCGAGCCTCTCCATTCCGCTGAAGCCGAAGTTCACGTCGAACGCGTTGCCCAGGACCGGCCCGTCGAAGTGCGCGGCGGTGGAGGCGATCGCCCCCGCCACATCGGGCTCCCCCTCGGGCGGCCCGGTGGGCACGATCAGCTGGTGGCGGCCCGTGCGGTGCGCGGTCCAGGCGGCGCCGAACTCCTCGCGGTCGATCCGGTACGGGGTCTCGGCACCGTCCTCGACCAGCAGGTCGTCGCCGTCGTACCCGGCGATGACGACGGTGTGCGCGTCGGTGCCGGTCAGTTCGGCGTCCGGGTCGGGCCCGTGCCAGGGCAGGGCGGAGCGGTCGACCACGCAGAACGCGGGCTGCCCGGAGTCGAGCGCGGCGCGGACCCGGCCCCAACGGGGGTTCATGGCCCGGGTGGCCTCGTACGGAACCCCCAGGCGGCCGAGCGCGACCTGCACCCAGGGCTCGGGGTGGGCCTGGGCCACGATCGACACGAGGGGCGGCCGGCCCTCGTACGCGAAGACGTAGTAGAGGAAGCCGATGCCACCGGCGAGGCCGGCCACGAACTCCTCGTCGTGGACGCTGCCCAGGGCATGGCGGATCAGGGAGGCCTCGCGGTGGCGTCCGGTGCCGAAGTCTTCGTACACGAGCACGGTCATACGGTCACCCTAACCTCGGAAACGGCAGCTCAGCGCATTGCGGAGGGGCGCCACCGCGGGCCGGCGGGCTCAGAGGCGGCCGAAGAACTGGTTGCCGCGGGCCGTGTGGTCCTCGCTCGTGTAGTACTCCTTCATCGCGGAGCTGATCTCGGCGCGGCTCAGCTGCCCGTCGCCGTCGGCGTCCAGCCGGTTGAAGGCCTCGTCGAAGGTCTCGCGGGGCAGGCGGAACATGCCGTGGAGCAGGGAGGTGTACTCCTCGCGGCTGAGCATGCCGTCACCGTCGCGGTCGGCGAGCTCGGTCCAGGCGTTGCTCATGTTCCTGATCCGCTCCCAGATCCTGTTCTGGTCGGTGACGATCCTTGCCCGGAACGCCGCGCGGAACTCCTGCCGGTCGACTCCCCCGTCGTCGTTGCGGTCCATCTTCTGGAAGACCGTGTCCCAGAGGTCCGCCAGCGAGGCGCGCAGGTGGGCCACGGCGTCCGGCGCGCAGCCCAGCGATTCGGCGAGCCGGTCCGAGAGGCCGGTGACGTCCGACTTCTCGAGCCGCCCGTCGCGGTCCGAGTCGAAGACGTCGAACGACCGGTCCAGCTTCATGTCCAGAACGCTCATGACGGCATCCCCTTCACTCCGTGTAGTGCTCTCGCGACGCTGCGAGGCGGCTCAGGTAAGCACAGGTCGCCCCGTTTCCGCACGGAAGGAACGGCGTGGTCCGGCATTCGGGTGACAGGACGCGCGTCCCGCCGGCGGTGTCACGCCGCCCGCCGCCACGGCCGGGCGACGCCCTCCGGCGGGTTCCGCCGGCCGGCGCCCCCGCCGCGGCGCCGGGCACCCACGAGCGGTCCGACGAGGAGGAGTTGCGCCGCCGCCAGGGCGAGGCAGAGTCCCGCAGTGGCGGCCCACAGGGTGGCGGCACCGAGGTGTTCGAGCGCCTGGGTGGAGGTGACGGGGGCGGCGACCGTGGCGATGCCCCAGCTGGTGCCGTACGCGGCGAGATAGCCGTCGGCGCCGCCCGGGGGTGCCAGGCCGACCACCACGCTGAAGACCCGGCCCAGGACGAGCGCCTCCCCGAGACCGCACAGGACCGTGGCCGCCGCGAACGCGGGGAGGCCGGACGCCGCCGCGTATCCGCCCAGGCCGAGCGCCAGCAGGACGTGGCCGAGCGCGAGGGCCGCGGGGTCGGAGAGCGAGGCGAGGCGGCGCAGGCGCAGGGCCGGCTGGAAGGCGACGGCGGTCACGGCCGAGACGGTGAACAGCACGCCCGCGTCGGCGGGTGGGAGTCCGCGGCGGACCAGGGTGAGCGGCAGGCCCATCACGACCTGCATGGAGACGAGGGCGAAGAGGGTGCCGGAGGCGAACACGGCCCACAGCGCGCGGTCCCTCCAGGGGCGGGCGGGCCGCGCCCCCGCACCGCGGCGGACGGCCGGGCGGCCGGTCCGGTCGGCGGGCAGGGCCAGGTGCAGCACCAGCGCGCACAGGAGGCAGGTGAGGGCGTCGACGACGAACAGCCAGCGCAGGTCCCAGCGGCCCAGGGCCGCGGCCATCAGCCCGGCTCCGGCGCCCCCGGCGGCCAGCCCGGCGTTGAGGAGCCCGTAGGCGCGGACCCGTTCGGCCGGGCCCACTGCGTCGGCGATCAGCGCCTGGCTCGGCGGCTCGTACAGCTCGAAGGCCAGGCCGAGCAGGACGGAGAAGACGGCCACCGCGGCGAGGGATCCCGAGGCGGCGATGCCCAGTTGGGCGGCGGCGCACCCGGTGAGGCCCAGCACGATCGTGCGGCGGCGCCCGAGGACGGTCGCGAGCCGGCCGCCGGCCAGCCGCGAGGGGATGCTCGCCAGGCCGAACGCGGCCGAGACCAGGCCCGCGGTGGTGGTGCTCGCGCCGAAGTCCACGCTGATCAGAACCGTCAGGAAGGGCAGCGAGAAGGCCCCCAGCCGGTTGATCGCCCGCGCCGCCACCAGCAGCCACACGCTCCGCGGCATGCCTCCGCCTCACCACCACGTAACTGCCGAATGATTTAATGTCAGTTACGAACGCTAGCCATCGAAGGAGTGACTGGTCAAGTGATGTTCGACAGTCACGTCGCACTGCTGCTGGACCAGGCCGCGGCGCTCGTGAACGCACTGACCGACGGAGAGGCCCGGGGCCGCCCCTACGCCGCACCCCGCGGAGCGGAGCTCCCGCCGGCGGTCGACGCCGCGGTGTCGCACACCGGGGGCTCGCTCGCGCGCACCGTCGACGCCGCGCAGGCGGAGTACCTGGCCGCGACGGCACGGAGCATGCGCGAGGTCTTCCAGGCCGTGCAGGACGGCAGGCCGGACGACGCCGCCACCACCGTCAACCGCCTGTTGCGCGACAGCGGGGCCCGGCCGCGCCTGGACCGGACGGCGGGCGGCGGGAGCGAGGGGGAGGCCGCCTCGTGGCAGCTGCACTTCCACGGCGCCGGCGATTCCTTCGCGGCGGGCCACAGCGCGGCCTGCGCCACCGGGCTGGCCCTGGCGGTGGCCGGCAGCCTGACGGGCAGACTGGGCGTGTGCCGGGCCGGCCGCTGCGACCGGGTGTACGTCGACACCTCCCGGAACGCGGCACGCCAGTTCTGCTCGACGGCCTGTCAGAACCGCACCAAGGCAGCGGCCTTCCGCGCCCGCAAGGGGGCGGAAGGCTGACCGGGCCGGGCGGTCAGGCGGGGGTGAGGACGTCCTCGTGGGCCCCGTCGAGGACGAAGCCGTTGTCGAAGCGGACCCGGACCGTCACCCGGCTCCCCTCGCGCTGGAAGGCGGCCCACTCCGGCTCCAGGGCCGCGACCTCCTCCTCCAGCCGCTTCCTGCTCTCCGCCGGCATCGTGTGACCGTAGTCGCCGAGCAGCGACTTCAGCCGCTCGTACTCCAGGACCGCGTGGCCGGGCGGCCGGTGCCCCTCCACCCGTTCGACCGTGCCTGCCGCGCCCTCGCCCAGGGAGAGGAAGCCGACGACGGCGCCGGTGGGCCGTGCGACCGCATCGGCCAGCCCGATGTCCGCGGCGAGCTTCACCCGCTGGCCTTCGCTCAGGGTCATCGGTCCTTCGTCCTCCACGTCGGCGGGCGCCGCGGGGGCGGTCCGCGGCGGCACCATTATCCGCCGGGCACCGGCCGCCCGCGCCGTGGACCCCTCGGCAGCGGCCCCGGCGTCAGGAGATCAGGGAGCCCTCCTCCGCCTCGGTCAGCCTCACCGTGCACAGGCCTCCGCGCTCGGTCCTCACCTCGGTCACCTTGAGCCGGGTGCCCGGCGCGAGGATGTACTCCTCCTCCCCGGTGAAGGCCGAGAAGCTCCGGATCCCCACCGCCCGGGAGGGCGTCACCTCGAAGAGCGTCCGCTTGCCCCGGCTCCCCAGGAAGGAACGGGCCACGCTCAGCTCGGAGGTGCACGAGGACACGCCCCACCAGGTCACGGTCCCGCCGACCGGGTACTGCGCCCGCAGGTCCAGGGACACGCCTCGCCACAGCGGACTGGTGTGGGCGGGCAGCTGCGAGACCGCCGAGAACAGCAGCCGGAGGTAGGGGATGTAGGGCACCACCCTGGTCCGGTCCGGGGAGCGCAGGACGGCGTTGATCTCGCGGTAGAAGGCGGACTCGCAGGTGTAGAGGTAGAGCGCGGCGATCGCGTCGGCCGACAGCCGGCCGGCGGCGGACGTCGCGTCGGCCCGGCGCTTGCCGAACTCGAGGGAGCGGTCGATGTGGCGGCCGAGGCCGGAGAGCACCTCGGCGACCGGGGCGAGCGCCTCCCGGAAGTCCATCAGCGGCGTGTCGAACACGCCCGTGATCGCCGGCAGGACGAGGCCCTCGTCCTTGACGCTGGTGAGCCGCTCCAGGTACAGCTGGTGCAGCTCCATGGTCGAGGCGATGAACGCCCCCATCCGGGCCGCGACATCACCGTCCGCGCCGGCGCCGGAGGCCCCCGCGGCCCCCTCGTTCCAGCCCTTGCTCGGCAGCCAGTCGATCGGCTCTGCGCCCAGCGAGGCGAGGGCGTCGTTCACCGTGGTGAAGTGGTCCCCCTCGCAGAAGATGTCGCCCTGGGCCGCGGGGTTGGCGTGGTCGATGTGCCGTACCTCCACCTCCGGGTACTTCTCCTGGAGGCGCAGGACGACCTTCTTCAGGCTGCGGGCGTGGGCGCCCCACCAGGCGAAGACGACGCTGCGGTCCTCCTCGTCGGCGTCCCGCTTGGCCTTCAGGACCTCCTCGACGATCCGTTCGGCGACGGGCCGCCAGAACGCGGTGTGCCGGTCCGCAGCCATCGCACCGTCGGCGCTGGCCGTGAGGGCGGCGTTCAGCAGCAGCACGCCCTGGGTGAGCATCGCCTGGAACCACTCCGGCGGCTGGACGGTGTCCCGCTCCTTCAACAGGGCGCGGACGTCGGCGATCGGCGTCTTCTTGGCGATGCCGTACTTCCACATCGCGGCCGCCTTGATGAGGCAGCGGATGCTGACGACCCTGCCGAACTGGCTGTCCTTCCAGTCGTTGAAGGTGTTGTCGAACATCGCGATGCCGGTGGCGCTCTCCGGCCGCGGGTAGGGGTTCTGGCCGAAGACGACGACCTTCCACTTGTGCGGCGGATTCGGCTTGAGGGCCTGGAAGGTCAGCTCGCGGACGGGGACGACCTCCGGGCTGCGGCCCTGGCCGATGAACCGGGCGGCGTCCGGCTGCGCCTCGATGACGGGCTTCAGGAGCGGGAGCCAGGGTTCGCCGCCGCCCTTGAAGAGTTCGGTGAGGTTCAGCGGGTCGTTCGGGTCGGACTGGGCCGGCGTGGCGGCGGTGCTGCTCATGGGGGAAGGGCTCCCGGTCTGCGTGCTCGTGGGGTGGAGGGGTCCGGCGGGGTGGGCGGCGTCAGCGACGAAAGGAATGCCCTTTCGGTGGCGTGATCCGCACCCGCTGCGTGGCCGGCGCCCCCTCGATCCCGTCGAGCTGTGCGGTGATCGTGGCGCGCAGCTCGTCGTCGTCCTCGAACCAGTGGTCGTGGAAGAGCGTGTATCCGGTCCACATCAGGTTCGCGCAGACGCGGGCGGGGACCCTGCCGGTCTGCGCACCCATGCCGACCAGCGCCACCGAGCGGATGCTGCCCGGCGCCTGCCGGTTCTGCCGGTGGACGGCCTGGAAGGCGGCGGCGCACGCCAGGGCCACGTTCAGCGTGTCCTTCACGTTCTGCGAGGACTCCACCATGGTCGGCGTCGATATCAGGTACCGCGGGACGCTCGCCCCCGACGGGACGCAGACCGCGCTGCCCACCGGGAGGGTTCCGGCGAACCGGTCACGGATCGCGCGCTGCACGCGCAGCTGGATGCCGGCCCCGAGGTGCCGCTTGATCACGGCGTCGACGCCGCCGTCCATCCGGCCCCGGGAGTTGGTCGGGGTGACCCAGGCGTCGACGTCCTCGTCGAGGATCGATCCCCTGCGGATCTCGATCGCGGGGGTGTCCGCGAACGCCGCACGCCACGCCTGCACCACGCGCGCGTTGACGTCGGTCAGCACGACCCTGAGCACGGGCTGCACATGGTTCTCGGTCATCGTCCACTCCTGTCGGGAAACGGCCCTTCCAATACCCCCGACGCTAACGGCGACCACTGACAACGCGGCTGCCGTGCGGCCCCCGTGACCTGCCGTCACGGCATCCCGGGGCGGGGCGTCCGTGGTGGATTCACCCACCCGGGTGACAACCGCCCGACCCCCGTGCCGCCGTCCTGCGCGGGCCGGGTCCGGCCGGGGGATGATGCCTCGACGCGGGACACCCCGGCGGGGCGCGGCGGCCGGAACGCGCTCTCCCGGCTTCCGGCCGCGGCCGGCGAAACGAGAGGAGTCCGCGATGCGGGAACAGGCCCGGGCACGGGAGCCGCGGACGGAGCTGGACGCGCGCTACAGCTCGCCCGGGGCCACGGCCACGCCGTGGGCGGAGGCCGCCGCCCTCCTGGAGGAGGCCGAGATCTTCTGGCTGACGACGGTGCGCCCGGACGGACGGCCGCACGTCACCCCGCTGCTGGCCGTCTGGGCGGACGGGGCCCTGCACTTCGCCACCGGACCGGCCGAGCGCAAGGGCCTCAACCTCGCCGCCAACCCGCACGTCGTCCTCACCACCGGCACCAACCGCTACGGCGGGGGCCTCGACGTGGTCGTCGAGGGCGAGGCGGTCCGGGTCTCCGACGAGGAGCGGCTCCGGGGGCTGGCGGCGGCCTGGGAGGGGAAGTACGGCCCGGACTGGCGCTTCGCGGTGCGGGACGGGGCCTTCGACAGCACCTCGGCCGCCGCCGCTCCCCCGCCGACCGAGGAGGACGCCGGGGCGGGCCGTGCGCTGGTCTTCGAGGTCGCGCCCCGTACCGTGTTCGGCTTCGGACGGGGCGCGGAATTCAGCCAGACCCGCTGGCGGTTCGGCGCGGACGGGCGGTGAGGCGTCCCGCCCGCGCGGCCGGGGGGCGGGCGCCGGCCGGGGCGTTCAGCTCCGCTGGAAGACCACCTCGGGGTCGGCGGCCGCCGGGCCGTCCAGCCGGGGCGCGGGCAGGCCCTTGAGGTGCCGGTCGAAGAAGTCCCCCGTGTAGGCGCGGGTGATCTGCTGCGAGCGGGTGCCCGACAGCGGGGTCTCGGGGTGGGGTGAGCCCGCCTGTTCGGAGAGGACGGGCCAGTCCGTGAATCCGGGGTGGCCCATGCCGGTGACGGTCAGCCAGCGCTTCCAGCCGTCCATCCGGGGCCAGGCGTCGGCCCAGCTGGTGTCCTCGATGTCCGGGGGCAGGAGGGCGGGGTCGCCGCCGAGGAGCAGGAAGGGGCGCTTGCCGAGGCCGGTTTCGGGCAGCGGGGCGAAGAAGGTGCCGTCCATGTTCACCCCGGCGGCCACGCGGGGGTCGGCCGCCATGGCCCCGGCCGCGGAGGCACCGCCGATGGAGTGGCCCGCCATGCCGATGTGCCGGGGGTCGATCAGCCGGGAGCGGCGCCAGGCGGGGTGGTCTCCCGTGAGCCGGTCCAGCAGGAACGTCACGTCACGCGCGCGGGCGTCGGACACCCGGCTCAGCGACCGGTCGGGGAACACCTGCTCGCAGGCGGTGCAGGCGAGTACCCGCCCGCCGGGGAAGGTGGTGCCGTCGGACTCGTAGGCGTGGTCCAGCGCGGCGACCACGTAGCCGCGTGAGGTCAGGTCCTCCGCGAGCACGGTGAGCGAGGAGCGGGGCAGGCCGAATCCGGGCGAGAGGACGATGAGCGGGTAGCGGCCGTGTCCGGTGCGCGGCAGCGCGCCCTCGCGGGCGTGGGTGCGGACGGCGGCGACCTGTTCGGCGGTGGCGTGGCGGGAGAGCTCGCCGCGGTCGGTGAGCAGGGCGCGGGCTTCGTCCAGGGTCGTGTACGGCGCCGGGTCGCCGGTGCCGGCGACGGCCGGGTAGTAGAGGGACACCATGAGTTCCCGGTCGGCGGTCGGGACCCAGGGGTCCTTGCGGTTGCCGTCGACGAGGTGGAGGGTGTCGCGGCCGACGGCGAACGGGCCCGTGGGGCGGGGCAGTTCCAGCCGGACGGCGGCGGGGGCGTCCGCCCGGCCCGCGGGGGTCGCGGTCGCCGGGGTGGCGGCGGGCGCCGGGCCGCCGGCCAGCAGGATCCCTGCCGTCGCGGCCGCGGCGGCCATGCTGATGATCTTGTTCATGTCGGCACCCTAAGTGATGTTAGGTAAGCCTCACCTAACTCAATGGCGAATTGGCTGGAAACCGGCCCTCCTCCGCATGGGCCGTGCCCCGGGCACCCGGAGGCCGAACCGCACTCGACCTGCGGCCGGGGGCTCCACCGCGGCAGGACCGGGGGCGTTCCCTCCTGCCGTGACCGCGCCCGGCGGCCGACCAGTGAGGACGGGGTCGCCCGCGTCGCCGCGGCGCTCGAACCGCCGGCGGGCCGCTGACACCGCCCCGCGCTCCGCTGCGCCGTTCGCATGGTGGCAGGTGTCGGTTTCGGCCAATCCATGACACAGCGCCGGACAGAGCGCAGGGGCCGCGGCATGGATCCCCCGGCAGCGGACCACCAGACGAGTGGACCGTCCGTCCCCACCCGAACCGGCCCGTACCCAGGGAGCACCCGATGACCATGTCGACGATGGCGCGGCTCGCCGTGACCATGGCCGCCACCGCCGTGTTCTCGACGGCCCCGTCCGCCGGCGCCGCCACCCCGGCTCCGGAGCCGGGTGCGCCCCGGGAATTCGTCGCGCTGGACTCCGTCGACCCCACGATCGTCCAGGAGATGCGCTACCTCTCGGCGCACAACTTCGTCGGCGAGCGGATCGACGGCTACCGGCAGCCCGTCTGCATCCTGACGCGACCGGCCGCGCAAGCCCTGCACCGGGCGCAGTCGCGCCTCCTGCGCCAGGGCTATTCGCTGAAGGTGTACGACTGCTACCGGCCCCAGCGGGCCGTCGACCACTTCGTCCGGTGGGCCGAGGACCTGGCCGACGAGCGGCGGAAGGCGGAGTTCTACCCGCGGGTCGACAAGGCGCGCCTGTTCGAGGACGGCTACATCGCCGGGAAGTCCGGGCACAGCCGCGGCAGCACCATGGACCTCACGATCGTCCCGCTCCCGGTGTTCCCCGCGCCCCCGCCGGGGCCGGGCCAGGAGTCCGTTCCCTGCTACGCACCGCAGGCCGAGCGGTACCCGGACAACTCCGCCGACATGGGAACGGGCTTCGACTGCTTCGACACGCTGTCCCACACCGACGACCCCCGGATCCGGGGAGAGCAGCGCGCGCACCGCCGGTTGCTGAAGGCGACGCTGGCCGCCGAGGGGTTCGTCAACCTGCCCGAGGAGTGGTGGCACTTCACCCACAAGCCCGAGCTCTTCCCGGACACCTACTTCGACTTCCCCGTCTCGCGCCGCTCGGTCGCCGGGCACCGGACCTGACGGGGGCGGCGGCGCACTCCCCGAGGACGCTCACTCCCCCGCGGCCACGGATCCGGCCGGGCCGAACCAGCGGGTGAGCGTCGCGGCGAGACCGGCGCCACCGGCCCAGCAGACGTATCCGTCCGGGCGGACGAGCACGGCCTCGGCGTCGAGCGCGCCGGCCTCCGCCCGGGCCCGCACGCGGATGATCCGGCCGTCCCAGGGGGCCGCCGCGTCGAGGGGGGCGCCCGTCAGGTCGAGCAGGACGCCGCGT
The DNA here is from genome assembly GCF_040701585.1 of Streptomyces sp. NPDC093801. Taxonomy (NCBI): domain Bacteria; kingdom Bacillati; phylum Actinomycetota; class Actinomycetes; order Kitasatosporales; family Streptomycetaceae; genus Streptomyces; species Streptomyces sp. NPDC093801. The sequence continues at coordinate 15,879 of NZ_JBFBDP010000055.1, read as the reverse complement.
CCGGTGCGCGTCAGCTCGCTGAACCGGACCCGCCCGCCGTCGCCGTCGACGAGGTCGAGGTCGACGTCCGGCATGCGCAGGCCCAGCAGCGGATGGGCGGCGGCGTCGGGGGACGCGAGGCAGAGGTCGAGCCCGGCCATCACGCCGGCCATGTACCGGTTGGCGTCGGGCAGGCGGAGCAGGTCGGTGAGCACGTCGCGCAGCTCGCCGATCCCGCCGTCGCGCTGCGGCCCCATGACGACGCCCTGCGCCCGGGTGAGGGCGAGCACCCGGGCGGCGACGGGGTGCCGCTCGCCCTGGTAGGTGTCCAGCAGTTCCTCGCCGGTCTCGCCCCGCAGGACGGCCGCGAGCTTCCAGCCCAGGTTGAAGGCGTCCTGGACGCCGAGGTTGAGCCCCTGTCCGCCGGCCGGGGAGTGGATGTGGGCGGAGTCGCCGGCGAAGAACACCCGGCCGTGGCGGTAGTGCTCCAGCTGCCTGCTGGCGTTGCTGAACCGGGAGGCGTACCGGATCTCGGCGACGTCGAGGGCCCCGCCGTGCGTGGCGCGCAGCACCTCGCGGACCTCCTCGGGCGTCACCGGGGCGTCGCGTTCGGCCCGCATGGTCCCCGGGCCGCTGAAGATCAGCTTGTGGAGCCCGTCCGCCAAGGGCGTGATCATCGCGAAGTGTCCCTCGGGCGAGGTGTGGATCCGCGAGCTGATGTGCCCGGCGGTGCTGCCGTCGACGTCACCGGTGAGCAGCAGGTCGGCGGTGCCCATGCGGACCGTGGCCGGCTGGCCGGGGAAGGACGCCCCGACGGTCTTGCGCACGGTGCTGTGGGCGCCGTCGCACGCGACGAGGTAGCGGCCCCGCAGCGTCCGTCCGCCACCGTCCGGCGTGGTGACGGTGACGGTGACACCGCCCGCGTCCTGGTGGAGGCCGGTGAGCAGGTGCTCCCTGAGCACCCGGCCGCCGAGCTCGGTGAGGCGGTCCTCCAGCACGGCCTCCAGCTGGTCCTGCGGGAGCAGGACGGGGTGCGGATAGCGGGTGTCCCACGCCGCGTAGTCCAGCGGGACGGGCAGTCCCGCGAAGTGGCCGCCGACGAGCCGGTAGTCGATCGACCGCCCGAGGGCGTCGTCCAGCAGGCCCCGCAGCGCGAGCATCTCGGCGGTCCGGGGCTGGATGGCCCCGGCGCGGGACTGGAGGTTGCGGCCGGGCAGCCGGTCCAGCACGACGGCGGGTACGCCGGCGAGGGCGAGCTCGGTGGCGAGCGCGAGTCCGGCGCCGCCCGCCCCCACGACGATGACACCGGTGACCTGCGTGTTCATGGAGCCTCCCGAGGAAGTTCTTCACCTGGTAGAGAACTATACCAGGTGCAATTTTCGCCCGGGTGCCCCCTTGCTATCGTTGGCCCATGGTTGAGCAACTCGGACTGCGGGAACGCAAGAAGCAGCGCACCCGGCAGACGATCTTCGAAGCGGCGCTGAGGCTGTTCCTGAGCCGCGGGTTCGACGACGTGTCGATCGTGGAGATCGCGGAGGCGGCCGAGGTCTCCAAGCGCACCCTCTTCACGTACTTCCCCACCAAGGAAGACCTGGTCCTGCACCGGTTCGCCGACCACGAGGACGAATCGGCCCGCGTGGTGCGCTCCCGCCCGGCCGGCACCAGCCCCCTGGCGGCCCTGCACGCGCACGAGCTCGACGCCCTGGCCCGGCGGGACCCGGTCACCGGGCTCACCTCCGACCCCGACGCCGTGGCCTTCGCCCGGCTGCTCAGCACGACGGCGAGCCTCAGCGAGCGGCTGCTGCGGTACGCGGGGCGCAGTATCGCGGCCCTCGCCGGGGCGCTGGAGGAAGCGGGCGCCGACGAGCTCACCGCGCGGCTCGCGGCGGTGCAGGTCGTCACCGTCCTGCGCGCGCTCGCCGACCGCAACAGCGAGCAGGTGCAGGCGGGCCGCCCCGCCGACGAGGTGTACCCCGAGGCCGTCGCCGCCGCCGACCGGGCCTTCCGCCTCCTCGGCACGGGCCTGGCCGACGCCCTTCCCGGCTGAGCCGGGCCGCTCGCCCCGGGCAGGCATGCGGCATCCGCCGGCGGGCAGGAGCACGGCATACCAGGAGGTACGCCATGACCACCGGCAAGGAGCACACCGATCGCCCGACGTCCCCCGCGAGTCCGGACCGGTACGTGCTGCCCGTGAGCGGCGACATGGACCTCGACCATGTCGATCGGCTCCGCGCGTCGCTCAGGACCGGCCTCTGCGAGGCCCCCCAAGGCGCGGACATCGTCCTCGACCTGAGGAACTCGTCCTTCTGCGACTCCGCGGGCCTCAACGCGCTGCTGACGGCCCGTGAACAGGCCAGGGAGCGGGGCCACCACCTCCGCCTCGCGGCACCCAGCCACCAGATGATCAGGGTGCTGGAGATCACCGGAACGGTCGGCCTCTTCGCCCTCGAACCCGCCGTGGCGGCCTGAGCGGCGGCGCCGGCCGCCTCCGACGGCGGGGCTGTCGGAGGCGGCCGCTACGCTGCGGAAGAGCGCCGCGCACAGGGCGGAGTACGGAAGGCGGAGTACGGAAGTACCGCCCGGGGACCCGGGGCGGGCGGACACGGAGGACGGACGAGCGGTGCTGGTGGGGATCGAGTGGCCCGTGGTCGTCCGGGAGGCCGCGCCCGGCGACCTGCTGAGGTTCCGGCCCGCCGCGGCGGCGCGGATCTGGGCGGACGGGGACGCCGCGCGCTTCGCGGCCGAGGTGGGGATCCCGCACTCCAACGGACTCTTCCGCATCCTCGCCGAGCTCGCGGACCGCGATCCCTCGAGCCGGCCGACGGCCTTCACGGAGGACCTGGACCCCCGGCCCGTCGACACCCCGCACGGAAGGCTGCAACCGCTGGGCATGCTCTTCCAGGCGGTCGTCCTCGTGCACCTCGGCGACGGGACGATCTGGGTCGACGACCCCGGTTCCGAGGTCGGGTACGAGCGGATCCACGGCGACGTCTCCTCCCTCGGGTACCTCGTCTACAAGTTCGAGGTGGAGCGGCCCGGGCCCGACGAGCGCCCGAACCCCCACGACTGGGCCGCCGTGGAGGAGATCGTCCGTGAGGGGACGGAGCGCTGGGACCCCCTGCCGTTCAGGAGCCGGTTCTGGACCTCGTTCCTCGACTCCTACCCGATGCTGTAGGCGGACGCGCAGACGAGCGGGCCGCGCGGCGACGGCCGCGCGGCCCACTCGATCAGAAGCGCGGCGTCGCCCGCGCGGCCCGCTCGTTCAGGAGCGGGGCTTCACCAGCGCGACGGCCTCGATCTCGACCAGCTGGTCGGGGAACGCCAGGTCGCTGACACCGAGGATGGTGTCGGTCGTGCGGTGGTTGCCGACGTACTCCTTGTGCAGGCGCGCCGCCGTGTCGAAGTTCTTGCGCAGGTCCTTGGTGTAGATCTTCATGCTGACGATCTGGCTGCGCGGGATCTTGTAGTGCGCGAGCACCTTGTCCATGTTGGCGAACGACTGCCGCACCTGCTTCTCGAAGTCGCCGACGCCCACCAGGTTTCCGGCCTCGTCGTGCGACAGCTGACCCGAGATGTAGACCGTGTCACCGGCCCGGATGGCCTGCGAGTACCCGTAGGAGCCCTCCCACGGGACCCCGAAACCGAAGTGGTCCCAGCCCCGGCGCGACTGGTCCTGTGCGCTGGCTCCCTGCGGTCCCACGACGGCGATCATCGCAGCCACGACCGCGGCCACCACGGCAGCGATACCGAACCTGCGCCCTGACTTGGTCATACCCTTTGTCCTTTCGTCCCCAGTGGAGCCTGGCGCGACGAGAGTGACAGGGTGCGAGCGAGAACCCCTCGAACGGGAATGGATCCCGCGTCGAACGGCGCGCCCGCTTCCGCACGGGGCGGCTCCACCGCCCGGACGCGGGTCCACGACGGGCCGTCCACCCGGGCTCCGGCGTCACGAGCCGCCGGCGGCCTTGCGCAGCTCGTACCGCTTCCCGGAGTCCGGGGGGCCGACGGGGCGGTGGATCCGGGGCGTGCGGGCGGTGCCGCCGACGCTCCACGCCGTCCAGGAGCAGCCGGGGACGGCGACGCGGACCTCCTGGCTCCGTACGTCCCGCCCGGGCGCGTAGGACCAGGTGCCGGAGCCCGAGCACCGGCGCGACGGGCCGGCGGGCGGGTCGTCGGGGGCGTGTTCGCCGACGCCGGAGGCGGTGACCCGGCCGTCGGCGGTGAAGACCAGCGTCCCGCCGGTGCGGTCGGCCCAGGTGCCGGGCACGGCCGCCGCTCCGATCGCCGGCGGCTGGTACGCGGGCAGCAGGCCCGTGGCGAACCCGAGGACGCCGGCCAGGCCCGTTCCCGCCACCAGCGCCGCACCCCACAGGGCGGTGCGCCGGACCAGTCGCGGATGCCGGAGCCGGGCCACCAGGCCGCCCGCCGAGAGCACGGCCGCGGCCACCGCCCAGAAGGCGAGGACGCCCCGCACCTCCAGGTGGCCGTACGCCGCGAAGACCGCGATCGGCGGGGCCGCCAGCGCCGCGACCGCCGGCGGAACCCACCACGCCTCGCTGCGGCCGGTCGGACGGCCGAGCCGGCCGGCCAGGGCCACGGCGGGCAGGACGAAGACCGCGGACAGGAGCAGTGCGGCCGCGCCGACGAGCCCGCCCAGCGAGAACAGACCGGCCACCAGGGCGGTGTGGTCGACCGGGGAGTCCGGCGGCGGCTGCGTCCGGACGTACAGGAGGACCACCACGACGGCGAGCGCGACCTCCAGACAGCCCACCAGCGCCGAGACCACCAGCATCCGGCCGTACGAGCGCTCCCCGTCCACGGTCGACCCCCCTCGCGCCACGGCGGAACGAACGCGTCCGCCCCGTCGGCGGCGCGGCTCCATCCTGCCAGCGGCACTGAACGCGTTCAATAGCTACCGGCCGGGCCGCTCCAGGCCGGTGAGCAGGACGTCGAGGGCCAGGTCGGTCGCCTCGGCCAGCGGGGTGTCGTCGAGGAGGGACCCCACGGCCAGGGTGGCCAGGCCGTGCACGGTGGAGAAGGCGACCTGGGCGAGGCGGGCCGGGTCGCCGGCGCGGACGACGCCCTCCGCCTGGGCCCGGGCGATCAGTTCGGCGGTGGTGTCCAGGCTGCGGTGCCCCAGCTCCCGGAGCTCCGTGCTGGAGCCGTCGGCGTGCTTGGCGCTGAACATCAGGTCCAGCAGGGGCGCGTGGGCGACGGCGAACTCCACGTAGGCCCGCCCCAGGGCGGCCAGCCGCGCCGGCACCGGCCCGGGCGTGTCGGCGGCGGCCCGCAGGCGCTCGTTCAGCCGGTCGAAGCCGCTGACGGCGAGGGCGTCCAGCAGCGCCCGCCGGTCGCGGAAATGGCGGGACGGCGCGGCGTGGCTCACCCCGAGGTCGCGGGCCAGGGCGCGCAGCGACAGGCCGTCCGCACCCGACTCGGTGAGGACGGTCTCCGCACGCTCCAGCAGAGCGGCCCTGAGGTTGCCGTGGTGGTAGGGCCCCTCGGTCAAGGCGGGCTCCCCTCTTCCTGATGTTGTCATTGACTACAATGATGTCGCCGCCTACATTCGAGACCGTTCAACACGTGGAAACGGAGCAGCCGACGATGCCTATGACATACCAGGGGACCATGGCCCTGATCACCGGGGCGAGCGCGGGCCTCGGTGTCGAGTTCGCCCGCCAGTGGGCCGCGCGCGGGGCGGACCTCGTCCTCGTCGCCCGCCGCCTCGACCGGCTCGAGGGGATCGCCGCGGATCTGGAGAAGCGCTACGGGATCACGGCCCACGTGGTGGCCGCCGACCTCACCCTGCCCGGGGCCGCGGCCGCGCTGCGCGCGGAGCTCGACGCCCGCGGGATCACGGTCCACACCCTCGTCAACAACGCCGGCTTCGGCAGCCACGGCCCGTTCGCCCGGCAGGACCCCGCGCAGATCAACGAGATGATCCAGCTGAACGTCGTGGCCGTCACCGAGCTCACCCGGGCCTTCCTGCCCGGTCTCGCGGCCGACGGCCGCGGCGCGCTGGTCACCGTCGCGAGCGCGGCGGCGTACCAGCCGACCCCCGCGATGGCGGTCTACGGCGCCACCAAGGCCTTCGTCCTCAGTTTCACCGAGGCCGTCGCCTACGAGACCCGCGCCTCGCCCCTGCGGGTGCTCGCCGTCTCGCCGGGACCGGTCAGCACCGAGTTCTTCGACGTCGTCGGCAGCCGGGACGCGGCCGTCGGCCGGATGGCCACCCCCGAGCAGGTCGTGACCGCCGCGCGCCGCGCGCTGGAGCGCGGCAAGACCCCGCCGAGCATCGTCGCCGGCCTGGCCAACCGGATCTCCGCGGCAGCCGCCGCCCTGACGCCGCGCCGCGTCACCCTGGCGGTGTCGGGACGGATCCTGAAGGCCTGATCCCGCGGGGCCGGCACGCGGAGGGCGGGCCCCCGGACAGGGGACCCGCCTCCCGCACGGCCGGACGGCGCCGGCCGCGGCGCGTCAGTGCGCGCTGATCTGCTGGAGTGCCGCACCCTGGTAGCGGGCCCCGGCGTTCCAGAGGATGAAGGAGTTCATCTTGTTGTCCTCCGCGGCCTTGATCTGCGCGGCCACCTCGGCCGGCCCGTAGCTGCTGCCCATCGAGAAGTCCTGCAGCCACGGGATGATCTCGGTCTGCGTGCCCTTCGCCTGGCGGGCGAAGTCGGCGAGCGAACGCTGCACGATCGCGTACGGGGAGGTGTCGGGCTGGGCGACGCCGTACTCCCCCGGCGCCCAGTGGGACGGGTAGACCATCGGTGCGACGTAGTCGGTGACCTTGACCAGGGCGCCGATGTCCTGCGCGATCTCGGTGGGCCGGGTCGCGGCGATGCCGAACACCGAGACCCCGAGGTACTTGCCGTGCGGACGCAGCGCGGTGCGGGTGTCGGCGACGAACGAGGTGATGGACTGCTCGGGCGTGGCGGTGCCGATGCCCGGGAAGCGCATCTGCGACAGCGGGCCGTCCGGCCGGCGCACGTAGTCGTAGAGGATGTCGTCGAATCCCAGCCGGGCCGCTTCGACGGCGAGGTCCTGGTTGTACTTGCGGACCACGGGGTCGGCGAAGTTGGTGAAGGACAGGGCGCCGTAGTGGCCACCGTCGTAGGGCTGTCCGGACGGGGTCAGCACCAGCTGGTCCTGCTTCCCGGCCTTCCAGGAGGCCGCCGCGAGCTTGGGGTCGCGGAAGGCCACGATGCGGCCGATGACCTGGGCGCCGGCGGCGTGGATCTCGGCGATCGCCTTGCGGGCGTCGTAGTAGCCCTTGGCCGCGCCGATCTGCCGGGCCAGCGGCACCTGGGAGGCGTGGCCGACCTCGCCGTCCTCGTCCTTGACGTCCAGCTCGACCGCGTTGAGCTTGCCGCTGCGGACCAGGGCGAGGACCCCGCCGCGCAGCGTGTCGTCGCCCCAGCCGATGGCCGTGATGTGGGCGGCCCGGACCATGGGCCGGCGGCCCCGGGCGGACACGTCCCTCGTGGTGGTGTTCCCGGCGCGGTCGACGGCCGTGACCGTGACGACGGGTGTGCCCTTCGGCACCGTGGCCTTGAAGGCGCCGGCCCGGTCGAGGGGGACCTTCTTCCCGTTGACGCTCACTTCGGCGTCGGTGGAGGCGGTGCCGCTGATGGTCACGGGGGCGGCCGCGTCCTTGATCTCGGGGGCGGCCACCTTCAGCTCGGGCGGCGTGGTGTCCACGCTGAAGCCCACGACCTGGCGGCGCGAGGTGAAGGGGAGGCCGCTGCCGCCGGCCACCACCAGGGTGTGGCGGCCCTCCTTGAGCTGCGGGAGGCCCAGTCTCAGGCGGGTGCCCTCGGCGGTGAGGGGGACCTCCGCGCCGTCCAGGGTGGCGTGCAGCTTCTTCCCGCCGTCGGGTGCCCCCGCGGCGAGGTAGGCGCTCATCCGGGCGGCGGCGCGGCCGCCGAGGACGGCGCCGTCGCTCACGCCCTCGATGCCGGGACCGGGCGCCAGGAACGTCCAGGCGCCGACGCCGGCTCCGGCCAGCGCGAGCGCCCCGGCCGTCGCTATGAGGACGACCCGGCGGGCCGGACGGCGGTGGCGGGAGGAGGGGCCGGAGTACGGTATGCGGGTGCGGGACATCGTGACGTCCTTCGGGCCGGGGGGTGCGGGCGGATGCTGTCTCCATTCATTGCCGCTGCACGGGCCGGCCCCCGCGCGGCGCCGACATTTCACGCGAACGGCCGCGAACGGCCCCGGCGCGGCGGCTACGCCGTGCAGGGGACAGTGCGGTAGGCGGGCGCCCGTCGCCGGTAGGTATGGCGCGACACATCCGCCGTCGAGAGGCCTCCGATGCGCCACCCGCTCGTCCCGCTCGGCGCCCTGGCGGGCGCCGCCGCCCTGCTCGCCACCGGCTGTTCGCCGGGTCAGTCGCCGGCCGCCGGACAGCCGCGCGCGGCCTCGTCGCCTGCGGCCGCCCCCGTCGCCGTGAAGAACCCGGCCGAGGTCGGCGCCAACGAACTCGGCCAGGTACCGGTGCTGATGTACCACCAGCTCACCGAGAAGCCGGCGAGCGTCTACGACCGCACCCCGGCCGACTTCCGCGCCGAGCTGGAGCGCCTCGCGCGGGAGGGCTACGTGCCGGTGACCGCACGGGACTTCCAGACGGGCCGCATCGACATCCCGGCCGGCGCGCACCCGGTGGTACTCACGTTCGACGACTCGACCAACAGCCAGGTGCGGCTCGGCGCGGACGGCGCCCCGGCTCCGGACACCGCCGTCTCCCTCCTGATGGAGACGGCCAGGAAGCACCCGGCGTTCAAGCCGGTGGCGACCTTCTTCGTCAACGCGGACGCCTTCTCCGCCACCGGCTCCGCCAGGGCCCTGACCTGGCTCAAGGACCACGGGTACGAGGTCGCCAACCACACCGACCGCCACGAGAACCTGCGTTCCCTGGACCAGGCGGGCGCCGCGCGGGCGATCACGGCCGGCCAGCGGGCGATCGAGAAGGCCGCGCCCGGGACGCGCGTCACCTCGCTCGCCCTGCCCTTCGGCGCCATGCCCGAACCGGCCGGGGTCGCCGCGCGGGGGACGGGCTACCGCTACGACGGGGTGTACCTCGTGGGCTCCAACCCGTCGGTCTCGCCGTTCGCCAAGTCCTTCACCCCCGGCGCCATCCCCCGGATCCGCTCGGCGGGGCCGAAGGACGAGGACGCCGAGTTCGGCTCCTCCCGCTGGCTGGACAAGCTCGCCGCGGGCAAGGACCGGTACGTCTCGGACGGGGACCCCGCCACGGTCGCCTTCCCCCGCGCCGCGCAGAACGAGCTGTCGCCGGCCTTCGCGCAGCGGGCCCGGCCGTACTGAGCCGCGGCCGGCCGCCGGGTGACGGCCTCCGGGTGCCGGGTCAGCCGCGCACGTGCAGCCCGAATCCCGAGCGGCCGGCGGGCTCCAGACCCTCCTTCAGGTGCAGGGAGGGGATCTCGTAGTCGCCGAAGTTCTGCCGCCGGAACGCGATCGGCTCGGTCGACTCCAGGGTGAGCAGGCGCTCCTCCCAGGCCCTGGCGATGGCCGGGTAGTCCTCGTCGGTCACCCGGTCCGTGCCGTACAGCACGAACGGCGGCAGCACCTCGATGCCCGGGTAGTAGAGGATCCCGTGGTGGATGGGGAACAGCAGGTCGTCGATGGGGCCGTTGATGCCGCGGGCGGAGTAGTGCGACCGCGGGCCGCCGACGGTCACCGACAGCAGGGCCCTCCTGCCCGCGAGGGTGCCCTCGCCGAAGCGCTCGCCGTACTTCGTCGCGCTGTGCTCGCCGACCCCGTAGGCGAAGCGGTAGGTGAACACCCGGTCCACCCAGCCCTTGAGGATCGCGGGCATCGAGTACCACCACAGCGGGAACTGGAAGACGACCGTGTCGGCCCAGAGCAGCTTCTCCTGCTCGGCGAGGACGTCGGGGGTGAGCGCGCCGGCCTCGAAGGCCCGCCCCGAGTCGAGGGGCACCTTCAGGGGACTGGAGGCGTGAGGGCCGTAGTCGGCGGCGTCCACGGCGGCCTTCCAGCCCATGGCGTACAGATCGCTCACCCGTACCTCGTGCCCCGCGTTCTCCAACGTGGACACCGCGAGGTCCTTCAGCGCGCTGTTGAGCGACTTCGGCTCCGGGTGGGCATGGACGATGAGCGTCTTCACGGGAACTCCTCCGGTTCGGTTGCTCCGATCCTGGAGGCCGCGGCGCCCGGCGTTCAGGGACGGCCCTTCCGTAGGACGGGACTTCCTGGTACTGGCAGGGCCACCCTCGCGGACGGCGCGGCGGCCATACTGGGCGCATGGACGATCTCGCGGGCTTCCTGCGGACCCGGCGCGCCCGGGTCGACCCGGCGGCGGCCGGCATTCCCACCGACGGCCGGCGCCGGGTCGAGGGACTGCGCCGCGAGGAGGTCGCGCACCTGTCCGGGGTCAGCGTCGACTACTACGTGCGCCTGGAGCAGGGCCGTGCGACCCAGCCCTCGGAGCAGGTCCTCGACGCCCTCGCGCGCGTCCTCGTCCTCGACGAGACCGAGCGCGGGCACCTCCACCGGCTGGCCCGACGGCCCCGGCGCCGCGCGAGGACGCCGGGCGGCCGGGTCCGGCCGGAGGTGCTGCGCGTGCTCGACCAGGTGGCCGGCGCACCCGCGCTGATCATGGACCACCGGCTCGACGTGCTCGCCGGGAACGGGCTCGCCGGGCTCCTGTTCGGCCGGCCGCTGCCGGGCCTGAACATCGCCCGGCACCTCTTCCTGGAGGAGGGCGAGCACGGTCTCTACGCGGAGTGGGAGACGTGCACCCTCGACGTGGTCGGCCACCTGCGCCTGGCCGCCGGCCGCTACCCCGAGGACCCCCGCCTGGCCTCGCTCATCGGGGAGCTGGCGATGGGCAGCGAGCGCTTCCGCCGCCTCTGGGCCCGTGCGGACGTCCGCGCCCGCACGCACGGGCGCAAGGCGTACCGGCACCCGCTGGTCGGCCCGCTGGAGCTGCACCAGGAGAACTTCGCCCTGCCCGAGGCCCCGGGCATGGAGCTGCTGGTGCTGTCCGCCGCACCCGGCAGCCCCGCCGAGGACGGGCTGCGCCTGCTCGCGGGCCTGGGCGCGGACGGGGACGAGGTCCGTCGCGGTGCGGAGACCGGGACGGCGGACCCGGTCCGCTAGCCCTGCCGCGGACCGCCGCCGGGGGCGCCTCAGGGGTCGCGCAGGCGGACGGCGAGGGCGGCGATGTCGTCGTCGAGGCTGCCCCTGCTGTGGCGCAGGAGGTCGCGGTGCAGGGCCGTGAGCAGGTCGCGGGGCGGTGTGGGGGGCTGTCGGCTCATCCAGGCCGTCAGCGGGAAGAACTCGCCGTCGCGGGCGCGGGTCTCGGCGATCCCGTCGGTGTAGAGGAGCAGCAGGTCGCCGGGGGCGAAGTCGAAACCGTCGACGGAGTAGTGACCGCCGATCAGCTCGGCGAGGCTGAGCAGGGGCGAGGGGGTGCCGGACTCCAGGACGCGCAGTCCGTCGCGGTTCAGGAGCAGGGGCGGCGGGTGCCCGCAGTTGAGGATGTCGATCCGGCCTCCCCCGTGCGGGATCTGGGCGAGCAGGGCGGTGGCGAACCGCTCCATCGGCCCGTCGGGCGGAAAGGCGGCGTTGTAGCGCGTGCTGCTGGCGTCCAGCCGGCGGGCGACGTCGATCATGTCGGCCTCGTCGTAGGCCGCCTCCCGGAAGGCGTTCACGATCGCCGCGGCCGCCCCCACCGCGGGCAGGCCCTTGCCCCGCACGTCACCGATGAGCAGCCTGACCCCGTACGGTGTGTCGACCACCTCGTAGAAGTCCCCGCCGATGCGGGCCTCCGCCGCGGCCGCGAGGTACAGCGACTCGATCTCGACGTCGCCCAGGAGGCGGGGCAGGGGGCTCAGCACCACCTGCTGCGCCGCCTCGGCGACCAGCCGCACCTGGAAGAGGGTGCGCTCCCGCTGGAGCCGCAGATGGCTCCCGTACGCGGCGGCCACGGTGACCGCGATGATCCCGGCGGCCGTCCACCACGTCCCCAGGTCCGGGAAGACGAGGCTGAGGCCGATCATCAGGAGGAGGCAGACCGTGCCGAGCAGCACGGTGGGGAGGACCGGCCACATGGCGGCGGCCAGGGCCGGCGCCGCGGGCAGCAGGCGGCTGAAGGCCATCTCCGGCGGAGTGGCGTAGGCCAGGCTGGCGATCACGACGGTCAGCACGACCGGTGACAGCCGCACCAGCCACCCCCGGCCGTGGCGCCGGTGCTGCCGCGGCCGTCCTGACTCGATCACACTGTTCAGGATATGCGCGCGACGTGGGCGCAGCGCGCTCTGGCGGACCCGCCCGGCCGCCCGCCCCGGGGGCCGGACGGGACGCGGCGGGCCGCCCCGGGCGCCTCCCCGAAGCCGCCCCTCCTGCTCAGGGGCGGAAGCGCAGGGGGTGGTCCCCGGGCACCTCCACGACGGCGATGCGTACGCCGTCGGGGTCCGCGATCCACATCTCGATCAGCCCCCAGGGCTCGCGCAGCGGCGGCCGCAGCACCTCGGCGCCCCGCTCCCCGAGCTCCCGGTGGGCCGCTTCGACGTCCTCCACCTGGAGCCACAGCCGCAGCCCGGGCGCGGGCGGCGCGTCGGCGCGGCCCGACAGCTCCAGGAAGCCGCCGCCGAGGAAGTAGACCGTGCCGCGCTCGGGGCCGGTGCCGAACTCCCGATGGACGGCCAGGCCGAGGGTGCCGCCGTAGAAGGCGCGGGAGCGCTCGGGATCGGTGGGGCTCAGCAGGATCCTGCTGCCCAGTACGTGGACCATGCCCCCACTGTGCCGCTCCGGGCACCCGGCCGTGGGCGCGAGCGCGCTTTCCGGTGGTACGCGTCGGCCGGCGGAGCGGTGACGGGGCCCGCCTCCGGTCGCCGCGGAGGCCTGTGAGAGGGTCGGGCCCGGTTCGGGCAGGGCGGGTGCGGGAGGCAACGTGGACACGGCAGTGGTGCTCGTGGCGGACGACGACGCCGCCATCCGGCGTTCACTGGAGCGCGGGCTGCGGCTGAGCGGCTTCGCCGTCGTCCTCGCCGAGGACGGGCCGGCCGCCCTCGCGGTGGTGGACGCACGGACCCCGGACGTGCTCGTCCTGGATGTGTCCATGCCGGGGCTGACGGGTACGGAGGTGTGCCGGAGCCTGCGCGCACGCGGTGACGAGACCCCCGTCCTGATGCTGTCGGCCCTGGACGAACTGGCCGACCGGGTCGCCGGGCTCCAGGCCGGCGCCGACGACTACCTCGTCAAGCCCTTCGCCCTGGAGGAGCTGGTGCTGCGCCTGCACGCCCTGCTGCGGCGCAGCCCGGCGCGCGGCGGACGGGACGTGCTGCGCGCCGGGCCGCTGGAGATGGACCAGGCGACCCGCCAGGTGCGCCACGGGGGGACCGAGGTCCACCTCACCCGGCGGGAGTTCGAGCTGCTGGCCGCCCTGGTGCGCAACGCGGGCATCGTCCTGACCCGGGACCAGCTGCTGGACCGGGTGTGGGGCTACGACTTCGAGGTGCGCACCGACGCGGTCGACACGTTCGTCAGCTACCTGCGCCGCAAGCTGGAGGAGGGCGGACGGCCCCGGCTGATCCACACGGTGCGCGGGGTCGGCTTCGTGCTGCGGGAGCCGGCCGGGGGGAACGGATCGTGAAGCTCGCCACCCGGATCGCGCTCTCGGTCACCGTGGTCATGCCGCTGCTGGTGCTGGCCGCGGGCCTGCTCGTGCTCGGGCTGGTCAGCCGCGACCTGCGCCAGCAGCAGGACGCTCGGCTGCACGACCGGGCCGAGGCCGTGCTGCCCGACGCCCGGGCCCTGCTGGCCGCCGACCGCAACGGCCGGCCGAAGGCGGAGCAGAACCAGCACCGCAAGGTGCTCGGCGACGTCCTCGACGCGGGCATCCGGGTGCGCGGCGCGGACGGGACGACCGTCCTGGAGGGCGGTCCGCAGCCCGACGCGGCGGTGCGGCTGCCCGACCGGACGCCGGACGGCCCGCTCACGGTCCGCGCCAAGGGCCACGCCTGGCGGGTGCTGAGCGTGCCCGTGGCCGGCGCCGCGCCCGGGAACCTGTGGATCTTCACCCCGGCCTCGTCCACCGACCCGCAGGTCGCCGCCGTACGCCGGCGGGTGCTGCTCGTGGCGCTGCTGGCCGCCCCCGTGTCCGGGCTCCTCGCGTACGGGCTCGCCGGCCGGGCCACCGCCTCCGTACGGCGCCTGAGCGGGCGGGCCTCCGCACTGGACCCGGCGGCCGGGGCGGCGGCCTTCGCCGGCCCGCCGGCGAACATCGCCGAGGTCGACGAGCTGTCCGCCGCGATCGGACAGCTCCTGACCCGCTACGACGAGCAGGCGGCGCGGACCGCGCAGGCGCTGGAGACCGCCCGGTCCTTCTCCTCCGCCGCCTCGCACGAGCTGCGCACGCCGCTGATGAGCATGCAGACGGACCTGGACGTGCTCGCCGCCCACCCCGACCTCTCCCCCGTCGAACGGGCCGAGGTGGTGCGGGACCTGCGCAGCGACCACGCCCGGCTGCTCGAACTGCTCGGGGCGCTGCGGATGCTCGCGCTGGGCGACCTGGTGGAGGTCTCCGCCTTCGCCCCGCTCGACCTGTGCGAGCTGGTGGACGCCGCCGCCGGCGAGGCGGCACGGCGGCACGGCGGGGAGGGGCTGGAGCCGGACGTGGAGCTGCCGGCGGAGCTGCGGGTGTTCGGCTGGGACTCCGGCCTGAAGATCATGCTCGACAACCTGCTGCGCAACGCGGTGGTCCACGGCCGCCGGCCGGGCGAGCCGCCCCGGGTCACGGTCCGGCTGCGCGCGGAGGGCGGCTCCGCGGTGCTGACGGTGGACGACGAGGGACCGGGGGTGCCGCCCGCCGAGCGCGAGGCGGTCTTCCACCGGTTCCACCACCGGCCCGGCAGCCCGGGCTCCGGCCTGGGGCTCACCCTGGTGGCCCAGCAGGCCGCGCTGCACCGCGGCACGGTCGCCTTGGGGGAGGCACCCGGCGGCGTCGGCGCGCGCTTCGAGGTGCGGCTGCCGCTGGCCGCGGACGACGAGCCGACGCTGCGGCTGCCCGTACGGCGCGACTGGATCTCCCGGGGCGACTGAGTGGCGGTTGCGGGTACCCCGCCCGGCCGGGCCGGAGGGGTCCCGTGCGGCCGGGCGGGCGGTCACAAGGAATCCACAAAAACGCTCCCTAGCGTCCTGTCCGGCCGGCGCGCCCACGCGTCGGTCCGTCGCACCGAAGGGGATTCCACCATGCTCGCGAACCGTAGGACCGCCGCCGCGATCGGCGCCGCCGCCCTGGCCGGTGCGCTGCTCTCCGCCGGGCCCGCCCAGGCCGACAGCACCTCGCCGAGCCCCGCCGCATCCGCGAAGTCCGCGCCGAAGGGCGACGGCGCGAAGTCGATCTGCAAGCGCCTGCCGAAGACCGAGGCCCGGATCAGCACCGCCCTCACCCGGCTGAACGGCGACGCCACCGTCGGGGGCTCGATCGCCCGCCTGGAGCAGCGCGTCACGGAGGCGAAGAACGCCGGTCACACCGAGGTCCAGACGTACCTGAACGACCGTCTGACGTTCCGCAAGGGCCTGGTGCCGACCCTGCAGAAGCGCCAGGCGGACCTGAAGGCCGTGTCCACCTGGTGCACCGCGCAGGGCTCCAAGTGAGGTCCGGCCGCGGCGCGGCCGCACTCGCCGCCCTGGCCGCCGGGGCCGTCCTGTTGCTGACCGGCTGCGGGGGCGGCGCGGCCGCCCACCCGAAGGCGGAGCAGTCGGCGGGCGCCGACGGCCAGGCCGCGGACATGCAGGCGAAGCTGGACGCCGCCGAGAGCGCGGCCGCGCAGGCGGACGCGGACGCCTCGCAGAACAACTGACCCGCCCCCGGCCGTGACGGGCCCCCCCGCCGCTACCGGGGCGGCCCGCGGC
>NZ_JBFBDP010000054.1:0-42080 GCF_040701585.1 Streptomyces sp. NPDC093801 | reverse complement strand
GACAAAACGCCGGACAGCTACCTCGCCGGCCTCCATCTCCGCGCCGCAATGATCTGGATCGACGACCTCCTGAAGCCCGTCGACTGATCACGACATCACACAGGCCCTAGCCGCAGCCCCGGTTCTGGCGACAGGCCCGGCTCCCGAGGCTGCGGCTAGGGCTGCAACCGAGAACACCCAGACTGCCCCGGCTCCGGCCGCCGTGGACCGTCCGGCGCCCCCCACCAGGACGCCGTCGACGTCGCGCCGGCCGGCGGCGAAGGAGGCCGCCCCGGCGAGCGCCGGCGCGGACCAGCTCCCGCTCCACGAGTGACGGCGGCTCCCGGTACTCCATAGGCACGCCGCCGTACGAGACGCCGTCCAGGGCTGCGCGTGCTGCGGCGCGCGGACCCAGGCCAGCCGATGGCGGCCAGCAGTCCCGCTCGGGGAACGCCTTCTTCGCTGCGGTCACCCCGGTCCCGGGGTGGAGAACGTTTGCGGCGTTTGGTGGCTGGCTCAGATCGCACAGGCTGAAGTTGTCTGGGCGATCGACTGAAGTGAGGCTTGAGTCGCTGGGCTTGAGTCGCTGATAAATGAGCAGGTCAGGCGGGGTCTCCTAGGTGGTGCAGCGACTGAAGCGACTGTACTTCAGGTATATAAGGACATTCCTGTGTGCGCGTGTGCGTCATATATAGGGGCCTTCAGTCGCTTCAGTCGCTGTTGAGTGGCCGTCAGCTCTGTGAACTGGGGTTTTTCTGTTTGAGGCTGTGAGCGACTGTAGGGACTCGGTCGCTCTGCCCTCAGTCTTCGGTCGCTCAGGGACTCACCGGAGGGAGAGTTCGACACGCCGATGGGGGGTTGGCGACACGCTGCCCCATCACCCCAATGCTTTCGCTAGGCTGTGTTCGTTGTTGAGTCGCTTCAGTCGCTATTAGGGGAAGTAGATGCCCGCTGAGCTGCGGTTTTCTCGCAGCGACTCAGGGCAGTCCACCTCTGCTCACTCAGTCGCTGGTCTCCGCCTTGCCCGCTGGTGCGCGGGTAGCGGCTGGCCTGTCCACCCCCTTGCTCCAGGCCGCAAGACGCCCGCCGCCAACTGTCGGCAATGCAGCGAACCAGGGCATACGCATACAGACTGCCCCTGCCTTGCCGCTGGCCGCTGGTGCCACGGCTTCCACGCAGCGACCCTCGACTACGACCGCATCGAGCACTGGTGGGCATCCGACCCGGCGCTTGGTGTTGGAGTGGCCTGCGGCCCAGCTGGCCTCGTCGTCGTGGACATCGACGCGCACGCGGGAACCCCGCCGGAGAGGGACAGGATGCTCCCGGGCATCCCCATCGGCGACCACATCGATCTCTCTGGCATGACCACCGGCTACCACTCCCTTGCCGTGCTGGCCGCCCTCAGAGGCGAGGCCAGCCCAGCAGAGGACACCTCCACCCTCCGCGTTCGCACTCCCTCTGGCGGAATGCACGTCTGGTACCGGGCTACCGACGGCCGCCGCTGGCAGTGCTCCACCGGATCCGGCAAGCGCGGCCTCGCTTGGCAGGTCGACGTCCGCGCTCACGGCGGATACATCGTTGCTCCGGGAACCACCACTACCGCGGGAACCTACAAGCCTGTGGGAACCACCCGCAGGCCCGCTCCGCTGCCCGCCTGGCTCGCCCAGGAACTTCAGCGCACCGGACACCTGCCTGCCCCGCACATCCCGGCCCCCCGGCCTGTGCCGCCGCGGGCCCGCCAGGCCGTCCTCGCGGCCGGTGGGGGCTACGACCGTACCTCCCGTCTGCTTGCCGCGCTCCTTTCAGAGGTGGCGGCCTGCGGCCAGGTGGCCGAAGGCGCCGGCTTCACCGAGAAGCTGAACCGGGCTGCCTACACGCTCGGAGGCCTCGCAGCCGCCGGCCACTTGACGCCATCCGCTGCAGAAGAGGGACTGCGGGAGACCGCAGAAGCAGCCCGCCCCGGCCAGGGCAACCGCATCGACCAGATCATCCGCAGCGGCATGGCCGCCGGCGCCAAGCGCCCCCTGCACCTCGAAGGCCGCCAGTGAGCCGCGTACCCGAAACCGACGGGGTCCTCTTCGACTTCGACCCCGAGGCCGTCGCCGCGCAGATCCTTGCCCAGGCGCCGCCCCAGCCCCTTCCCGTGCAGGCCGGGCAGCAGGTCCACCTCGACCACGCCACCCCCGCAGGCCTGCTCCCGGACACCCTCAGCGACCGAGGCAACGCCAAGCTGTTCGTCCGCCTTTACGTGGGCGACTACCGGCACGTGCCGGGCCTCGGCTGGTACCGCTGGGACACCACCCGCTGGCAGGTCGACGAGGACGACACCGTGGTCTGGGCCGCCGGTGACCTCGCGGAGGCCATCGCCACCACGGACCCCCGCGGCGTCTACAGCAACCAAGCACTGCAGAAGCACCGACGCCGGGCCCTGAGCACCTCCGGCATGAACGCCATGCTCACGCAGGCCAAATCAGCCCCCGGCATGGTCCTCCGCGCCGAAATCCTCGACGCCGACCCCTACGCCCTGTGCACGCCGGCAGGCATCGTCGACCTGCGGACCGGCCTCCTGCGCGCGCCCCGCCCCGACAAGGACTTCCACTCCCGTTCGACCTCCACCGGCCCCAAAAGCCAGCCCACCCCACGCTGGAACCGCTTCCTGACCGACACCTTCGGCGACGACGCCGAAGGCCGGGAGATGATCGACTTCCTGCACCTGCTCCTGGGCTACTCCATCACCGGCGACGTCGGGGCACAGGTCATGCCCTTCCTCTTCGGCTCCGGAAAGAACGGCAAGAGCGTCCTCCTCGACGTCCTGATGAAGCTCCTGGGCGACTACGCCGACGCCGCGCCGCCCGGCTTCCTGATGGCCCGTACCTTCGACGGTCACCCCACCGAACTCGCCGAGCTTCACGGACGCCGCGTCATCGTCTGCTCCGAGGTCAAGCCCGGCGACAAGTTCGACGAGGCCCGCGTCAAACTCCTCACCGGCGGCGACCGCATCAAGGCCCGTCGCATGCGCCAGGACTTCTTCTCCTTCGCGCCCACGCACAAACTGTGGCTCATCGGAAACCACCGCCCCGAGGTCGGCACAGGCGGCTTCGCCTTCTGGCGCCGCATGCGCCTGGTCCCGTTCGAGAAGGTCGTCTCCGACGACCGCAAGATCGACAACCTCGCCGACATCCTCGTCACCGAGGAAGGCCCGGGCATCCTCGCCTGGCTCATCAACGGAGCCCGCCGCTACCTCGCCGGCGAGAAGGACCTCACCGGCCCGGCCCCCGTGCGCATCGCCACCAACGCGTACGCAGAGACCGAGGACCACACCGGTCGCTTCTTCGAGGAGTGCTGCATCCTCCACACCGACCACCGGGCCGAGCAGGCCCGCCTCTACAGCGTCTACCGCACCTGGTGCCAGAATGAAGGAGCACCCACCATCTCCTCCCGAGCCTTCGCCGCACGGGCCCGCGAGATGGTCGGCCTCGCCTCACCCAAAGAAATGATCTTGTCGAACTCCAAGAAGTACTACCCCGGCATCGGACTGCTCGCAGAGGAGGAGAACGCATGAGCTCGCTCATCTCCGACGACGAGATCCACCACGAGATCGACCTGGTCTGGCTCGAAGACGTCAGCGAACTCGACTACGTCCGTCAGTCCCTCGACCGCCTCCCCACCCGCCGAGGCAAACCCGCCTACCACCGCGACGGACGCCTCGTCGGCTACGCCCAGCTCGGCCCCCAGGCCAAACCCTCCCGGAGCAGCGGGACGTTCCGCCGCCGCGTGTTCTGGCTCCTGCCCCACGACCGCGATAGCCTCCCCGACGGTCTCTACGCCAGCGGGGCCCCAGCCGAAGCTGTCGACCCCACCACCCTCGAGGCTGGCAGCAAGGGCAGGAAGACGGAGCGTTCCGAGCGCCCAGCTCAGACCACCGATGCCTGACCGGTACGCCGACACGTTTTTTGCAGGTCTTCGGATCTGAGTCGCTTCAGTCGCTTTTTCGACACGGCATGCCTCTGAGCTGTGTAAACACGTCAGAGACTGAAGCCTGCGCCGACGTATTCGTGGATGGCCGGTGCCTGCCCCGGACCCGTGAGTCATACCGCGGCCGGACCGAGCCGTCGGCGTCGTGGCCGATGGTCTCCCTGCGGCGCGGATGCGCTGGCACCGGCTGCCCACCGCCGCCGTCCCGGCCGCCCTGGTGATCAGCCTTCACCGTCACGGAATATCCGCCACAGCCAGGTTCAAAGAGCGCCATCAGCCCCTTGGAAGCAACGACAACCCATTGACACGGCGTTTTCCAGGCCGGCGTCCCGTGGTATCGGCCGGTCACCTGGCCATGGTGGGTGGCTCTGGTGCGGGGTTGCGGGCGAGCCAGGCGCTGTAGGTGTGGCGCTGTCTGCGCTGGTGGAGGGAGTCCAGGAGCAAGAGGCAGCGGGCCGAGGCCTGCGGGCGGGGGCGGGTGCCCTTGGCCAGGCAATTGAGTTGGTGACGAACCCAGGCGAGTCTGGCGGCGCAGGCCAGTTCGCGGTCCTTCCAGTTCAGGTGGGGTGCGGTTGCGGCGTCGTAGTCAGTTTCCTCGCCGGCCTGCCAGCGGGCGGGGAGATCGGGCTGCAGGGCCAGGGCGGTGGCCATGCCAACCATGGAGACACCGCGAGAAAGGGCTCTTTCGGCAGTGGCGCGGCGTGCTATCCCGCCGGTGAGCATGAGGGGGACTGCGGCCGTTTCCACGAAGCGTTCGGCGAGGGTGAGGAAGTAGGCCTCGCGTTCGAGCCTGCGGTGGTCGGAGGTGAGTCCCATGCTGGCCGGGCTCTCGACGCTGCCGCCGGAAAGTTCCACCAGGTCCACCTTGAGGTCGCCCAAGAGGTCGATAACCTGTGCGGCCTCCTCGGTATCAAAGCCGCCGCGCTGGAAGTCGGCGGCATTCAGCTTGACGCTGACTGCGAAGTCAGACGAGACGTGGTCGCGGACGGTGGTGAGAATTTCAGTGAGAAGGCGGGTGCGGTTGGTGAGGCTGCCGCCCCAGCGGTCGGTGCGCCGGTTGACGAGCGGAGAGAGGAACTGGCTGAGGAGGTATCCGTGGGCGGCGTGGATCTGGACGCCGTGGAAGCCGGCCTCCTCGGCGCGCCGGGCGGTGGTGGCGAAGCGGGTGATGGTGGCCTGGATATCGGCCTCGGTCATGGCGGCGGGGCGGGCGAACAACCTGGTGTGCTTGCCGAGGCTGATACGGACGTCGGACGGGGCCCATGCGGTGCCTGGCATGTCAGAGCGGACCTGGCGGCCGGGGTGGTTGATCTGCATCCACACCTGTCCGCCGCCCGAGGAGGCGGCCTTTGCCCAGCGGTGAAAAGGCCCTAGGGGGGAGTGCGCGTCCAGGACAATGGTGCCGGGGGCGGTCATGGCCCGCCGGTCCACCATTACGTTTCCGGTGAGGATCAGTCCGGCGCCGCCGCGCGCCCAGCGGGCGTATAGGCGCTCCACGCGGACGTCGGGGAGCTGTCCGGGCTGGGCCGCGAGACTCTCCTCCATGGCGGCCTTGGCGAGGCGGTTGGGGAGGGTGGTGCCGCCGGGCAGCGCGAGCGGGGTGAACAGGTCCATCGCACATCTCCCCAAGTGACCAGTGTTTGTCGGTGGGCAGGGCCGGAGCCCTGAGCCGGGCAAAGATATCGAACTGGCCTGTGCGGGGGTACCCGCAGGTCTTTGCCTTACCGTGACCCGCGCCGAACGAGGCCAGCTGACACGGCGCGTGCGTACGTCCGGGACCTCGTGAAGTGAAAACGGGAGCCAACTGTGGTGATCGGAGAACTCCCAGGCCCCGGCAGCCCTGAGCCCGGCCACGTGCCTGCGATCTGCTCGGCGATCTTCTTCTGTACCCGGCGTGACAGCGTGGGATGGGAGACCCCTCCCTGCGCGAGCTCGTTGCGCAGGACCCTGACAGCCCACTCCGCACTCGTCAGGGTTTGACCCGTGGCCTGTCCGAAGGCCGCGACGGCATCGCCAAGCACGACGAATCGGCGAGGCCAGTGGCGGACCCGCTCGAAGTGGCACCATCGCGGTCTGCGGATGTGAGACACCGCGACGTCAGTCAGGGGATCCGCTTCGGATATGACCCGATGGACTAGGGGGTTGGCAAACGTGGACGCCGCGTCCTCGAAAGTCAGGCCAGTTGGCAGGGGAGCGGACCCGTGCGTGATCTGCGAGAGCGTCCACCTGCCGCCCTCTATGGGTGCGACGACTGTCGTAACGTTGCCTGCGGTCGCGACGGCCAGTGGGATGTCAGCCGTGGTGACCGCGGCGGTGGCGGGTACGCCGTAGACGCGCGTGGCGCAGGAGCCGGCCGTGCCCGATACGCTCTGCGGCGCCTCCTGGACACCGAGTTGCGCGAGCCACGACGGGGCGTGTGCGCCGTCGGCGTCGACGACGAGATTGGCGGTCACGGAGTGGATCGTGCCGTCCTCAAGCCGAACCACCACCCCGCGGACCTCACCCCTGTCACCGATGAGGCTGATGGCCCGGGCGTCCTTCCACCACACTGTTTCCCGCCCGTATCCCGGGCGGGCGAGGACTTCCGTTCGTACGACGCTGGTCAGCAGAGCCCGGCTACACGTGATGACTTCGGAAGTTGTCGTGCCGTCCGTGCTCGTCCCCTCACGAGGAGGACCGGCGAGTAGGCTGCTCGGGGCACCGGCGGCCCGCAGGGCCCTCGTCGCGCCGTACAACAGGTCATCGATGTCCTGGCCACCGATTCGCAGGAGCTGGGCGGCTTCGGCCGCTGCCCCCCTGGTCTCATCGTCCCCGCCGAGGATCAGGACGTCATGGCCGGAGTGAGAGATGACGGCGGCGGCGAGCAGTGCACCGTAGCCACCTCCGATGATCACCACTTCTACGTGCGTCGGTCGGGTGGGTTCCTTAGTCATCACGGTGCCTTCTCTGTACGAGACCTCGTCGGGCAGTGGGAGGGGCCGCTCGGGCAGGCGGCGGTTGTGGGGTTCAGAAGACGCTGTCGCGCTCGGGAGGGGCAGTCGTCCGTGTCGCCTGGACCAGCGGGTGCGTAAGGGCCAGTGACATGCTCACCAAGTCGGCGGTGTCCTTGGTGGAGCTGATGGTCCACCGTGCGGTCGCCTCCAGGCCGCCTCCCGCCTGTGCGCTCCTCTTGGCCACTACGGCGGCTGTGACCACCGCGGCATCGGCGACGATCAGTGCGCGGCTGTGGTCGGCGTACCGAGTCATCGCCTGGGTGTAGACCATGGCTCCGAGCTCTCGGTCGCAGCACGGTCCGATGCGCAGCAAGGCGTCGTGGATGTCACGTTCGAGCTGCATCAGCCTCAGCTCCGGCGGCGCCCACCAGTGCAAGGGCGCCTGGCTGGTGTCGGGTATCGCCGTTCTCACCTCCAGCCACAGGGGCCTGAGTTGCCGGAAGCGGCGCAGGGCCTTCAGACGGGATGTGGCTCCTTGACCGAGAGGCGGGATGAGGAAACCCGCCGCGATCACCAGGGCGGAGACGGCCGCCATGAGGAAGGCGACATCGGTGCTGAGCCAGTCCAGGTCACGCCCCAGCCAGCGTGCCGTGATCGCCGTGTACTTCAGAACGTCGTACCCGAAGGTGAGGAGGTTGCCGACCGACATGGTCAGAAGGCCGACCCGCAAGGTGCCCGGTACCTGCCGGGACCAGCGCCAGCACAGTACGAGCATGGTGAGTGCCGCGACGCTGTGCGCGGCGAGGTACAGCACGATCATCTCGCGGATGTACGGCGTACGGGCGTAATAGGTGTCCAGGTCGCGCAGCCGCTCCACCGGGGCGTCGCCCAGGGCGAAGAGCACGCACAGGGCAGCCATGATGGTGCCGTAGGCCGCCACGCACAGGCGTGTGGCCTTCTGGGTCCTGGCCTCGTCTTCATTGCCGCGCCAGTGGATCAGGAGCACGATGCTGCTGCCGTCGAAGGCGGTCAGGACGCAGTAGACGAGCGGAGCGGCGATGTTCGGTACACCCGTGGCCTTGTTGATCAGGGCGAGCACGGGTGGAGCCGCTGTGGTGAAGACCAGCGCGGCGATGAACAGGACGGCGCAGACCGCACGCAGGAGGGCGTCCTGCCAGTTCTTCAGCAGTGCCCAGAGCTTGATGAGGGTGGCGATCAGCAGCAGCGCCGCGGGGATGAAATAGGCGGTGTCGGCGTTCACGGCTGGCCTCCGAGTGTGCTGGGACCGGAGGCGGTCAGGGACCGAGGCGCGGGTATGGAACGGCCTGCTCGAGCGCGGGCGACGGTGGTGTGCATTGGCTAAGGCCTCTCCTCGGCGGCCTCGACGGGTCGGTCGCCGGGTACGCGGAAATCGCGGAACACCCGGCTGAGTTCGGCGAGCTGGTCCGCGCCCGATGACCGGATGGCGTACCAGTCGCCTGAGTCCGGCGGCTCATCGGCACCGGGCTTGTGACTGCTGGGGGTGCCGGCCGCTTTGGCGACCAGCGCCTGATGGATCATCGCGGCTTCCGCCGTGCTCTGCGCGATCCGCCCGGTGCGTCCCCTACCGTGGACCTCTCGCTCCACCGTCGAGCGATACTCCTGGTCGAAGTAGGGTCGCAATTCAAGGAGGCCGTCGGCGATGGCCGTGGCTCTTCCAGTGGCGCGCAGCTCGGGTGAGGACCACCAGGAGATCTCCATGCGAGAGTTGACGCCGTCCGCCTCGAGCGCTTGCCACAGCGGGCGCATCCGGCGATACGCCCGCCATGCCTGCCATGCGGAGGACCAGCGCGGGCCCACGACCGGGAGGAGGAAGCCGGTGGCAGTGAGCCCGGCGGCCACACTGGCGATCGGTGGTGTGATCGTGTTCAGACCGTTGAGGTTCCTGCCAGCCCACTGTGCTGCCACGGCGATGCCCTTGAACAGGGCGAAGCCCAGGTCACCGAGGTAGCCGACGGCCAGCGCGACAAGCCCCCACCGGGTCCAGCTTCTGGGGATCTGCCGGGCCCATCGCCAGCACTTCACGGTGGCGACCACGCTTGCGGTCGTGTGAGCGACGAGGAAGAGGGAGATCATCTCCCGGATGAAAGGCGTGTTCGCGTAGTAGGTGTCCAGTTCGCGCTGCTGTTCCACGTGCGCATCGCCCAGGACGAAGAGGGTGCAGAGAGCCGCGATGACGAGGGCTGTTGCACCGATCAACCCTCGCGTGAACCGACGGATGGCCTCAGCAGGCCCTCCCTGCCAATGGGTGATCAGAACGAGCGAGGCGCAGGAAAGGGCACACAGCAGCGAGTAGACGAGCGGCGCTGAGAAGTTGGGAGTGCCGGTGAGCCGGTTGACGCGGGCGACGGTGGGTGGTGCGGCGAAGAAGAACGCGCTGCCGGCCGTGGCTATGAGGACACACACGGAACGGGTCATGGGGGAGTGCCGACTGTGCCGCAGGCTGGGAAGTTTCACGGCCAGGGCCACGCCGAGCGCTGCAGCGGGTATGTAGTAGTCGGGCCCGTCCATTGTCAGATGCCACGGTTCCCGAGGCTCGCCTGGATCCGGCCGGCCAGACCGCTCCCGGGGGCCAACTCGGCGTCGTGTTCGAGGAACGGCCGGAATGCTATGCCGAGCTTGAGCCCGAAGTTCTCGGCGTCGAGTTCCTCGCGATCGTGGAAGCTGGTACGGGCGGCGACCGCCAGAGTGTCCACCGCCTCTCGCAGGTCGATGTCGCCGCTTAGCATGCGGGCAGCGACCGAATGGGTGAGGGAATCCATGCCGTGCACGGTGCAGTCGCCCATGATCATGTGCCAGATCTCGTGTGCCAGAATCACCAGCTGGTGAAGGCCGGTGGTGTTGCGCTCCACCACGATTACCTTCTTGTCGCCCAGGTCCAGCATGAGTCCGCTCACGGTATCCGGAGGGAATTCCTCGAACCGAAGCCTGACCTGCCAGCCCTCCCGCTGCTCGATGTAGGAAATCAGCGACTCGAAGAGCTGGCGGGGATCGGACGGAACGGGTTGGCCGATGCCTGCTATGAGTTCACGGACGAGTTTGTTCATCTTCCTGCTGGTACCCATGGGATCCCCTGGTGTGCTCTTTAGAAGGTGGCCTGGTGCTGCCTGCTGGTGAACCGGCAGGGGTTCCAGAGGCCTTCTCAGTTGGGGGAGCGTCCCTCTTCCTCGTCCAGAATGAGTTCCATCAGTGCTTTCATTTTGGCCAGCGTTTCAGGGGCGCCGCGGAAAGAGACCTTTCGCAGTTGGTGCTTCTCCTTGAAGAGCTCGGCAAGAGACTGCGCCTGCGCGGTTTCCAGTTTTTCGCTCAAGGCTCGGTCAAGGGCCTGAGAGGGTGTGGCCATCAGGAAGCCGCGCGGAACACCGAAGAAATCCTCGATCAGTGCGGCGTGTTCCAGTTTTGGTGTTTTTCTGCGATTGAGGATTTCGCCAATCCACTGAGGAGTGACTCCTGCGGCTCTGGCAATGTCCGACCGAGATATATGGGATCCGTCCGGGTGCCGACGGGTACTGCGCAGAAACTCGAGCCTCTCCGCCACCTGTTCTTGGAAGTCGGGCTCTGGGAGTGGCCTGCGGCTCAAGCCGGCGCGGACGACGTTCACCGGAAGGCCCGTTGAGAACGAGATTGAAGCTGGGTCAAGTACGGCGTTCCAGTCGAGACTTGCCTCCTCGATCAGCTCTTCGAGGAGCGCAAGGCTCTTCAGGTGGGGCTCACCTTCGGCAATCACGGCCTCTCCCGGTGGTCGGTGGACGGGATCCCAATGTGCTCTGTCGGGAGGATGTCGTGGACCACTAGAGCAGAACGGTGATCGATTCTACAACTGAAACGATCGTCAATGTCCTGAGGCGCGTGGTGAGAGTGGGCGATCAAGCCGTAGTGGGGTGAGTTTCAGCCACTCTCCCATGCGGTTCTCGTTAGCCCTCTCGGCCAGTTGGCGAAAAACAGGCGGTCGCATCCGTCGCGACTGACCAAGTTGGTGAAGCGATCCTTTCATCGCTTGAATTGATCGTTGACACGCGTTTGCTCGCATAGCAGGATCTTCGACCGTGGTCGAGATGGCCATGTCGTGTCCCCATAGGCCCTCACGACGGGCCACGGTCCCGAGCCGCGGCCCGTCGTGCACACCGCGACAGCCCACCAGTCCGCACCGCACGCCGACGTGAGCAAAGAGCAGGTGCCGGGCCAGGGCCGTCGCTCGACACCATGGGTCGCAAGACCACGATCCGCGTAGCCATGCGAGAGGGAGCCGTGCACAGGCCGCAGCCAGAAGACCGGGCGCATCGGAGGCCTATGAGCTGACTCGCCACGCATGGCGGAACCGTGCCCCTACGCAACGGTTGCCGCCCGGCCACAGAACGCCTGGTGCGCCAACACCACGTGCGGCTTCTGCAGCCTCCACATCACCCCGTCACCGTGATTCGACACTCTCGGCCGACGGGCCCGGGCGAAGCCGGGTTTTCGGGTTCTCCAGAACCAGCCCCATCCAGACGGGGCTCACGCATACCCCCGAACAGGAGTCATGCGCCACTCATGATGCAGCATCTCTGCGTCCGCTGCCAGACGATTCCGGCAGACATACGTATCGGTTCTCCAGCTCAGCCAGCGAAACACCTCTCCTTCGAACTGGTGACCTGTGCCGCCGAGCAACAAGTCTCCGCCACATGCTCACGCCGGTTACGCCGTGAACACGACTTCCTCGCTGCCGTTCACTTCATGGTGAGCGCCCGGTATCACCCCTGGGCCAACTCGACCACCCTGACAGTGGCCCGCGACATCGCGGCCCGCATGCACCGCAGCAAGGACGGCCATGTCGCCTACGGGGCGGCAGGCATCCAGAGGCGGCTCGGCGTATCGCGCAGCACCGTGATGAAGCACACCAGGATCCTCCGCGAGCTGGGCCTGCTGGCCTTCGTGGAACACGGCAGCCGTCGGCGCAACGCCCTGCGTACACGTCTGGGCGACCGCTTCGGCCCCGGATGCGGATTCCGTCGCACCGCGACCATCTACGCGCCCTGCGCTCCCGCGGTCTGGGACCGTGCCCAAGGCCGAATCCGCGCCGGCGCCGGCTACACCGCACGTATCCGCGCCCTCACCCCTGAGGGCCGAGCCCGGGCCATCTCCGGGGCCCGCCCCACCATCTCCTCAACGCGGCGGCCGCGGACCCCTTCTTATACCGTGGTTCCCCACGACGGACAGCCTCCTCTCAGTGGGGGGAGCAATAAGAACAGCGCGGCCAGCCGCGCGGCCCGCGACTCCCGAAGCCCTCGAGGCATCAGGACGAAGGGAACGACCGGCGCCTCTCCTGCCGAGGCCGCAGCAGGGATGGTCTACGCCCAGCAGGTCCGCCTCCACGTGTGGTGGGCTCAGGACTCCTGCGTGCGGCAACTGGCCTATGCACTCCGGCCCCTCATTTCGGCGGGCTTCACTTTTGAGGAGACGGCACGGGAACTCATACGCTGGAATCCCCGCCGTCGCCCCGACAGCGTCATCGGCTTCGTCCGATCCGAACTGCGCCGCCGCGCCAACACAGGCCTTCTGCACCTGCCCGACGGCTACGTCAGGCCCTACCGCCAGGTACCCGTGGACGAGACCGGAACCCGACACACCCGCATGCTCGCCGAGAGGCAGGAGCGGTCGAGGCCAGCCTACGAACGCTACGTGCTCACCCTCGCCGAGGATTTACGGGCGGCACTGCGCGCCCGGCGCGGCACCACGTCGCACGCCACCACGCAACCGCGGTGGAGTCTTCACTGGCAGGAGCCCGAGGCGCACCACTTGAAGTCCCTGCCCTACCAATCCAGCCCGGAGAGGCCGGTCGACGTCTACCGGCGACGGGCATGGCGCCGTCGCCAGGCCCTGCCACCCACGCGTCCCACCACAGTGCGCGAGCGCGAGGTCATGGCCGTACTCGCCGATCGGGCTGCCGCAGTGGCAGCCGGAACTCGCTTGCGGGCCGAACTGGACGACTGGGAAAGGGCTCAGCGGAAGCCCGGGTCCGGATCGCCCCGATGAGGCGGGAGGGTAATGCCAGTACATCATCGGTGCCGCTCGCGAGTGAGTGTCTCTCGGCCGATTTCGATTACCGGTGTGCTCGTATGGGTCGACCCCGCCCCCTCGTACCTCCGCTTGTACCGGATTCACGTGCCCGGTAGAGCCGCGTCCCCGCGATGGGCACCGCTGGGCCGAGAACCGATCCTCTCGCACGACGAGGGCCTCACCGGACGACTCAAGGGCGCCGGGCTGAACCGCCCCGCCAGGTCCTGTAGCGACACGTGCCAGCTCCGCCGGGCACTGGCCGCGGAGGTGTCCGGAAAGCCGATTGGTCCACGGTCAGCTTCATGCCACCGCTGTGGCAGTTGACCGGAGGTATCTGGCTGTCCTGCCACTGTTGTGACAGGCTTGGGGTCACAGGCACCCGCTCATGTGCTCCGCCTCCCGGTGGTGCCGGGGTGACTCATCCTGCATGATCTCGGGAGCCCCACCAGTGACAGACGCCTCCTCAGCACCCCCAGCGGCGGCCCATCAGTTGACCGCAGCCATCGAACGAGTCGCAAGCCTGGGCGCCAAGCTCGGGCGCGATCGCGACGAGGTGCTGGATCCCGGGCAGCTGACTCTAGCCTCCGGAGTACCGCTTGACGTGGTGGGGACGCTCCTGCAAGGGCAGGCAGCGGGCGAGCCGGACATCCACAAGCGCTTCCGTCAGCGGCTCAGTCTGCTCCAAGAGACGTATCTCAAGGAGAACGGCTGCCGGTACTCCCATGGCGAGATCGCCCGGGAGAGCGGAATCTCCCGTCAGCAGGTGCAGGCCCTGTTCGGCGGGACCCGCCGGCCGACAATGGACCATTGTGCCCGCCTGGAGCGATTCTTCCGGCGGCCGGCCGGGTTCCTGCAGTCCGAGGACGACGACGCGCTCCGCTGCACGCTGACCGGCATCGAGCGATCGCTTCTCCAGGAGTACCAGGAGTGCACGGAGCGGGACACCCTGCCAGTGGCCTCTACTCCCGCCGGCAGGCCGAGTCTCTACGTCCGGCACGGCGTCGACGGGATTGCCCTTCGTGCGGCTCTTCTGACTGATCAGGGCCGCGCGAGGCTGCTCCAGTGGCTCGACGACTACATGGAGAAGCAAGCTGCGGTGGGGGAGCCGGACAAGGAGAGGACCTCCGCCTGACATAGCCGGGCTGGGCTCGCACCCAGAACCGGGTGAAGGTCCACGAAGGGGTGATGGCCCAGGTCGTCGAACCCCTGCGGACCAAGCACGACCCTGCGGGGGTGTGACAGGCAGACCGGGCGGATTCGTCCGGGATATACGAGCTTTCCCTCTGAGGAGGGGGTTGAGGGGATCCGTGTTCAAACACCGAGAGATGCGGCGGTCGGTCGGTGCCCTGGTGGCGGCTCTGGGTCATCTCTCGGCCCCCACCGAGGCAGAAGTGGTATGCGGTGCGCTCTGCGATGCCATGGGGCAGCGGCGGGGTCGGAAAGTCGAGTTCCGTATGACGCCGTTCCCTCCCGGAACCGCGAGTGGTATCGCGCTCGACCTCGGCGACCGTGACCTCGTGGTCATCGAGGCGCGGACCGTGCCCGAGCACCAGCTCATCATCACCGGACACGAACTGCGCCACCTGGAGCTGGGACACTGCCACCAGCACGTCGCGGAGGCCTCTGTTGCCGCCCGTCTGCTCAGTCACGACACCAGCCTGGGGGATGTGGTGGAGTCGGTACTGGCGGTGGCCGGACGCCAGAGCCCCGTTCTGCTGAAGCAGGACGGATCACAGGCCGAGAAGCACGAGACGGAGGAACAGGACGCGGAGCGGTACGGGCTGGAGCTGGCGTACGCCGTACGGCACCTTCTCGCCGTGCCCACAGCTTTCTCCTCCGACCGGTGCACGACTTCCGGCCGCATCGGGGCGGCCCTCGGCCACCTCGGCATACGAGGCTGACGGTGTCCGATCCAAGCTTCACCATTCCCACCGTTCTGGGAGCTCTGGCTGTCCTGTTCAGGATCCCCGGTCTGCTCAGGAACCCGCGCGATCCGCTCCTGCGTGCCGTGACGGCCTTTCTGGTGTGCATCGTCAGCGTCTTCTTCTTCGGGTCGATCCCGATGATCGTGAAAGTCAACGAGGTCACCGGTGTACCGAACTTCGCCGCTCCCTTCGTCTACTCATGGGTGACTGCCTGCTCCGGCTCCGGCATCGTGCTGGTGATCAACTGGCGGGGTGGTCCGTCAGAACGCATCCGGCGGGCCGCGCGCTGGTGCATCGGTTCTTACAGCGTGCTCATCATCGCCGAGTTCGCCCTCTTCTTCCTGGGCGAGGCGCCGGTTGAACGGCTGCGGGATTTCGACACCTACTACGCCAACACGCCGTACATCCGCGAGATGATCGTGCTCTACCTGGTGGCCCATACCGTGGCAGCCATGATCATGTCGGCCCTGTGCTGGCACTGGCGGCATCAGGTGGTGGGGGAGCTCCGCGTGGGCTTCGCCCTCATGCTGACAGGCTACTCGCTCACCCTCTGCTACGACATCAGCAAATTCGCCGCAGTGGGAGCCCGCTGGGCCGGCCACGACTGGGATGTACTCAGCACCGACGTGGCCCGCCCCTTCAGTGCGGCGGCGGCTCCGATCATCGCCTTCGGCTTCGGCATCCCCTTTGCCGCACAGCGCCTCAAGGGGCCGTGGCGGGAATGGTCCAGGTATCGGCAGTTGGAGAACCTGTCACGACTGGTGGGCGGCCTGACACCGGTGTCCGCCTCGGTGCGGGTACCCCTGTTCGCGGCCCCCGGAGTACGCCGCCTGCAGCGCGAATCCGGCATCCACGACGCTCTCCTCACCCTCAACCCGTACTTCGACCTCACACTGCGGGCTCGTGAACTCGCCGAAGCCCTGGCGGACGGTGCCACCTCCGAAGCCGCGTCGGCGTCCGCCGACGCGGCCATGGTCGTCGCCGCGGTCCAGGCCCTGCGCGCCGACCCCGACCGCAGGGTGATCGCCTCGTCCCGGGTGCTGCAGGAAGGGACGGACGAGTACGGCGACCTGGTACGCATCTCCCGGGCCCTGCCACGCAACCTCTTCAGGACCGTTGCGGGGTCGAGCACGAAGAAGGAGCGCGTGTGAGAGTCCCCGCCGCCCACTCCCCGAACGACATCACGGCCGCTGCCCGGCCCGCCGCTCACTTTCCGTCCCGCAGCCCCTCACCGCACAAGCCCACCCCACCACCGAATCCCACCACAGCATTGCCCTCCCCAGCGGTCCAGCACTGCTGCGCAGTGTCCGAACCGAAGGGTGTCCGCCATGGCTGACCTGGCCTACTACGTGATCGCTTCCCTCCTGCTCCTCACCTTCGCACTGAGGGTGCCCAGACTCCTCAGACACTGGCGTGACCCGCTGGTCCGCTCGGTGGCCGTACTCCTCCCGCTGGCCGCCAGCGTGTTCTTCTTCGCCGCACCGCCGACGATCTCCCAGGTGAACCACCTCACGGGCGTCACCAACTTCTCCGCCCCGCTCGTCTACGCCCTCGTCACGGCGCTGAGCGCCGCCCTCATCAATCTGACGATCACCTGGCGCGGCGGCCCCGAACACCGGCGACGCACCGCCACACGCCGGTGCGTCGCCGTATACGGGGCCGTCATCGGGGTGGTCTTTGTGCTGTTCGCCGCTGGCGATGCCTCTGACGAGCGGCGCCTGGACTTCGACACCTACTACGCCACCGCCCCGTATCTCCGGGAGATGGTCGTCCTTTACATCGTGGCGCACGCACTGGCCTCTCTCACCCTGGCCCGGCTGTGCTGGCGCTGGTCACGCGAAGTCGTCAGCCTACTGCGCACCGGACTGACCATCATGGTGGCCGGCTCCGTCGTGGACCTCGCGTACGCCGCCGCCAAACTCCTCAGTGTCGGAGCCCGATGGGCCGGTCGCGACTGGGACGGGATCAGCACGGCCACCGCCCCGGCACTGGCTTCGCTCGCCTCGCTCGTCCAGTGCGTGGGACTCGCCCTCCCCTCGGTGAGCCAGGCTCTGTCGCATCAATGGCGCCGCTGGACCCAATACCAGCGCCTCAGGCCGCTGTGGCTGGCGATGCGCGCGATCACCCCGTACGAACTAGTGCGAATTCCCTGGTGGTCCTCAATCGGCAAGCGCCACCTGCGACGTACCTGCGACATCCGGGATGGCCTGCGCCTGCTGCCCTACACGGCCGGCCACACAGACCTCTGCGCCCGCACGGCCGCACACGGCCCTGGCGCACTCAAGCCCGGGTCAGAGCAGTACATCCGCTCATTGACCGCCGCCCTGGAGAGCCTTCACGGCGCCCTGGCCCACTCGAGCCCTGACGGTTTCCAATCCCTTCTCGAAGGCGACGAGGGACTCGTGAGGCTGTCCGACGCACTGTGTGCGGTGATGGCCCCGGACGAAGCGGCCCTCCGGCGCGAGCCCTTCCAGGGGCACCCGGCGAAGAACGAACCGCACACTGGCCATCCGCCCGTCGGTGCCGGCCGAGGCGATGGCTGAGCAAGAGACGTCCTGGACCAGCCGGAAGCGTCCTACCGCCCGCCGACCTTGGCCGCATTGCCGGCACTGCCGCTGATCAGACATCCACCCACCGAGAGAGCAGCTACATGACCGACCCTGGCACCACCCCCACCCCAGCGGAGCGGCGACGGGCCATCGTGATCGGCGGAGGCCTGTCGGGCACGCTGGCCGCAGCGGCACTTCGGGAGGCGGTGGACACCGTTCTCCTCATCGAGCACGACGAACTGCCGGACGGTCCGCGTCCACGACGGGGCCTGCCCCAGGCGAGCCACGCACACCTGTTCTGGAGCGGTGGAGCACGGGCGGCCGAGACCCTCCTGCCTGGCGTCACCAGCCGGTGGCTGGCAGCCGGCGCGAACCGCGTCCCGATCCCCAGCGGCATGGTCGGATTCAGCGCCCAGGGCTGGTACCGGCGCTGGAACGCCGAAACCCACTTCCTCATCGCGTGTGGCCGCGACCTCCTGGACTCAGTCGTACGCGACCTCGTCCTCGCTGACGGGAATGTGGAGGTCCTCCACCGGACTCGCGTCGAGGGCCTCACAGGCAGTGCTTCCCGCGTCACCGGAGTACGGATCCGCACGGCCGACGGCCGAGAGGAGACCCTGGAGGCCGACTTCGTCGTCGACGCGAGCGGACGCGGCTCCCGGGCTCCGCAGTACCTGGAGGAACTGGGGGTGGGCCCGGTGCTGGAGCGCTCCATCGACCCCGGCCTGGTATACGCGAGTCGTGTCTTCCGCGCTCCCGAAGGTGCCACGCCCTTCCCCGTCGTCGTGGTGATGCCGGACCCGCACAGTGGCCGGGCGGGACAGGGGGCGACCATCCTGCCGATCGAGGACGGCCAGTGGATGGTCACGACGATGGGGACCCGGGGCGGTGAGCCCACCGGCAGGGCCGAGGACTTCGAGGCCTTCGCCCGGGGCCTGCGCCATCCCCTCATCGGCGAGACCATCTCCCGTCTCGAGCCGCTTACAGGTGTCGCGGTCAGCCGGAGCACCCGCAACAGGCGTCGCTACTTCGAAGACGTCAAGAACTGGCCGGAGCGATTCGTGGTGATCGGCGACGCCATCGCGGCGTTCAATCCCGTCTACGGCCACGGCATGTCCGTTACCGCTCAGGCCGCGCTCGCGCTCCGGAACGCGGTGGCCGCCCACGGGATCGACGTACCCCGCCTCGCACGACACGTCCAGCGGACCGTGGCCAAGCCGGTGTCCGCGGCCTGGGAATTGGCCGTGGGGCAGGACGTCTTCTTCCCAGGCCTCCAAGGCGGAGGCCCGCGCCGGAAGGACAGGCTCCTCGCAGCTTATGTGAACCGCCTGATGGAGACGAGTTGCGGTGACCTCACCATGGTCAGGGACGTCACCGACGTCACCTCTCTCCAGGCCCCGTTGACCACCCTGGTCAAACCCCGCGTCCTCCTCGGCGCCCTACGCGGACCCAGGCGCCCGCCCTTGGCCGGTCCGCCCCTGACGTGCCGGGAACTGGATCTCATGCGTGGGGGAGTCTCCGGGCACTCCTGCAAGGGCAGACCAGAAGCCTGCTCCTGCGAGAACCACGACGGAAGCGACTGAACTTCAGGAGGGGCTTACATGCGTGAGTGTGCGCGACACGAGTGGATCATTAGCCGCTGTCCTCGGCCGCCTTCAGCGCAAGCGGTGCTCGACAGCATCTCGGTCGAGCTTTTCTACTGACCTTGAAGTCGTCTTGTCATAGGGGCTGACGGTTGGTGATCCTCGCGGTATCCCGGGTGTATGAGGTATCCGCAGGGTGGGGGTCTGACCGCGGAGAGGCAAGCGTTCCGTGAGCGGGTCCGGATGGAAGCGGTCGCCATGTTCACCGACGGACGGGGCAGTACGGAGATCGCGAAGGAGTTACGGGTCAGCGTCCGGTCGGTCCAGCGGTGGAGGCGGTCCTGGCGGGAGGTCGGCCAGGACGCGGTCCGTTCCCGCGGCCCCGCGTCCCGTCCGAAGCTTAATGACCGGCTGTTCGCGGTGCTCGAGGAGGAGCTGGCCAAGGGACCGGCCGCTCACGGGTGGCCGGACCAGCGGTGGACGCTGGCCAGGATCAAGACGCTGATCGGCCGCAGGTTCCACAAGTCGATGACGCTGTCGGGGATCTCGCAGATGCTGCGCAGGCATGGCTGGAGCCACCAGGTTCCGGCCCGTCGCGCGGTCGAGCGTGATGAGGCGGCGGTGGCCGGCTGGGTGAAGGACGTGTGGCCACACGTGGAACCACCGCGGCGGCACTCGGGGCCTGGATCGTCTTTGAGGACGAGGCCGGATTCTCGATGACGCCGCCGACCTC
Source organism: Streptomyces sp. NPDC093801 (assembly GCF_040701585.1). NCBI lineage: Bacteria > Bacillati > Actinomycetota > Actinomycetes > Kitasatosporales > Streptomycetaceae > Streptomyces > Streptomyces sp. NPDC093801. The sequence continues at coordinate 22,328 of NZ_JBFBDP010000054.1, read as the reverse complement.
CCGCACCTGGAGCAAACGCGGCAGCACACCGATCATCCGGGTCCGCGGACGTTCCCAGCGCCGCTTCTCCATCGCCGCCCTGTGCTGCTACAAACCCGGGATGCGCTCGCGCCTGATCTACCGGCCCAAACGACACACCGATCACAAGGCCGGTGGCCGCAAGAGCTTCGCCTGGACCGAGTACCGCGACCTCCGCATCGCCGCCCACCAGCAACTCGACGGGCCCATCGTCCTCGTCTGGGACAACGTCCACAAAGACCGCCGCATGCGGGCCTTCATCGACGCACAGGACTGGATCACCGCCTACCACCTGCGGTTGCGCACCGTTGCCCTCTACGGAGTCCAGACGAGCTGCGCGATCGCACCGAACCGGATGCTGGCAACCATGGCCTCTGCCGTTACCCCGCCCGGCGCCACCACCGTCATCGAGCAGGCGGACGTCGACCGCTGGCTGCGGCCGCGGCCCGTCGCAGCCCTCTACGGCGTCGGCCCGGCCACTGCGGCCAAACTGCGCACCTACGGCCTGCACACCATCAGCGACATCGCCGACACCCCACTGTCCACCCTGATCCGGCTCTTCGGCACCGGCGCTGCCGCGCTCTCCGCCACACCAGGCCGGCAAGTGGACGGTCGATTCTGGGGCTCGACGAGGACGCCGGGTTGCTTATGAAGTGGTCAGGTCGCCGACGTCAGGCCTTCACCCCACGAGCGGAGCTCTGCGGGAGATGCGTCATTAGGAATAGCGACGATCTGGGAGAGGAACCAGTCAAGGACATACTCGATCCTCTTTTCCACGGCCTCGTCGGATTCGGCGTGGATCATCACTTGGCCAGCCTTGATTAGCGTGCTGCCGAGGGATTCCGACATGCGGAATCCGATAGGAAGATCGATTCGCGCGAACCGTACGTCTGGCAGAGCCTGCAGATCCTCCACGGTCGGGCAGGCAAAGAGCGTGCCCGGGATGATCGGGAGAAATGCACTGCCGACCGATCCGGGCTGGACCTCCTGATGAATGACGGGGGCTTCGCCAAGCGCGGACTGTACCGCACATGCAGCAAGGCTGACCCCGAACTTATAAGCCACCTCCTCCTGTGTGATCGCCCCACCTCGACGGGCCGCGCACTCCCCGAAGACGAGCCGGTCGGAATCCCGGTCGTAGAACAGCTCCATGTGAAAGACCCCGGACTTGAGGCCGAGGGCCCGCAGCGAATCCTGGACGAGGGAGGCAGACCGCTCGTACGCCCAGGAATTCACGACCGGATCGAGTACCGACACCCGCATCGGGCGGTTGCCATTGAGCGCGGTCAGGCAAGTCTCGCCATACGTGCTCACACTCATGAAGATCACATGGTCATCATGCACCACGCCATTGATCTGCCACTCCTGGCCACGCATGAACTCCTCCAGGACGAAGCTGCGCTGCGGGTGCCCTCCCGGACGGAATTTCTTGGCGAACTGCAGGAGTTCTCTCGTCGAGCACACCTTCGCCGTGGCGCTGGCCCCTGCGCCAGCAACCGGCTTGATCACCGCTTCAGAGAAAGGGAACTTGAAATCCTCGCACAGCTCGCTGATGTCGTCGATGGCGCGGAAGTCAGCCACCGGGACGCCCGCCGACCTCAGGATCGACTTCTGGACCGCCTTATCACGGAAATTGATCGCTGTGTCCATGGCCATGGACCGTATGCCGAAGTGAAGCGCCAGCGCGGATGCGGTGACGACCGCCCCTTCGTCACTTGTGTACACACTGCTGAAGGCCCGTCCGTCGATTCCCGACCGCGTCAGGGCCGACAGGATGGACTCAAGGCTGTGCTGGTCCTCGACGAAGAGCTGCGTGACCTCTGGGGCGATGGGGTGTAGGCCGAATTCCTTCGCCGAACGTCCGTAGACGACCGTCACATCGACGGAAAGTTCTCCGCAAGCACGCAGGACGTGCTTGTCCGCGCCGATGAGGAGGATGGACTTCTTCGCTGTGTGGTTCACGGGTGGCTCCGGTGATAAGGGATTACTGCTGGCTCTTCGAAGGTGAGAAGCGGGTGGGGGGAATCGAGTGAGTCTTCTGATGCTTCGAGGGTGACGACGATGCCGTTGGGCACGCAGATCATGGGATCGGTGTGGCCAATGTCCAGGTCCGCGACAACCGGTCCCGGAAAGTCCCGGAGGGCGTCGTGGAGCGTGGCGATGAGGAGCGCGGAGGACTCCCCTGTTGCCGGAAACCGCCCGAGCCCGAGGCCGACGGGCGCTGTCAGTAAGCCGGTGTGCCGCAGCTGGGTGAGCTGGGCGGCGAGCCGGGAGGGCGATGGGTCTCCGGATTCGAGCAGGACGACGTGTCCCGTCAGGTCCGGCCAGTAGCGGGTGCCAGCGAGCCGTAGCAGGGTGTCCAGGTTGGCGGCGAAGACCGGCCCTTGGGCTGTGCCCGGCTTCACCACCCGAGGGCCGTTCGCCGCAACGAGCGCGCGCGGTTCGTCGTCGGGGCCCGACCAGTCACCGCGTACATCGGTCCACTGCGTCGAAGGGGCGATTGGACCGGAGGGCCGGGCCTCGCCCAGGACCTTCCGGAAGGAAGCCAGCGTGTACGGGAGACAGCCGCCCACCTCGCCGAACTGGGGCATGAACTGGGGGCCCATGACTGTGGTCAGGCCTGTGCGTGACCAGACCGCGGTGAGCAGTGCCGTCGTGTCGCTGTACCCCACGAGAATCTTGGGGCGCGACGCTATGAGGTCGTAGTCGACTAGGTCCAGCAACTCGTTCGTGTTGTTGCCGCCTACCGTCGCCAGAACGGCATCCACCTCGGGGTCCGCCCAAAGGCAGTGCAGGTCGTCGACTCGTTGCCGCGCGGATCCTGCCGTAAGGGGGCCTGTGGCGAGGGCGTTGGGCGCCGGCTTCAGGCGGAAACCCTCTCCTCGGAGAAACCGGGCCGCGCGGGCTGTGCGTGCCGGGAAACGACCCGCTTCGTCGGACGAGGGGGCGAAGATCCCGATCGTCCCGCCGGGACGAAGCGCCGGGGGCAGAATGCGCGTAGGGGCTTGGGTCACGGAGTCACCCTCTGCTGGCCAGCCGACGACGGGATCGAGGCGAGTGCCCTGCGGAGGGACTCATGCCCGTGGTAGAGGACTGCGGGCATGCCGAGCCGGCGTGCCCCGTCGACATACTGCTGGGTGTCGTCGATGAGCAGGCACCGTTCCAAGCTCACCCCGGCCCGTTGGGCTGCGATCCGGTAAATCTCAGCTGAGGGCTTGGCGTAGCCGATCCGGGCCGAGTTGACCAGCAGGGGCAGGTGCGCGGTGACACCGAGGAGGCTCAGGTCGCGCTCCAGCCGGTCGGTGCCATTGCTGACCAGTACCACCGGAATGGATTTGGCCGCGGCCGCGAGCAGCTGGACGACAGTGTCGTCCACCATTCCCATGGGATCCATCCAGGTACCCATGATCTCCTTGGCAAGGCTGGGCATGCTGAGGCTCGCGGCCAGTCGACCGGCGGCCTCCACGCACCATTCGTCGGCGGTGATCCCACCGGTCACCACTTGGTGCAGCAGCTCGGGATCGAGAGCCGCCGCGGCTATGCGGCCTTGCGGGATGCCGTGTTGCTCTTCGAGTCGGGTGGCGTGCGTGGTGTCGCGCAGCCTGACAACTCCGTCGATGTCGCAGAGGAGGGCGGCAGGGCGGGCGGACAGGACGTCCATGCAAATGTTCCTTTGCTCGGGACAGGATGTCAGCAGGGGGATAGGGGCCGCTGTTGAAGGCGGTCAGCGATCTTCTCGACCAGCGGTCGCAGCGCTTGGGCCAGCGGATCTGAGTGGCCGGTGAGCGGGCTCATGGGCAGGCGGACGAATGCCGCCTCGGGGAAGATCGCGTGCACGTGCTGTCCTGCGTCGCCGGGGAGCGGGGGGAAGGAAAAGGCGCACGAGGGGCAGGCGACGGAGGCCATGTTTTCCACCACCGCCGTGACCGGAACGTCCGCGTCGAGCAGCATCCGGGCTGAGCGGCGCACATCGGCGAGGGAGAGGTCCTGTGGCGTCGTCACTACGACGGCGCCCAGACACGTAAGTTCGGAGAGTATCTGCATCTGTATCTCGCCGGTGCCTGGAGGCATGTCCACCACAAGGACGTCAGCGCGGGTCCAATCGGTGTCTTGGAGGAGTTGCGATAGCACTCCGCGCATGAGCGGTCCACGCCAAACGTAAGCGTGGTCGGGATCTGCGATCAGGCTCGTCGATGCGATCTCAACTTCGTCCCGGACGGCCGGAACGATGCGCCGTCCACGGACAGCGAGGCGCTCCTCGATGCCGAAGAGAGTTGCCGCACTGGGGCCATGCAGATCTGCGTCCAGATAGCCGGTGCGGACGCCAATGGCGGCCAGTCCGCGGGCAGTCTGTGCGGCGATGGTGGACTTGCCGACTCCTCCCTTGCCGCTCCATACGATCACCGCGGGGGGAAGGGGGGGCGCAGCCTTCATGTCCGGGCTCCTTTCAGGGGGCCGATGAGCCGATCAGGGGGTCAGGGAGCCGATCTCGGTACATGGTTCGCAGCACGACTGGAACCGCCGCGCCGGCCAGAGTGGTGATTGCGGCGAGCAGGAACCAGCCCGGCACTCCCCAGCGCATTGCGCACAGTAGGACGAGTGGCGGGGCGAGGATCTGGGCCAGGCTGGTTCCGATGCCGAAGATCCCTTGGTATTGCCCTTGGTCGCTGTCGGGGGCCAGGCCGAAGGCAAGCCCGGAGGCGCCGGCGGAGTGCCACAGTTCGCCGACGGTGTAGACCACGAGGGCGAGCAAGAGGACCAGTGCTGCCGGGAGGAGCGAGACACTGGCCGTGGCGGCGAAGAGTAGACATCCGGCGCCCACGGCGAATCCGGCATGGCGCATACGCCTCGCGGCCACGGTCACGTCCTCGGTCCCATTAGCGGCCCGTAGCTGGAGTGCTGCGACCAGCACAGTGTTGAGAGCGAAGGCCGCTGCGCTTGTCCACGTGGGCAGCTCGGTTTGCTGGGTCAGCCACAACGGCAGTGCCAAGGTGAGGACGGGATAGTGGAGTGTCACCAGGCCGTTGAGCGCGGTCATGGCCCAGAATGGGCGATCACGCAGCGCCTTCATCTTCGTCCGCTCACGGCTTGCGGAGATGGTCGTGACAGTTGGCATCAGCAGGTTGAGGACGGCAGCCACCGCGTAGGTGGCCGCGTTCAGGAGGATGCACACGGCATAGGTACGAGGGGTGGCTTCGTTCAGGGCCAGGGCGCCCAGCCCTGCACCGGTCGCCGCGCCCAGGTTGAACGCCCGCCGTACAGCCGCACGGGCGCGGACCCGCTCCGCGCCCTGGAACAATCCCGCCAGCATGGCACCTCTCACCGCGCTGCCGCCGCGCTCCAGGACCATGACGGCCGAGGTGATGCCGAGGAAGAGCCAGAAATCGTGAGCGAACAGGAACAGGGCCGTCGCGAGCGCTTCCAGGCACAGGACCCAGATCGTCACCCGGCGTGCGTTGTGCCGGTCGGCCAGCCGCCCCACAGGAGCCGCCGCCACCATCCCGACGAGTCCCGACAGAGCAAGCCCGAGACCCACCTGGTCCGCAGAGAGACCGGCGCTGCGAACCAGATAGACCGCCTGCACCGTGAGCCAGGCCCCAGTGCCGACGGAATTTAGGAGCGTGGCGGCCGAGAGCAGCGTCAGCGGACGGCGCCACGGGGCCACGTCGGAGGGCATGAGATCGGTGCTGGTGGTCATCGAGTGCTTCCTGCGGTGCGGGAGAACAGGTGCTGTACGTCCTCTTGGATTCCCTTCGCCCAGGCGAGCAGCCGGCCGGCCGACCCGGGCTCGTAGTCGCCCCGGATCAGACCGAGGCACGCGATCTCCAAGGCCACTGCGCCAGCCGCGAATGCGGCGCATTCTCGTTCTCGGGTGCTCAGGGAGCGGACGGATTCATAAGATGCCAGCATTTCTTGTGCGCGAACCCGCGGAAGCGGATCGGGAATGTCGGCGGCGAAAGTGGTGGAGTCCCTGGCGTAGTGCACGCAAGAGAAGGTGAGAACGGCCTCCATGACGTCTCTGATCACGGGCCCCAAATGAGCATTGTCGAAGTCCAGGACAGCCGTGACTTCTCCCATTTCGCTGAACACGAGATTCCAGGGACTGTAGTCACCGTGGACAGCCCGGCGCGGCAGCTCCTCCCAACCCAGTTGTGCCGCCTGCATTTCCCAGGACCTCAGGACTTCCTCGACCTCGTCCATCACTTCCACGAGGGCGGATGCATCCGGGAACGATTTGCGCGCCAACCGGGCGTGTTCGACGGCATCCTGAAAGGCGTCGGAACGTGGCCCCTCATCGGGTCCCGGCAGGGAGTGCAGGGTCGCGAGTGTAGCCGCTGCTGCTCGGTACTCCTCTGGTCGTGCCTGGTAGCGGGATCCCTGCACGTACTCGAAGAGGATGAGACGGGCACCTCCTGACCGCAGGACCTGGGCGCTCTCTGCGGTACGCAATATGCCGGGCACTCTGAAGGATGCCGCCGACAGTGCGTTCTGCCAGGCGAGGGCGAACTCGACGGTCTCATCGTCGCAGTACCATGGCACCTGCTTGAGAAAGAGCCATCGCCCGTCGGCTTCGAGAATCATCTTCTTGCTCGTGGCGGAACGGACGTCTACGAGTGTGCAGTAGTCACCGTCAAGCAGGATGGGGCAGAGGCGCAGGCTCTGCGCGATGCCGTAGCCGTGAGCTAGTTGAGCCAGCAGCGATTCGTCAAAGTTGAAGTACTCCGGCTGATAGGGCTTTTTGAGAATTCCCACTGAATGAACCTCTTGCTAAGGCTTCTTGGATCGATCTAGGATGCGTCCATGGAAACGTTCATCAATGTAGATGTCGCCCTTCACGACGGCGACGAGTGGACCCTTATCGTCCGAAGCGAAAAGGAAGAGCATGCGGCTGGCATGCTGTCGCTGGTCGGCGGGACCTTTGACGAGACGAGCCCGGCCTCCGAAGCGCTGGAGGCGACCGCACGCCGTGAGGTGGCCGAAGAGATCGGTGTTGAGCTGACCGGCCCTCTGCAGTACGTGGAGTCCACGTTCTTCGTCAGTGACTCGGGCGATCGGGTTCTCAACATCGTCTTCATGTGCCCCCTTGGCGATCAGAAGCCGGTAGTGAAGGCCCCGGACGAGGTGGCAGCCGTGGTGACGCGCACCCTGGCCGAGCTGGAAGCCGATGCAGCCTGCCCGGCGTGGACGAAGCAGAGCATCCGTGCCGCGCAGGCACTGCGTGCCGAGTCCCGAAGCTGATCACCTCCTGGAATCCTGCTGCTGTTCGGCCGGCCTCAGCGCCCGGCCGAACAGCACTCAGACGTCCGGGGTCAAGCTGAGGTCGTAGCCGTACACGGCCTTTGCCGCAGCACCGAACTCCGCCGGACCCGTTACAAGTTCTGGCATCCGACCCGCTCTCAGGGCCATGACCGTCGGCGGCCTAGGCCCCCACACATGGGCAAACACAGTCGTGTACGCCCCACAGTGCAGCAGGGCCAGCGGTGTGCCCGGCTCGGTCGTGGGAAGGGCCACATCACCGCACATCACCGAGGGGGCACACGTTCCGTCACCAATCCGGGAGAGCTGCCGACGCTCGCCGTCTCGTACCGGGACGGGCAGATACTCCGCACCCGGCACAGGGATCAACGTGTTGGTCGCCAGGTCCACCACTTGCCAGGTGACGGGCCCCCTCTGCCTTCGCGCTCGCACTCGCGACAGGCCGATGGCGGCATCGGCCGACACATAGCGGCCCGGTTCAACAACCAGCCGGAAGGGATACGGCACAACCGCCAACTCCCGCGCGGCAACCTCGGCAAACATCGACAGGGGAAGGCCCCGTGCCTCGAGCACCGACCGGGTGTCGAAACCTCCGCCGATATCCAGGATCTCGAACCGGATGTCTCGCTGCTCGTACGCCTCCTGGACCACCGCCGCGAAACCGGCGACGAACACGCCGTAGTCCGCCGGCGAAGCCGCTCGGGTGAACTGGTGCCCGTGCAGCCCGCGAAGGTTCAGCCACGGGTGCTCAGACACGGCGTCACACAATCGCCAGAACTCGCCGTCGTCAACGCGGTTGCCGAGCTTGGAGTCCAGCGGCATTGCGTTGTCAAGCCCCTGTGGCATGGGAGGCACGACTCGGACAGCGATATCCAACTGCCGACGCAGGTGCGCGGCCTCGGCAGCGAGCGCCTCGAAGTCATCCCAGGAGTCCAGGACGTGAAGAGCTCCCGATGCCGATACCCCGCGGCGCAGATAGCTCCGGTCCCTTCCGAGCCCGTTGACCACGAGAAGGTGGTCCGGGAAACCTACCTGCTCCGCAATCTGCATCTCTGCGTCGCTCATCACCTCAACGCCCGCGCCCGCTTCGAGTGCCGCACGGGCGATGGGGGCGTAGTAGCAGGACTTGAGGGCGTAATGCACGGACACGTCCGGGAAGAACGTGCCGAAGGCCGCGCGGACGCTGCGCACGTTGTCCGCAGCGCGCTCGGGCAGAAGCAGGAGTAGCGGCGAACCGTGGTCGACCAGCAGGCTCTCCGCGTCGTGCCCGAGGATGCTGAGCACGCCCTCAGTATCGCGCGAGAGGTAAGGAAGCGTTCGCTCATTGGCCGCCGGGAAGAAGGGATCACGCCAATCCACCCCGCTCATGAGACCTTGCCCTCAGCGGCGCGCAGGAACCGTGGAGGCAGGCCGGACGGAGCCTGCTCGCTGGTTACCACTCGCTCGGCAAACCACGTCAGGACCCGGGTCTGCTCGGCCCGCAGCTCTTCCAAGGTGGGGGCGTGCTGGACAGCCAGGCCCATCCGCATGTTCACATTTGCGGCGCTGGGGCCCATGCCGAACCCGACAGGTGTCTGGACGATCGCGTCCACCACGCCAGGCTGCAGCCGGAGATCCTCCGTGGACGGGCATTCGACCAGTGTTCCGCCGACGGAAGGGAAGAACACACTGCCGAAGTAGCCCGGCCGGGGCTTCCCCTTCTGGCACCCCGCAGGCAAACCGCACCATGCGCGGAGATGTTCCTCGGTGAGATTCACGCCAAACTTGGCAGCCACCGTTTCCGGGATCAGCCCGCCACCGGGCCGGACGGCGCACTCGCTGAAGACGAGCCGGCCCGTCTCCACCTGGTGGAACACCTCCAAATGGAACACCCCGTCCTGGATGCCCAGTGCGGGCAGACAGTCGGCCAGGTAGCTCTCCATCAGGGCGTACGCCCACGCCTCGTTATCTGGGTCGAGGACCAGGATGCGGATGGCGGTGCCCTTCTGGATGTGCCAAACCGGTTTCTCGTACATACCGACCGAGAAGAACTCCACGACGCCGTCGCGAACCACCCCGTCGATCTCCCACTCGTCGCCGGGGACGAACTCCTCCAAGACAAAGGTGTGACGGCCGGACCGGAGCGCAAGGTCACCAACGCACTCGACAAGTTCGCTCTCGTCACGGGCCACCCGCGTGTACGAGGTGCCCACTCCGTCGATCGGCTTAAGGACAACGGGGAAGCCCATGGCAGGGGGCCACTCCGTGCCGAAGTGAACGTCCTCCATGTCGTCGATCACCCGACTGGCGGCCGTGAGATGCCCCATGCCTCGCATGCGCTCCTTCTGCAGGAACTTGTCGCGGGCTCGGACGGCGGTGTCCAGCGGCAGCCCCGGGGCACCGAGGACCTGCGCGATGAGGGCGCAGACCACCACGGAACTTTCGCCGCCGGGGCAGACACCCTGATAGGGCAGGTCACTCAGCCCCGCGCGGGCGAGCGCCGTGAGAATGCTCTCCGCGTCGGAGGGACGCTCGGCAAACACGGCGCGCACGTCGGGTGCGAACTCGGGCATAGCCCAGTCCTTGTCGCCGGGGCCGTACACCACGACTGGCGACAGACCCAGTCGGCGGGCGGCGTCGACGAGGTGGTTGCGCCATCCGATAATCAGTACAGGAGCTTCCCCAGCGGTCACGGGTTGCACACCTGGCCGTTCGCGCGGTTGAGCAGCTGCATGTCCCGGATGTCCCAGTGCTGGAGCACCCACATCATGAAGCGTTCTACGCCGAGACCGAAGCCCGAGGTCAGCTTCGGGTCCTGCTCACGCATCGCCACGTACCAGGCGTAGTCCTCCTCCGAGACCTGATGCAATTGCAGAGAGCTGCGCACCTGATCCGCGGTGACATGCCGCTCACCAGCACCAACCACCTCACCCATGCCGAACAGGAGGTCGCCGTTGCGCGCCAGTCGCTGACCGTCCTCGAACGCCTGGTAGAAGGGGACCGCAAGGTGGTCGTAGTGGGTGACCCACACGTAGCCGCCACAGTGCTCGATCAGCCGCCGCTCTCCGGCGCGGGTCAGGGTGCGCCACTGGCGCCCGTCCTGCTTTTCCACCTGGATGTAGTGGGGATCGGTGCCCAGGAATGCGGCCGCCTCGTCGAACGTCATCCGCTCGAAAACGGCCCCTTGGCCGACGACCTCTTCAAGATGGGCGGTCGTGCCGGCCGTGGCACGCACCACGTCCGGGCACAGGTCGAGGACACCACGGCACAAGGCGCGCATGTACTCCTCGACGGTGGCGGTCACCCGGTTCAGATCGCCGGGGATCTCCGCCTCGCTGTGGTAGAACTGGCACAAATGCGTCTCATCGGCATTTTCGCCTCGGAACGAGGGCATGAGGTAGTAACAGCCCGCGGGAGTCATCCGGGTTCCGAACTCGAGCAGGAACTGCATGGAGTCGGCGAGATAGGTCCGGGCGCCGAGCAAGTCAACCGGAACGGGCTTGGAGTCGCTGCCCAGCCCCATCGGAGAGGAGACCGAACCCGTTGTGACGGGCAGGTGGATGGCTCGTACGGAACGCTCGGCCCAGAAGGCCGTCGAGGTGACGGTGATGGCGTTCTGCAGCTCGATCAGGGCACGCCCCCAAGGAGAGGCCATGAGCTTGAGATAGCGCTCGGGGTCAAACCACTGGGTGGGCGGTGCGGTAAGGGTCTGCGAGGTGGAGAGATTTGCGGTGATCATCCGTGCCGATTCCTTGTTTCACGTGTGGCGTGTCGAGGTGTTACGTGGAGAGGGGCCGAATGCGGCGACGGGAGTGCGCCCGTCGCCGCATTCCTTCAGTTCCCCTGCACGAACGCCTTCTCGAAGTAGGGATCCCAGCTACCGGCGGTCAGGAAGAGCTCGGGCTGCTCCTCATCGCCCGGCATGGGCCGGCGTAGGGTCAGCTCCATGAAGCCCAGATGGGCGTGGTTACGGTTGAAGATCGACATAACCTCGTGCCAGCGGTTCCGGACGCGGAGGCGGTCAGACTCGCTCACCTGCGGGAGCCGGTCGGACGAACAGAGCGCATCGGCATAGGCCTCCACGACCTTGTCGGGCCGGGCCACCAGATCAGTCGTCTCCAGGTCGTACAGCTCCCACTCCGCAGGCGCCAGGACCTTCAGCCAGTCCTGCAGACCGTAAGGCGGGACGTCGAAGCCGAGTACGTCGCGCAGGTCCGTGAGCAGCTGCTCATCCGGGGCTTTGCGGTAGTAGAGGTTGGTGACCGAGACAAATCCGTACGGGCGCAGCACCCGGAGGTATTCACTCAGCGCGGTCGCGCGGTCCTGGACGAAGGTGTTGGCTCCGCCGCAGACGATCACGTCAAATTCGGCGTCGCCGAAGGGAATGGCGCAGGCGTCACCCACGGAGAAGGAGAGCCGGTCGGCGATGCGCTGAGGCAGCTGAGACCGCTTCCGGTTGGCCTCGGCCACGGCAGCTGCGTTGACGTCGATTCCGACGGCGGTGCACCCGGTGATCTTCGCAAGTTCCATCGAAGTGAAACCGGTGTTGGAGCCGATCTCCAGGACGCGCGTGTGGGGCCCGATGCCGAGCCGTGTGGCGATGCGCCGGATGGTCCGCTTCCCTCCAGGACAGCGGTTCGTCTCTCGTACCAGAGACAGCAGGTCGACGTAGGCGAGTTCGTCGCCGACAGTCGACGCGTGGCCGACCTCGGAGTGCGCCGTATCCGTCACGGTTGTCATGGTTGTCCCCCTCCAGTTGTCCAACAGATTTCTCGGGCTCGCCCAGGTCAGGCGCGGTCCGCCTCGCCATGCAGACCCGCGTCGGTGATGAGTGACTGGGCCAGTTCCACCGAGCTGCCGGTGGCGAGGTCGGCGCGCAGCTTGTCGAGTAGCCCAGCGAAGACGGCCTCGGCGGACTGCCGCTGATCGGCGGCGCCGCACACTCCGTAGGCGTAGTCACGCCATGAAGAGTCCTTGATCAGCCGCTTCTCCAGGGCACGGGTAAGTACCGAAACCCAGTGGGGGCCCTTCATGACGATGTTGAGCTGAATACACTCGCCGACCGCCCTTGTCTGGTGCCACAAGCCGCGCGGAATGAAGACCAGTCCGCCCGGAGTCATCTCGATCTCCGGCGCGTCCGCTGCCATGCTGGAAGGGAAGGGCACCTCGTCAGCAAGTTCCAGCTGGGTGTCGTCGACCTGGTCGAGCGTGCTGGGCAGGCAGATGTTCGTCTGGTTGCGGATGTGCTCATTGGGCATGAAGCGCCAGTGCTTGGTTCCCTTGAGGAGCATGGCGAAATTGACGTCGTAGTCGCTGTGCATGCCGACGCCGCTCTCGGCCGTCGAGCAGAAGATCTCTCCGGTAAAGGAACCTTCAGGCATGCCGAGTTCCGCGGTGACCGAGGTGACGAGCTCGGCGATCTCGGGAACGTAGCGCTCGACACGGCGGAGGTAGCAGGTGTGCCCCGTACGATAGTGCTCCAGCGCCGCAGGACCGCTGTCGGCCTCCGACCAGAATCCGTCCGGCCGCATGAGCGAAACGCGGTCGGGATACGACTGGAGGACCGTTTCTCCTGACTCCATGAGCGGAAGGTTCTTGATCTTGGCGACGCGATCTTCCCCGCCCGGTATGGTCAGCGGGCGCCGAGGCCAATAGCCGTCCAAGAATTCCTTCTTGCCGAGAGGGGAAACCACGGACTGCAGGTTCATACGTGTCCTTCGCCTAAAAGGTGAGCGTCATGGGCGGAATACTCCACTCCGCGAGTAATGAGTCCCGTCAGGGATGGAGAATTCGGGGCGGGGCTAGTCCCACCCCGTGTCCGGCTGAAGGGACGTGCCGGTGCTCACCTGGATCCGGCTCGTGGACGCGACGGTCACGGCCGGTGCATCGCCGGCGGTCTCCGCGACCACGTTGACGACCGAAGCGAGGACCGCCACGGAGAGTAGCGTGCGGATGAATGTGCGCATACTTTTGACTCTTTTCTGCATGAACGGGCGGATGCCTCCCCGACGAAGTTCATGAGATCCTCATGCCCCGTCCACATCCGCGCCGTGTCAGCTTCACCTCTCAGGCATCCGAGTCCTAGCTTTGACCAGTGACATCTCTCTGCCTTCGACTGGCAGGATGTTGCAGGTGTGATCCTTATGACCTTTATGATCACCAAGTGCAAGATCCGATGAGCGACCAAGAGTCAACCCATGTCGACGATGCGGCGATCGCCGTGTATGTCCACACAGTGCGCAATGGACGCTTCCACAGCCAGGACACTCTGGGTGGTCGACTGACCGAAGAGGAGGTCGAACGCGCCGTGGAGAAGCTCGTCTGCCTCCAGGCGCTGCGCCTCTTGGATACCGCTGCGGACACCTACTACACGGCCGTGGATCCCGAAGTGGCGTTCCGACGGTCGTCGGCACCCCTCGCGCAGCGCATCGAGGCGCTCTCGGACGCCAGGGAACGGCTTCAGCAGGATCTGGCGCTTCTCAAGCCCGCCTTCGAGAGCGCCAGGACAGAGCAAGAGCGCAGCGACATCACCGTGGTGATGGATCCCATGGAAGTCACGGAACGCCTTCGGCGGGAGACGGACAACTGTGTCAGCGACGTAGTGACCGTCCAGCCCGGCGGAGGACGCAGCGCGACCACACTGGAGGCTGCGAAGGAGCGCGATGTGAGCATGCTGGAGCGCGGCGTCGAGTTCCGCATCCTCTACCAGCACACAGCACGCGGGAGCATTCCCACAGGGTCGTACGTGCGCACGCTCACACAGGCCGGAGCGGAAGTCCGCACCATTGAAGAGCTTCCCGAACGGCTCTTCATCTTCGACCGCCGCCTGGCGGTCATCCCAGACCGCCGTGCGATCACCAAGGTTCCGGGGGCAGTCTTCATCACCAACCCTCCGGTCGTCGCCTTCCTGCACTCGGTCTTCGAAAGCAACTGGTCGAAAGCGTCGCCTTGGCGGCCCACCGCCGTCGGCTACCAGGAGGCCATTGATGATGTGAAGCTGTCCGTCTTGCGACTGATGGCCATGGGCTACACGGATGACGTCGTGGCCCGACGCCTCGGGGTTTCGGTACGGACCTGCCGCCGACACATCGCCGACCTCATGGGAGAGATGGGGGCCACCAGTCGCTTTGAAGCTGGCGTAGCAGCAGCCGAGACCTTCGGAATCAAACGAGCCCCGGATATCGAACGCATCGACGACGAATGAACCTTCTATGTCGGAGAGCGTGTCCTCTGTGGCGACGCTGGGCTTGATCCGTTTCCTCACCCACCTTCGAGGCCGTCCGCAGCCGCCCACAGCCCGGACTGCTCTGTCCAGCCGCCGTCGAGGTCAAGTCGGCCGCCCAGGGCGGCAAAGCACCCCGCGCCGCCACGTGTGTCTTCGTCTGGGCGTAACACCCAGCATTGCCGCTGCGCAGTCGCCCGCGCTTGTCGCGCCGTGGAGCGCCTACCAACCGGACGGCTGCCTGGGCGGGCTGCTGCCGGGCATCTGGCAGGTGTGAGCAGACCACCGCGCCGGTCCGAACGACCGCCTGTGCTACGGCGCCACCGCCACATCTCCCTCCAGTGAACAGCAGCTTCATCTCGTGTCGAAGTGGCCGGCCAACGGCCGAGGGGACCAACAGCTATTGAGAGGACGTTAAGTCCGATCTTCCTCGGTTCGTGATCGCTCGATCGTGGTACTGATCGCCATGCCGGACATCCGCTGGGCATGTTCATGCTGAGATGCGGCCATGGAGAGAAAGCCACACCCCAGCGACTTATCGGACGAGCAGTGGGCGTTGATCCAGCCGATGATCACGGCCTGGAAGCAGGACCGGGTGGCACGGTCGGCGACCGGGGATCCCGGGGCCTGCGACCTGCGGGAAGTCGTGAATGCGATCTTCTACCAGAACCGGACGGGCTGCCAGTGGCGCTACCTGCCGCATGACCTGCCGACCTGGTCGGCGGTGTTCTACTACTTCACTCTGTGGCGCCAGGACGGCCTCGACCAGCGCATCCAGGAGCTCCTGCGCTGCCAGGTGAGGGAGAGAGCCCGCCGATTAGAGGACCCGTCCCTCGTGATCATCGACACCCAGTCCGTCCGCGCGGCCGCCGGTGTTCCGAAGACAGCGCAGGGCTGACTCCGCACCAATCCGAGGGGAGCCGACGTCCGCTGCGGATGTCTGCTCCCCTCGGCGCTTCTACTGCTCCGGATCGACAGTGGGGCGGTAGATGGCTCGATCGGCGTCGACGCGGTCGATGACTCCGTCGGCGGCGAGGTCGCGGAGGATCTGGCGGGCGCGCTTCTCGTCGATTGTGTGGCCGATCTCGTGGAGTGCGGCGACGGAGCGCTGGGCGTCCCACTCGCCGCCTTCGGCGGTGATCGCCTCGGCGAGGCAGTCCTTCTGGCTGGCGAGTTCGCCCTGCTGGTGGGAGGTGACGGCGGCCTGGAAGGCGGGGAGGGCGTCGTTACGGATGCGGTAGCCGGCGACCTTGCCGAAGCCCGGGCCCTCGGCAAGGACGGGCGAGACCTGGCCGGCGATCCACCAGTTGCGGCGGACGCCGCGTTTCAGTGCGGCCTTGAACGCGCCGCTGCTGCCGGTGAGTTTGCCGTCGCCGTTGGGGCCGCGCAGGACATCGGCCGGAACATAGCCATCCTCGCGTGCCGAGGCCTCGCGCAGGATGCGCTGCGCGGTGGTCGGCAGGGAGAGGTAGTAGCGGGATGCTGTTTCCGGGTCAGCCCAGTCGGTGGCTGGCCCGGCGGTCTTCAGGCTGCTGGCATGACCGGCGAGCAAGGCCAGGAGGGCCTTCTGGAAGGCGGGATCGGGGTCCTCAACGATCAGGTGGAGTTTCACGTCATCCCTTTGCTGGAAGAGGCGAATAAGAGCGCACCTTGCGGAGGAACCGTAGCGGGGTAGAGGCTCGACAAGCAAGCCTCTACCCACGTTATTTACGCTAGATAAGACGAGATGGGAGGAGTCGCGCGCGGATTACTCACGCGGCCGGGTGAATCGTGTGGCGACACCGTGCACCACAGGTGTTGCACCGGCTATCGTCGTCCCGACCACTTCTGAGCTGCGTGAACTCAAACCGCACGCTCGCGGCGCCCCGGAGAATGGTCGGCGACTTCGACTGCTCTGGCGAGGACATCGAGCGCGACTGGGTGGAGCGGACGGGCTGCTGGAGCTCGGTGACCCGGGCGCTCCCGGCGCTTGGCTCGCGGACCGCGCCTGCTGTGCCGAGCACGGCCAGGTGGAGCCGGCCGCTCCCGCGCTCGCCGTGGACGGACGTGAGGATCAGTGGACATCACCTTCTCCTGCTCGACGGGGTCGTCGTCGGCGAGGACGCAGCGGTTGCCGAAGCCGAGCCACTGGGAGAAGCCGTTGAACGCCTCGACCTTGTTGGTCGCTGCGGTCACCTGCCGGCGCAGCGAGGCGTCGGAGAGGTAGGGCAGCAGTTGTACGGTGCGGATCACGCGGCCGACCTCGCGGAACGCGGCGTATGTGGCGCTCTTCCGCAAGCCGGAGCGCAGCCGCTTCAGCAGCGTTGTTGAGGAGATCGCCCCTTCATGTACGGACATGGCTACCCGCATCCGGCATAGCGTTTATCTACATTCCATTGCAACGAATGAACGTTCTCGTTGCGTTAACTTCAAGTCCATTGCAACAATTTATCGCAGTCGATCTGCAGAAATGGCGAATGCTGGCCCCTCAAAGCTGTACGCACTTTGTGTGGATTAAGAAGAAGATCCCGATATTTAAGCCACATAAATCCCGCACTGCAGGGCGCTGTTTCGTGCGCTGGCCTGCAGTGAAACTGCACTATCACAACTTTTTGAGGAAATTGCCCGCCGGTCCGTGTAGTTCCCGGCAGTAGTCGATTACAGGCCATCGTTGACGGCCTCGAACGCGGCCGGTATCTTCATGATCGCTTCGCCAGCTGTCATTTCTGGAGTCTGTCATTCATGCCAGGAAAAGATAGGAAAGTGGATCTTCGATCCGAACTTGCTCCGATCGACAGGATTCGGACCCATCGGGCTCCCCTTTCGGGGCTCGCATGTACACCGAGTCGATCGCGCAGTGGGGCCAAGTCCAGCTTGCCGTGGGCGCCGAGCTCATCCAGCACCCGGTGGAGCGTGGTCCAGACCCGTGCCTTCGCTCACTCTGTGAAGTGCCGGTGAGCCGTTGCCCCCGACGGCCCAAGCGGCGCGTGGGTAGCTGCTGCCATGTACAGCCCAAGGTGGCGACGAACATGATCGTAGCGAGCGCCCCTGTCGCCATGGCGACGCCGACCGCACCCTGAGGCCGCGAAGGCGCCTCGGGCACCGCCCGCTGGAACGGCGCCCCCAGCCCATCCGGCACCAGTCACGCAACAATCCCCACCACGACTGACAGGCAACCCAGGCATCCAGGTGAGGCGACTCTTCAACTACTGACAGTGACGATTGGTTGCATCTCGTTACGAGAGCTGTCTCACATCGCGCCAAGTTGATCTTGGATGAGTGTGCTGACATCCTCCACCTGTAAAGATCACATAAATGAAGGAAGTCCATGAGACTCAAGACAACTCTCACTGCCGTGGCCCTCGTTGTGGCCTCCGCTACTCCGGCGCTGGCCACGGTGGTTAACACCGGTGGCGGCAAGTGGGACTACGGCGTTGGCAGCGGGATAGTGTGGTCGAACTACTACCACAATATTACCTGCCATTCCTCTTCTGTTCAGGGTGACTACTGGTCCTCGAGCGGTAACGTCGGGGCCGGGGAGTGGTCCTACGCCTCGGCGACGGACAAGTGGGCGGGTAACGAATCGTACTGGTCCAAGGGCTGCTGAGTAGGTACCCTTCGCGGCCCCGCGGTTTCTCGGTAGTCGCCCCCAGCTGTGGGGAGCGAGCAAGGCCCCCACAGCTGGGCTTGTTGAAGTTCATCCCACGTTTCTCAACTTCGCGCTCCCTGAGTGCCCGGCCTAGGTAATCGATGCTGCACCGAGGTATTAAGTTCACCCACGCCGCTGTGCTGGCCTTCTCGGCTGTAGTGTCGTTTCTGATGCTGCGGGGCCTGGACGAGGACTGGGTGCTGGGCCACTCCGCCCTGGTATGGGTTACCGATTCAGACGACTCGATGCGCGGCGAGCAGGTCGCCCAGGTGATTGCGTCGTTCGCTGCTAACCACAGGGTCACGGTGGCACGTGAGGTGCCCGATTTGCATGATCCCGATAGCCTTCGGCATCTATATCTGGCCCCAGGTGGCCCTGGTGCCGATGCGGCGTCATGGCTGGACGAGGGTTACTCGGCGTTCGACAGGGATTACCGCACGGATGTCCACCCGATCGCTGAGATAGGACAACGGGACCCGCGGGGCATGTACTACGTGTTCGGGTCGCCCCAAGACGCGCAAGCTCTGGTAGCCGAGTTCGCCCGTTGCGGCTTGAGGGGGAGCATCGCCCATCCGCTCTCGTTCGCCGCCCTGTCCGGTTTCTACACCGGCACCGACCTGTACTGGTCAGTCTTGGTAGTTGCACTCGCTGCGGTAACGATGACCGGCGCGAGCGTGCTGCTCAATGCCAAGGCATACGGCGTCTTGCGGCTGCAGGGTAAGTCCTTCGGCGAGGTCATACTTCGGGATCTGCGGCAGCTGGCAGTCTTCTGGGCGGTCGCAGCCGCCGGAGTAGCCAGTGTCGCGCTGACCTTCCTAGGCTTCTACAACGGGCTGGCCTGGCTTG
Source organism: Streptomyces sp. NPDC093801 (assembly GCF_040701585.1). Lineage (NCBI taxonomy): Bacteria > Bacillati > Actinomycetota > Actinomycetes > Kitasatosporales > Streptomycetaceae > Streptomyces > Streptomyces sp. NPDC093801. The sequence goes on along the minus strand of NZ_JBFBDP010000054.1, from coordinate 3,378 downwards.
GCTTCTTCGCCTCCGTGGCCGCCGGCGTTGCCGCTCTGCTCCTCCTGTTGATGCTGGCCGCACATGCGGCCGCGCTTGCCTTGACCTTCAACACCGAAGTGCTGCGAGCCCTCAAGGGCGAACTTCCTGCCCGGGTGGCGGCGCTCTGCGCCTACCTGGTACGGGTCCCCGCGCTACTGCTCGCGCTCAGCATCGCCTCATCCGTTGTCCTAGCCGGCCAGGACGTGGTGTCGCGCCAGGACAGCCGCGAGGCATACGCCAAGGTGGGCGACGCCACCGCCATCCGCCTCAACGGCAGCCTGGGCCACGAGACATCGCAGATGGAAGGATCGGTGGGCCAGTGGCTCCGCCGATCCGATGCGAAGGGGAAGATCATTGTCGTCGGCCGCCGAGACCTCCAAGGCATCGCCCCGCATGAGCACCTGCCCCAGGGTGAGCTACTGATCGTCAATGAAACGTTCCTCGCCAACCAGCCGATCCTCGACCCCATAGGACGGCGCTACACCCCAGCAGCGAAGGACGGAAACAAGTCTTCAGACGCCCGGACGGTGCGACTCATCGTTCCTGAATCCCTCACCGCCCATGCGTCGGCCATCGCCGCGAAGATTCCCGGGCTACTGAGCCCGACCAATCCGAAGCTCATCCGGCAAAACCAGGTAGAGACGCTCCAGTCGAAGAGTGGTCAGACTGTCTTCGGCTACAACCCTGGTAACCAGACATTCAGCGCCGTCCGCAACCCGAAGCAGGACCGCTCCCTGCTGCGCGACCCAGTTCTTGTCGTGGTACCCAACGGTTCAACGTTCCTCACCGACAATGCCTACACAGCGTTCGCCACGCAGGGCGGGGTAATCTTCCCAGACCCCAACGACGTCGTGGACGGGATCGCAGAGAACAAGCTGCAGACCTATGTAACAGCCGTGCGTCCGGTCGGGCAGGACGCTGCCCTGCAGCTCCGTGACGCCGTCGGCGGTTTCCGGCTGCAGTTGTTTAACCTCGTCGTAGCCCTGGCCGTGCTTCTCATCACCGGTGTCGGGGTCTGCATCGTCTATTCACGCAAGAACGCTCAGGCGATCTTCGTCAAACACATCAGCGGCTGGAGATTCACCTCCACACACCGCTCGGTCCTCGCCATCGAGGGTCTCCTCGCCGCACTCCTTGCCGTCTGGGTCCCGTTCCACGCGTGGCAGCAAAACCAGGACTTGGCGCAGTACGCGGCCCTGGGCATCCCCGCGCCCCGGCCAGCCGTCCAGATCACAGCGTTGGACCTGGGCCTCACCGCCGCACTGGTCTCCTTCGAGGTCACGGCCGTACTGATCTCGCTGGCTGTCTTCCACCGCCGCATCGTCAAGGAAGGGGCGACCGAAGCGTGAGCCCCGCCCACGCCCGCACCCCCTCAGCTTCAGCAGGAGCACCGCAGTGATCGATATAGACAACCTGTCGAAGTCCTTCGGCCCTCGGACTCTTTGGTCCGATGTCACCTTGACCGTCAGCCGCGGCGAGATGCTTGCCCTCGTTGGCCCCAGCGGATCGGGCAAGTCCACTCTCCTCAACTGCCTGGGTCTGCTTGATGAACCCAGTGCCGGGGCGATCCGACACGAAGGGAAGGACATCACCAAACTCAACCAGCGCGGGGTCCGGCGGTTCCGTCGCGACGTCCTTGGCTACCTCTTTCAGAGCTACGCCCTGATCGAGAATGCCACCGTCACTGCCAATCTGGACATCGCCATCAGGCCTCGCCGATCCGTCAGGGGCAAGGGAGGCGTCACCATCGCCGAAGCACTCGACCGCGTCGGCCTCACAGGGCGGGAAAAGGAGAAGATCCACCACCTCAGCGGCGGTGAGCAGCAGCGTGTGGCGCTCGCCCGGCTGATGGTCAAACAGCCAGCCCTCGTCCTCGCTGACGAGCCGACCGGCGCCCTCGACCAGGGCAACACCACCATGGTCGTCGACATCCTCCGGGAGATGAGCGTCGCCGGATGCGCTGTCGTCATCGCCACCCACAACGACTACGTGCGTGACCGGTGCGACACCATCTTCGCCGTCAATGAGGGTCTCTAACTGGGCGTTTCATTCCTGATTTGTGGTTCACGTCCCGCGCCAGGACGGGGTGGCTTCTTTGGCCAGTCGGCGGGTCATGAGGTTGATCATCGCGACGTGGATCATGGCTTCGGAGCGGGCTGGGAGGGCTTCGTAGTCGCGGGCGAGGCGGCGGTGGTTCATGAGCCAGCCAAAGGTTCGCTCGACGACCCAACGGCGGGGCTGGACCACGAACCCTCTGGTCGTGGGGTTGCGCCGGACGATCTCGACGTCGATGCCGAGGGCGGCGCCGTGCTCGATGACGGCGGTCTTGTAGCCCATGTCGGCCCAGGTCTTGCGTACGGTGGGGTGCTCGGCGGCGACCGCGGTCAGCAGGCGCTGGCCTGCGGTGCTGTCCTGGACGCTGGCGGCGGTGACCAGGACGGTCAGGAGGAGTCCGATCGTGTCGGTGACGATGTTCCGCTTCCGGCCGGCGATCTTCTTTCCGACGTCCACGCCCTGGGTGGCGCCGGGGACGTTGGTGGAGGTCTTGACGCTCTGGGAGTCGATGATGCAGGCCGTCGGCTCCGGATCGCGGCCCTCGCCGGCGCGGACCCGGCGGCGCAGGAGCCCGTTGAGCTGCTCGAACACGCCGTCGCGTTGCCATCGGGCGAAGTAGGCGTAGACGGTTTGGTGGGGCGGGTAGTCGTGCGGGAGGTAGCGCCAGGGGATGCCTGTGCGGTCGACGTAGAGGATCGCGTCGAGGAGATCTCGCAGGTCGTGCTCGGGCGGCCGGCCGAAGGCGAGTGCACGTGCGGTCCGGGCCTGGCGCCAAGCTGCCAGGGTCGGTTCCACCAAGGCCCAGCGAGCGTCGGACAGGTCGCTGGGATACTGTCGACGATCCGTCATAACCACGGCATACTGCGGGATCGCCGTTCTGGCCAGGGACCGCGGGGCCGAGCGGGCAAATGCTGATCCACTCGGCCTCCTGGAACGAGACGGAACGAAGTGCGCAATCCCGGCGGGCATGCGTACGCCAGCATCACTCCTGCCACCCCGGCCACCAAAGTCACCGCAGGAGAGCCGGTCGGACACCCCCAGAACCGACACGAAACACCGATTTCAGAGACAAAACGCCCAGTAAGAGGTCATCTCATTTGGGCAGTTGGGTAGGCTGTCGGTCGTGGCGGGGATTGTTGAGCGGCTGGTGCCGGATGAGTTGTGGGAGCCAATCCAGCGGGTGGTGCCGGATACGCCGTCGCGGCCTCAGGGTGGTGGCCGGCGTCGGCATGGCGACCGTGAGGTACTCGCGGCGATCGTGTTCGTTGCCACCTCGGGCTGTACCTGGCAGCAGTTGCCCGC
>NZ_JBFBDP010000053.1:0-46083 GCF_040701585.1 Streptomyces sp. NPDC093801 | reverse complement strand
GAGTCGGCGGCGCGCGGGTCCAGGGCGGGGTCGGCGAGGGCCGGCCACAGCTGGGTGATCTGGTCCATCGCCGTGGGCTTGACCTTCGTGCCGACCGCGACGGTGCAGGCGGCGTAGCGGACGGCGAGGTCCATCACGTGCTCGATGGCCTGCGGGGTGCTGTTCTGCGGGAGGGCGGGCCGCCAGTAGTGGATGACGGGGATGCCGGCGGCGTGCAGGCGGGGGAAGTTGGCGCGCAGCGCGGTGTGGTCGATGCCGCGCTCGATGTCGGGGCCGAGGCCGGAGTAGCTGAGGTAGACCAGGATCGGCAGGCCGGCGGCGCGGTTGCGGGCGATGCATTCCACGACGTCGTCGGGGATGGCGCACTTGGTGATGATGCAGACCGGGTTGCGGACGGTGGAGGCGCCCAGCAGGTCCAGGAGCGCGGTGAGGTGGGCGCGGGTGGCCGGGGTGGCCAGGGCGTCGGTACAGGTGTAGAGGGCCAGGACCAGCGCGGGGTGGTAGTAGCGGTGCGCGAGGAGCTGCTCGACGGTCTCGGCGGGGGTGGCGAGCACCCTCGGTTTGACGGAGGTGAGCCCGAGGTCTTCCAGGTAGCAGTAGCGGCACCGCTTGGGGCAGCCCTGGACGGGGTTGACGGCCATCCAGGTGTCGTGCTGGTCGATGACGGGTTCGTAGACGGGCGTGGCAGGTGGCATGGGGGCTCCGTAAGTTGTTAGTCGGCCCGGGAGGGCCGGGTGTGGCTTATGGGTGCTTGCCTTCAGTGGCTCCCAGGGAGTGGCCGTCCAGCTCTCCGGGGCGCCCTGGCTGCTGATTGAGATGTGCGCGCTGTGTGCGGTCGCTGATTACGGAGATGACAGCGGGATGTTCCTCGGGCCAACGGCATGCCGGGTGGAACAAGGAGGGGCACATGAGCAAGCGGAAGGATCAGGTCTGGGCCGGGGTTGATGCCGGTAAAGGCCACCACTGGACGGCCGTGGTCGATGAGACCGGCGCAACCCTGTGGTCGAAGAAGGTCGACAACGACGAGTCGGCCATCCTGACCGCACTTGGTGAGATCCTCGACCTGGCGGACCGGGTCCACTGGGCAGTGGACATCTCCGGTACGTCCTCCGCGCTGCTGCTCGCGCTGCTCGCGGCCCACGGCCAGCAGGCCGTCTACGTGCCCGGACGCACGGTCAACCGCATGTCGGGCGCCTACCGCGGCGAGGCAAAGACCGACGCCCGCGACGCCTACGTCATCGCCGAAACCGCCCGCCACCGCAGCGACTTCGCCGCCATCGACGTGCCCGCCCAGCTGGCCGCCGACCTCGCGCTGCTGACCGCCCACCGCTCGGACCTGGTCGCCGACCGGGTGCGGATGATCAACCGCCTGCGTGACGTACTGACCGGCGTCTTCCCCGCGCTGGAGCGGGGCTTCGACTATTCGGCCCACAAGGGTGCGCTGGTGCTGCTGACCGGCTACCAGACGCCGGCCTCCATCCGTCGCCGCGGCCGGGCCCGGCTGACGGCGTGGCTGGCCAACCGCAGTGTCCGGGGTGCCGACGCGGTCGCCGCGACCGCGTTGGAAGCCGCCCAGGCCCAGCAGACCCCGCTGCCCGGTGAGGACGCCGCCGCACAGATCGTCGCCGACCTGGCGGCTCAGGTCCTGGATCTCGACGACCGGCTGAAGCGGATCGACAAGCAGATCCGCGAGTCGTTCCGCAGTCACCCGCAGGCCGAGATCATCGAGTCCTTGCCCGGCATGGGACCAATACTCGGAGCCGAATTCGTCGTTGCCGCCGGCGACCTGTCGGCCTACGCCGACGCTGGCCACCTGGCTTCGGCAGCCGGACTGGTGCCGGTGCCACGTGACTCCGGACGCCGGACTGGCAACCTGCACCGGCCCAAGCGCTACAGCCGCCGCCTGCGGCGCGTGTTCTACCTGTCCGCGCAGACCAGCATCATCCGCGAGGGCCCGAACCGGGACTTCTACCTCAAGAAGCGCGGCGAGGGCTGCAAACACGTCCAGGCCGTCATCGCCCTGGCCCGCCGACGAGCGAGCGTGTTGTGGGCGCTGCTGCGTGACGGAAGGATCTTCACCTCCGCCCCGCCGGCCACGCAGGCGGCTTGACTCAGTCATTGAGACTCCCTTGGGGCCGCTCGCGGTGGGCGGCGGCCCGAAGGGAGCGGCGGATCAGCTGGTGCGCGGGGTGGTGTGGGGGTCACCGGATTCGAGGGCGAGCTTGCGCAGGATGGGCCCGTACTCGGGGTGGGCGAGGGCGGTGGCCATCTGCGCGACGAGGTAGTCGGCCGGGTTGCCGGTGTCGTACCAGCGGCCGGAGATGACCTGGCCGTAGACGGCCCGGCTGGCGGCGTAGGCGTTGATGGCGTCGGTCAGGTAGATCTCGCCCTGGCGGTGCTCGTACCAGCGGCGGGTCTGCTCGCGGAGTTCGTCGATGATCGCGGGGGTGATGACGTACCCGCCGATCGCCGCGTAGGCGGAGGGGGCGTCGGCCGGCTTGGGCTTTTCGACCAGGCCCGTGATGCGCAGCAGGCCCTCGCCGAGGTCTTCCTTGACAACGGGGACGCCGTAGCGCTGGGACTCGGCCGGTGCCATCGGCATCAGGGCCAGGACGGGGCAGTTGGTGCTCTCGTAGGCGCGGATGAGCTGCTGAGCGCGGGGGACCTCGGCGACGAACACGTCGTCGGGCCAGAGCACGAGGACGGGTTCGTCGCCGAAGGAGCGGGCGGCGTTCAGGACGGGGGTGCCGTTGCCGTAGGGGCCGTGCTGGTCGAGGTAGGTGATGTGGCCCTGGCGGGCCAGCTCGCCTACTTCTTCCACCGCGTCGGCGTACTCCTTCTTGCCGTCCGCGCGCAGTTGCTCGACCAGGGCCGGGTTGGGGCGGAAGTGGTCCTGGATGAGGCTCTTGCCGCCGGAGACGACGATGGTGATGTCGGTGATGCCGGAGGCGACGAGCTCGCGGACGGTGTGCTCGATGACGGGCCGGTCACCGACCGGGAGCATCTCCTTGGGCGTGGCCTTGGTCAGCGGCAGGAGGCGGGAGCCGAGTCCGGCGGCAGGGATCACGGCCCTGCGGATCGTCGGGTTCGCGGGCATCAGGGGGCTCTTTCCGTCGGTGGACTGGTCCCGCACCGGCCGGCGGGACGTCCCCCGACGCTACCAACGCCTCTTGCGCATCATCGGCCCGCTGGCCGGGCGGCGCACCGGCGTGGTCAGGAGCAGAGGAAGCTGCCGGTGTACTTCGTGACCGCGAAGTAGCCGTTCTTCTGGATCGCCTCGGTGACCTGGTCGGCGACGCGCTCGCGCAACTCGGCGAAGAACGCCTCGTCGAGGCGCTCGTCGGGCTCGGAGGAGGCGCAGCAGTGGTTGTGGCCGACCTGGTAGAAGCGCATGAACGGGGCGGGGTCGATGAAGCGGAGCTGGTCCTGCCACGTGACCCTTTTCACGGTCTCGAAGTGTGCGGAGAGCTGTGCGGCGCCGTTGTCCAGGGACAGCCGGCCCTTGGGGGTGGCCTTGAACAGGTCTGCGGGGGCGTTCATCGCCTTCAGGGCGGTGAAGTGGACCTGGTACATCTCCAGCATGCTGTCGGGGCGGTCGGTGGTGAGCTGGAAGATGCCGCCGTCGCGCATGACGCGGCGGACCTCGGAGAAGCAGGCGTCGAGGTCGGGCACGTAGTGGATCATGTAGTTGGCCATGACCCGGTCGAAGGAGTCGTCGGCGAGCATCGACAGGTCGTCGGCGCTGCTTTCGATCCACGTGCATGGGGTGGCGGTGCCGTGCATGCGGGCCCGGGCGGCCTCCAGGACGGCGGGCGCGACGTCGAGGCCGGTGATCGTGCCGTCGGCGAGGTGGGGTCGCAGGTGCTCCAGGACGAAGGCGTTGCCGCACCCGAGGTCCAGGAGGTCCTCCTGGCCGGTGAGGGCCAGGTTGTTGATCATGTGGCCGACCATGGACGTCGGGTTGGTGCGGAAGCGATTGTGGACGTCCTGCTTGACGTCCAGCATCCGGGTGTCGTTGAAGAAGCGGTCGCGGGCGGTCTCCATGGAGAACTCGAAGTGCCGCTCGGGGATGACCTCCTGCGCAAGGGCGTCGAGGGCGGCGGTGCGGAAGTCGGTCCGGCTCATGACAGGTCTCCTTGACTCGGTCTGTTCAGGGGTGGGTGAGCGGTGCGGGCCACTTGGTGCCCACGTACTTGTGGGGCAGCAGGCGGCCGAGCGGGGTTAGCGGGGCTGCGGGGTGGGGCAGGACCACCGAGATGTGTGGGGCGTGGTCCAGGAGGAGCTCGCGGCACAGCCCGCACGGGGGCACGACGCGGGCGTACGGCGGTTCGGTGGGCTTGGGGAAGCGGACGGCGGCCACCGCGAGGAGGTCGGCGCTGGTGACCAGGCGGGCCGCCGACAGTGCCCCGGCCTCCGCGCAGACCGCCGCCCGCCCGACCATGGCGTCCACGTGCAGGCCCAGGTGCACCCGCCCGTCGGCGTCCACGACCGCGGCGGCGATCTGGTGGCGGGCCAGCACATAGCGGTCCCGGATCGCCTCGAACGCCGCCGACACCAGGCCGCGGGCGAGGGAGTCGCTGTAGTCGGCGGCCGGGTTCGGGACCTCGCCGGCCCTCATCAGGCTGCCGCCGCCGACATGTCGTGGTGGATCTTGGAGGGCTGCGGGCCGCGACTGCCCTGGTACTTGCCGTCGTAGAGGATGACGTCGCCCTGGACCCGGACGAACGCCACCTGCCCCAGCCGGTCACCGGCGTAGACCCGCAGCGGCTCCACCGTGTGGAACTGGAAGGTGGTCTGGCCGATCGAGCCGATGTCGATCAGCTCGGCCGTGCAGTGGCTGAACAGGCCCAGCCGGGCCGCGCCCGACCGGCTGCTGATCCGCGGCACGTAGAAGTTGCTGCCGATGACCTCGACGCTGGCACCGAGGTAGATGCGGTGCGGCTCCAGCACGAACCCGTCCTCGGGGATCTTCACCTCGACGTAGGGGTTCTCCGTGCGGGTGTCGAGGACCTCGGCCGTGTAGTAGACGAGGGTCGGGCCCAGCGTCAGGTCGTAGCTGTTCGGTTGGACCTGCGCGGGGTGGAAGGGGTCCAGGACGAGGCGGCCGCGTTCGCGCTCGGCGGCGATGTCCGGTCCGGTCAGGATCACGGGAGGTCTCCTCAGGTGTGGGCGACGGCGGCCGGGGCCAGTAGCCCGGGCAGTGGAACGGTGGCCTCGTCGATCCGGCCGAACCGGCCGGTGTAGGGCAGACGGCCGCTGGTGGCGACCCAGAAGCTGACCTGGCCGATGACCATGCCCGCGTATACGCGCAACGACTGGGCGGCCTTGAGCTCGAGAGTCCAGCGGTGGCAGGCTCCGAGCTGGCCCAGGTCGGCGCTGTACTGGACGAACAGCCCGAGCCTGCCCACGGAGGAGCGGCCGATCAGCGAGACGACGAACTCACTGCTGCCGATCGTCTCCATTGTGGTCCCCAGGTACACCCGGCCGGGCATCAGCACCAGGCCGCCCTTGGGAATCTCGACCTCGTCCAGGTCGAGCTGCCTGTGGGTGTCGGCCGTTCGCGTTCGGTGGGTACGCAGCACCGGCCCAAGTCGATAGTTGTAGGAGACGGGGTTGAGCTGTGTAGGGGTGAACGGCTCGATGGTCAGCGCGCCCAGGCCGCGCTGATGCTGGATCTCGGGCCCGGTCAGGATCACGACCTCAGCTCCTTGACCAGCAGGCCGACACGCGTCCGGAACTCGAAAAGATCGCCAGCGTTGTCGATCCTGCGCCACGGCTCCACCGTCAGCGGCGCCTCGGTGGGGTGGTTCTCGTCCCCGGCGGCCAAGTCCCCGCGCGCCTGTCGGCGGGCCCTGCGCAGGGCGGCCGGCGCGCTGATCTCGACGAGCCGGAACCCGAGGTTGATCACGGTCTCGAGGTCCGGGGCGCGCAGGTCGTCGCACAGCAGCACGGAGTCCGAGTTCTCCTTCTCGGCCTGACGCACCCGGAAGACGAACGGTCCCGTCAGTGCCGCCGGGTTGATGCGCCGCATCTCCGTGCCGAGCATGTTCAGGAGCCGGCCGTCCTGCTGGCTCTCGTCGGCCAGCGGCCGATTCGCCAACGCGTAGATGGCTCGCTGCGCCTGGTAGAGGGGCTCCGCCAATCTGAGGCGGGCGACCTGGATTCCCTCGGAGGCGAGGTCCTCGGTGAGTACCCGAGCCGCGATGGTCTTCCCAGCGCCCGGCAGCCCGTAAAGGGCGATCTTGTGCATGGCACCTCTTCCGTTGTTCGACTGATACGAGAGCGATTGCGCGGCGGGAGTCACCCGGACTCACTCGACTCCCCGCTCCGGACGCCGGACGGGCTCCTTGGCGGAAGCCCGGGCACAGGCGGCGGCCTCACGACGCCGTACTCCGAGACCGCAAGGGCCATTTGCGCACCCGGAGGTGACTGTGCACGCCGTCGCCCCAGGAGTGACTGACCTGGGGACGGACGTGCACGGAATGGCCGCCCCACGGGGGGCGGACTCCCCGTACTGCGGGGCGGTCCTGCGGTGCTGGCCGCCCCGCCGAGGAAGGTAGGGTGGCCGGAACCGGCAGCTGCCTGGTGATGTGGATGCGTTTGCTGCCGGATTCGGAACCGTCTCGGGTCCAAGCCCCTGTATTGCTGCCCGGGACGGGGTCTCTACAGGCCGTAGCCCGACAGGAGTACAGCTGTGCGCGAGCCGACCGGCCACGTCTCCATATGCGCCCAGTCCTTGCCCAAGATCTCGATCTGCTCCTCGGACATCACCGGGTAGTGAGGAGTCGTACGCTCGCCGGCCTCCAAAACGTCCGTCAGTACGTACACCTGCCCAGCCAGCGCCAACATGGCCCCGGCCAGCGGCAGGACCCAGTCAGGGCCCAGCGACGTCACCGCGACTCCCCTCGCCGACCGAAAGACTCGGCCACCACCCGCCGCCGGGCGCCCCGGCACGGCCACACCGATGGCCTGAACAGACCCAGGCCGATCACGGACGGCGGGACGAACTCCTCTGGCAGACTCGCCATCGGCACCCGCTTGGGCAGGCTCACCGGCTGGCCGCCGCCCACATCAGCGGCAGCACCACCACGGCGATCCCGACCGCCACCATCAGCAGCTGAAACGCCCACTGCCTCCACCCCCACCGTCGTCCCCTCACCAGGCGCCACCGTCAGACGACTCGTCGTCGTCCTCGTACGACGCCTTCGCCTTGTCGCGTTCCCTCAAGGCCCTGTCCAGCTGGCTGTGGAGCAGCTCCACCCGGCCGGGCCGGAGCCGCAGCACCGTCCGCACCTTCGTGGCGTCCCTGTAGACCACATCAACCGCCAGCAGCAGCAGATCGTTCTTCATGTCCCACAGCGGGTCCCGGTTGATCGGCGCGGCGAACGAGACCGGCGGCACACCGAACGGCGGCGCCGCCAGGTCGACGGCATCCTCCGCGACCACGTCGTTCTCCACGCTCACCTTGACTCCTCCGGTCGCTCCAGCAGCACCAAGGCCGACTTCTCGCCCAGGTCCCGGATCTCCAGCTCGTACTCGTCCAGGTCGATGCTGATGTCCTGCATCGACCGCACCACCAGGCCCTCGGCGTACCCGGCGCTCACCAAGCGGCGCGCTTCCAGGTAGCCCGGGCGCCGGCGCGGGTCCAGTGGACCCGTCGCATCGGCGAACTCCCGGATCACCCGGTGGCCCTCTCGCTCGGCGTACCGCCGCGCGGCCGCCAGCGCGACCACCGGGGACTCCCCGGGGGCGACGAACGCGTACGCCACCAGGCGCCGCGCCCCGTCCCCGAGGCGGACCCGCGCGGTCGATGCCGCGTTGAACTCCTCGCGGAGCTCGCCGAGGACCTCCACACGGCTCCGCGCGGGCCCCGCCACCCGCCGGTCAACCGGACGCACGTGCTCGTTGTGGCCTGCGGGCCGGAATCTGCTGATCGTTCCCATCGGTGCCCTCTCCGTCCCAGTCGGGGGCGGTGTGAGGCCGTATTTCGACACGGCACAACGGAGCCACGGCTGGCCTCACACCAGGGGGCCGCCGGAGCGGCCGACAACTACGTTGCTCCTTCTTCAACTTGAATTTCAATCTGTATGGGGGGTGATTGCCACCTGAAGGTGAAGTGGTATATGACAGACGCGAACCAGGGCCAACTAGCCGCGCACCCTGCACCGTTCGAAGAAGACCGGGAGACTTTCGAAGCGCACCGGGGTATCCCAGAGACGAACCGGCACGATGCAGCGGCGAACCGAACAGGAGGTGACGAGATGGCAGCGAACGTCGGCAAGACGTTCCTCCGGATCGTGCTGGGGCAGGAGCTCACGCGCCTGCGGGAGCAAGCCGGCCTGACGCTCGCTCAGGCGGGGAAAGAAGCCGGATGCGCCGGATCGACCGTGCACAATGTCGAGAGCGGAACCACCGGCTTCCGACGCATAGAGCAGCTCGCCGCCCTACTCGCCGGGTACAACCTGAGCAAGGCGGACCGCGCGATGCTGATGGACTGGCACCGCCAGGCGAAGGGCGAGGACTGGTGGACCACCAGCGTCTCCTACCTCCCGTCCGGGATGAACCTCTACCTCGCCATGGAGTCAGGGGCCAACGATGCGAAGTGGTGGTGCCACGGCGTCGTTAACGGCTTGCTTCAGACACCGGACTACGCTCACTGGCTGATTCGGTCGGCGAAGCTCGCCCACGACACGACCGAAGAGTTCATCGAGCAGGCCGTCGATATCCGTATCAAGAGGCAGCGGCGGATCACTGAGGAGGGGATGGAGCTAACCTGCATCATGGACGAGGCCGCGCTCACCAATGTGGTCGGCAGCTCCGAAATCATGCGCCAACAACTTCGGGCCATCGCTGAGCTGAACGAGCTGCCGAACGTGACCATCCAGATCATCCCGAAGCGGGCCCCCACTTACCGAGCGATCGGTGGCGACTTCGGGATCTTCAGCTTCGCCCCGGAGCAACGGTTGGCGCCCGCAGTCGCCAGCGCCACGGTGGACGGAACGACGCGCGTCTCCTCGAAGGAACGGCAGACCAAGCAGTTCCATCGGCGCTTCGAGGCTCTGGCCCAGGGCGCCCTGCCTCCCTACGAAACCCCGCAGTTCCTCGAACAACTCTCACGAGAGGTCTGATCAGAGATGAGCACCACCCAGAACGACGGTTGGTTCAAGTCCTCGTACAGCGGCGACCCCAACGGCAACTGCGTGGAGGCCAACCGGCAGCCGGGCGCCGTGTGCGTGCGCGACTCCAAGCGTAAGGATGAAGCGACATACGACGTCCTCGACTTCTCCGCGAAGGCTTGGACGGCGTTCACCACCACCCTTTAGGAGGCTCGGATGTCGCGACCGCACAGCCAGTGCTTCAAGTCGCCCTACAGCGGTAACCCCAGCGGTGAGTGCGTTGAGGCCCGCTACCAGGCCGACAAGCCGGTCAGCGTCCGCGATTCCAAGCAGCTTGGCGAGGCCGGTGGCCAGCCGGTCCTGTCGTTCACGCAGGCCGCGTGGTACACGTTCACCGTGCACACCAGCGGTCGCTAGTCTCCGGTCGTGCCCTCCCCGCAGGGATCGGGGAGGGCACGCCGTCCGACCAGCTTGCCGCAAGGACTGACAGTGGACAGTCGTCGTTCGCAGGCACCTGAACTCAGCGCCTCAGGGCCTGTACGGTCCTGCTTCCTCGGTACCGGCCCAGACGTACTGCGTGTCGGGTGTGACGGTCATCCCGAAGCTGAACGGAGACGGGGAACCCTGCGCGCCCCAGTGCTGAAGACCGGCCTCGACTTCCGTCAGGAGGCGCCGCCGGCCACCTTCGTGGACCACAGTGGTGCCCGACGCATCGGTGATCGCAGTTGCCCAGGAGCTGATGCCGTCGTGGAGTCGTACGGTCAGGCCCCGCTCGCCGCGCTCGGTGGTGATCCGGATGTCCGGGTGGGACACGCGGAGGGCGAAGAGGGCGTCGGGCCCGGTGAGCGGTTGCAGGTCGGTGTCGACCTTGGTCTCGCGTTCGGGTCCCCCGTCGCTTCGGATCTGGTGGAACTCGCGGCCCTGGTCGGTGCCGCGGCTGGGCATGAACATCCCCAGGCCGTGCACCCAGCCCGTCGCCGAGGCGCTGTTCTCTGCGACCGTGACGGCGATGGTGCCCAGGCGTCCCCAGGGGAAGACGATGATGCCGCCGGGTCTGGTCTGCTCGATCCAGGCCCAGGGGACGGTGTCGACGGCGTAGGTGGCGATCAGCCGGTCGTACGGCGCGCCCGCGGGCCAGCCGGTCTGTCCGTCGCCAGCGTGCACGGCCACGTCCAGCCCGGCCGCCGTCAGCCGCCGCTCGGCGGCCGCCGCGAGGCCGGGATCGACCTCGACGGTGGTGACCTGACCGGCACCGGCCCGGGCGGCGAGCAGCCCGGCGTTCCAGCCCGCGCCGGTGCCGACCTCCAGGACCCGGTGGCCGGGCTCCAGTTCCAGTGAGTCGAGCATGTCGGCGACGACGGAGACGCAGGACAGGCTGGAGCTGGGCAGGTCGTCGAGGATCTGAGTGATCGCCGAGTCGTTCGGGTCGGCGTAGACCAGGCCGGCCCAGGTATCCGGATCGCTGCCGCGCTCCACAGGGACGTACGCGTCCCGGCCGTTCCATGTCCACAGCCGGTCGGGGGCGTACTGGTGTCGGGGGACGGTCTCCAGGATGGCGCGGCGGACCCACTCGGAGTCCGCCGGCCATCCCTGGGCGTCCATGGCCTCCGCCAGAGAGCGGCGGCGCTCATCAAGACGCACGAGGGTCATCGAAAAGTCAGCCCCTGCGCTTGCCGGAGGGCGGCGGCGGGGAGTCGACCTTCCCGTCGCTGTTCCCGGGCGGCGGGGTGCCGCCGCTCAGCGGCGGGTTCGGCTTCGCGTGGCTCCCGCCCCCACCGCTGCTTCCGCCCTTGTCCTTGCCCATGCTGTGCTCCCCTCACGTAGGTAATGGTGCCTCTGACTCGGCCCCCACGCCGGCAGTTCCCCGCCGCGGTGTCCGTGACCACGACACCACACTCCGTGGCCAGCCCGGGATGTGAGATGCAGATCGCGCACGCCGTTTGCAGATTCTGCACACGCACTGCGCACGGCCGCTCACCGCCTCTATGGTGGGGGCGGCAGACCCCTGGGCCGACCGACGAAGGGCGCCCCATGAGCACGGATCCGCTCTGGACCAGCCGCCGCGCCCTCGCACTGGTGGAAGAGCACGACCCGGGTGGTCTCGTACGGATCGGCCGGGAAGCCCTCGACCTCCGCCAGGGCGACCTCGGCGCCCGACTGCGCTGCTCGGCCTCCACCGTCTCCCGACTGGAGGCCGGCCGCCACAGTGACGTCCAGTTGCTGCGCCGCGCCGCCGAGGAAGTCGGGGTTCCCCTTGACCTGCTCGCGTCCTCTTTAGGGTTAAGGGCGCGGGCGCGCCCTACAGTTGAGCGTGATCCGTTGCCTGACCAGGAGGACCCGATGCGCCGCCGTACCGTCCTCGCAGCCGTCGGCCTCGCCGCGCCCGTGAGCCTGCTGGGTGGGCTGGAGACAGCGCTCGCCAGCCCACCCGACCCCACAGGCTCCCCCCTGCCGCTGGACACCCGGCTCGCCGACGCACGCACCCTGTTCGACACCGGCCGCCACTCGAAGCTGCTAGAAACGCTGCCGGGCCTGCTCGGCGACACCCACCAGGCCGCCGGCGGTCGCCGGGACCTCGACTACGCCCGCCTCTCCTCCGCCTACACCCTCGCCGCGACCCTGCTGAACAAGCTTGGCGCCTACGGGACGTCCCGGATCACCGCGGACCGGGCCGCGGCCTACGCCGAGGTCTCCGGATCCCCGCTCGCGGCCGCGGCCGCCGCCCGCGAACTCGCAGCCGTCCTGCGCCACCAGGGCCAGGAGACGGCCGCCCAGCGCCACATCGAGGCCGCCGCCGTACGCGTGGAGGCCACGGGGCTGGCCACCGATGCACAGGCCTCCGCCTACGCCCAGATGCTGTGCACCACGGCGTACACCGCAGCCGTCGCCGGGAACCGCGACCAGGCTCTTGCCATGATTCGCGAGGCCTCGCATGCCGCCCGGAACCTCCCCGACCAGGCCCCGAGCGGCCGGCTGTTCCCCATCACTCCGGCCTCCGTCGACCTCTACGCTGTCGGCGTGCACTGGGCTCTTGGCGACGCTGGCACCGCACTCGAAGTCGGCCGCAACCTCCAGCCCGGGCAGTTCGCCACCGCCGAGCGGAAGGGCCGGATGCACACGGACCTCGCGCGGGCGTGGTGGCAGTGGGGCAAGCCCGAGGAGACCGCCGGGCAGCTCCTGGCCGCAGCCCGCGTCTCGGTCGCAGAGGTGCGTGACCGGCCGCCCATCCGCCAGATCGTCACCGAACTCGGTGCACGCCACCCCCGAGTCACGGGTGTGCGCGAACTTGTCGCGATCGGGGGGTGACAGCCCCCGGCCAATCTGAACGCACACCTCCGATTGGCTGTCCCTTCAGGAAGGCATCCGGCTTCCGATGGCGTGGTCGATCAGCCCCACCGTCCCGCCACAGGCGCGGACCTCCCGAGCCTCCAGCGCGAAGTGTCCGTCCACGCGTTGAGTGTTGAAGGCATCACGGCAGTAAAGGACGGGCATCGGCATGACCGCCACGCTACGCAGTCTCCGGCTCCCGGGCCAGGAGATTCCGGCCCACCACCGGGCAACTACCCGCTGCGCGTCGCTCGCGGGTAACCCGTGCCGGGCCCTCGACGCCACTGGCCGTGGGAGAGCAGCGAGGGGGGAGGGCGGCGGGCGGTCGCGGCCAGGAGCCGGCGCGTGGCGGTGTATCCCTGTCGGGCGGCTTTCGCGACAAGGAACCCCACGTCCTCGCAAGGTACGACGCAGCCAGTTCCGGGTCAGCTACGCTCCGTTGCGCGAGGCCGCCGAGTCGATGCGGTAACAGGGCTGAGGGGCCGGGATTGCAGCGCGTGCGCGAAGTTCGCTCACGTGTGTTCAGGGGTCGTGTCTGGGTTCGTGTCGAGGCGGTGGTGGACTTCGGTGGGGTGGATGTCGTTGAGCCAGGCCCCTAGTCCGGCTGCCATGACCAGGGGGTCGATGCCAAGGAGCCGGCTGATGTGGTGCATGTCGCGGAGGGTGTAGGTGATTTGGCCGTCCTGGCGTTTGCTGATCTGGCTTTTGGACATGCCGAGGTAGCGGCCGAGCTGTTCGTAGGTGAGTTCCGCGCGGAGTCGTCCGTGTTCTACGGCTTCGATGAACCTGAGTTCGAGGTCGGTGACGGCTTCCCGGGCCTGCTGTTTCGCGGTCTTCTCCATGGGGTCATCATATCGACCCCGGATTCGACACTGGATACCAAGGCCCACTCTCTGACATCGGTGTAGCCATCAACCTGCACGGGTTGCTCTCAGAGAAACTCTGTTGGTATTTTGGAGATATGACCGCCGGACCGAATGACGTCATGCCCGGAGCGATCCGGCCTGGCTGGGCCCCGGCCCACGCCTGGCGCTGGTTTTTGCTCCGCTCCGCCAAGCACATCCCGAAGGCGACCCGGGACCAGCCCGAGTGGAAAAGCCTCGGCGCGTCGTTCTTCGCGATCCTGCAGGCCGTTGGCCAGGCGGCGAACGAGGACGGCACGAATGCCTTCCTCGGCACCGACACGCTCATGGCGATCGGACGGTGCAGCAAGGAAACCGTCCAGAAAGTCCTCGTCGCCGCGGAGGGCGTCTGCCTTATCAGGAAGACAGCGAACGCCCGTGGAGGCCGTCACCCCAGACCTGCCACCTACGCATGCACGCTCCCTCTTGGCGCCGACACCGAGACAGGCTGCGGCATCGCCTGGGAGAGGGCGCTGGCCGTGCTGTCCAGTTCCGAGTACGACCGCAGGCTTCGGCACAAGCGGGCCAAGTCCTCAGGGCGTCACGTGACGCCGGCTGATCGGCGCCGGATGCAGGCGCTGGAGGCGTCACGTGACGCCCTCGTACCCGCTGATGAAGTGATTGAGGGGGCGTCACGTGACGAAGGCAGACAGCGTCACGTGACGGATCAAAAGGCGTCACATGACGCCCCTACCAGGCTTCACCAAGCCCTTCACCATGAGACGGCAGAGGTGGTGTCTCAGCCTCAGGTGGATGGGGCCCTGGCGTCGGCCCTACCGGGCCAGCCTCCCACCACAGCAAGAGCAGCGCCGTCCGACGCACACGAGGACAGCCGTAGCTCGACGCCAGCGGCTGCCAATTACGCGAGACACCTTGCCGCCTGTGACCGGTGCCCCCGGGAGATCTGGTGCCCGCAGGGCTCGCGGCTGCGCAAGTACCTCGTCGCTGAGCAACATCACAAACGGGCTCGCCACCTGCCCAGCGCGCCGGACGATGCCGGGTAACAGAGTGCTGCTGCCCGAGGCACCGCCCGCAACTCGGCGATGTCACCTGCTGAAAGAGAGGCGAGGGTGACGAGAGCCAGCTTGCCGTCTGCCGCAGTGGTCAGCTGGTCCGTGGGCGAGCCCGTGGCAGGCGCGATTGCCTCAGTGTCGCTGGCTCAGATGCGGCAGCTTGCCGGTGAGGGCTGCGTTGATGGTCGCTTCGGTGGTGTCGTCGAGGGTGATGTTGTAGGTGCGGGCCATCTGCTGGGCTCGTGCAATGACCTTCCGAACAGCGGCGTGGTTGCCTGCGGCTACTTCGAGGTGGAGGAGGTCTCGGTACAGCACCTCCGAGGTTTCTTCGACCTCGAGGGCTTGGAGCACGGTGCGGCGGGCGGCGTCGAGGTCAGGGGTGTCACCATCGGTGTGCCAGCGGGCGAGGGTGTGGGCGGTGTCGGTGATGCGCGAGAGCATCTCCTGGATGACGGGGTCTGCCCAGGGCAGGGTCCGGCCCTCGAAGGGGCGGCCGCGGACCAGCGCCATGCCCGCTTCCAGGTCGGCGGTGCCGGCGCCGGGGCCTGCGGCGAGGCCTCGGGCAGCCAGGGTCTTGAACTCGGCCCAGTCCGAGGTGACCGAGGGGTGGAGGACGTACCCGCTGCTGTTCTTGGGGCGCGGAAGCAGCGGCTGGCCGTCGCTGGTGAGGCCGAGGACGTTGCGCAGTTCGGACAGCCGGGAGTGCAGGGTGCGGGTGGACCAGGGGTTGACGGGGTCCATGGCCTGGCACAGGTAGTCGGTGCCGCGTCCGGGGCGCAGGTGGAGGAGGGCTGCGACGGCGGCGGTGCGGGGGCCGTGGGCGGAGGCGGCGGTCCCGGTGATACGCAGGGGGCCGAGCATGTCGATGCGGACAGGTGCTCGCTCTTCGCCAGCGGCCTTAGCGGGCACGGCGGCGGCTGTTTGGGCGGGTACCGGCGCCTTGTCGGTGGCGGCCTGGCCGTTCTCGTCGGGCTCTGCCGTGCCCGCCGTCTCTGCCCCGTCTGCTGCTGACTGCCCGGCTTCGGCATTGCCTTGGTGGCCGACGGGCTGGGGAGCGGTGGCCGGGGAGGCGTCGATGAGCGCGGGGAAGGGGTTGCCGGGGTCCTGGGCCTCGGCGGTGGTGGACCGTAGGGTCAGAGGCTGTCCGCATGCGGCCGCCTGGTCATGGCTCTCGGCGAATTCCCATGCCCCGGTGGCCGGTACTGGGTCTTGGGTGGAGACCTCCAGGGCGTGGACGTACTGCCGGTACTGCTCGTCGGTGATGCGTTGCAGGGTGACGGGCAGGCCGAGCGGGGCGAGGAGGGCCTCCTGCCCTGTCGTGACGTCGATGATCTCGGCGTGCGGGAAGACACGCTGGGCCGCCTCACTCGCAGGCAGCACGACGGCGGTCTTCAGGTCCCGGGCGGCGGCGAGAGCATCGGCGAGTTGGGCCAGGTGTTCCCCTTCGTGGTCGCCGACGCCGATCATCAGCCATGGCAGGACCTGCTCGCCGCTCTGGTGGGCTTCGAGGAGGAGTTCGCCAAGGTCGGCGGCGACGGCCGGCAGGTGGGGCACGGTGCGGATCCGGCCTTGCGGCAGGAGCTTGGCCAGGCGGCTGCCGAGACCGGCGGTGAGGATCTCGCTGTAGTCGGTCCACCCGGACGTTCCCAGTTCCAGGGCCAGAGCGCGGCCGACTTCGAGGACCTCCTCCGGGGTGCCGTCCAGGAGAAGGACGTGGCAGGTGGTCAGGTCGGCCAGCAGCAGTCCGTCCTCGTGTGCGCCGAGGGTGACCAGGCCCGGGTAGGGGGCCTCGACGTCGTTCAGCATTTCGGCATCGGGGAGAACGGCTGCGGGGTCCAGGGTCCATGTACGGCTGTCGGGCCCCGCGGTGAACGGGGCTACGGGGTCGGCCGACTCGTCCAGGAGCAGGCGGACCTCCTTGCCCGCCAGGAGCACGCCGCGCAGGGCGGGCAGCGCACGTTCGTCGGTGGCGGCCTGGTGGGCGAGGGTGCGCAGGATGCGGTCGAGGATTTCGACGCCGGCGGGCTCGCCGGCTGCGGTCAGGAGCTGTTCGAGGGTGTTGGGGTCGTGGTCCTGGGCGATGGTCTGGCCCGCGCGGCGCCGACGCTGCTGGAGGACCCGTCGCACGCCGAGCGCGCCGGCCAGTGACGCGGCCAGCAGCGTCCCGACCCCGGCGACCAGCGCCCAGTTGACGCCGGCCGCGGTGCTCTGGACACGCGGGGCGTCCGGGGCCGGGGTGGGAGCGGCCGGTGTGTGGGTGGCGGGGGAGCTCGGCGCGGTCGCCGGGCCAGCGGATTTCTGCGCCGGGAGCTGGGCCGCTGGTGTGGTGGCGGGAGCTGATGGCGCCGGTGCCTGGGCGGATGGGGCTGTCTGAGGGGCCGCCGTGGCAGGTGAGGTGGCGGCCGGAGGGGTGGCCGGCCCAGGCTTGGGGGATTGCGGGGACGCGGTCGGAGCGGCGGGTTCGGCGGGTGGGTTGGCGGGGGGCAGGGTGAGCTGTTGGCCGGGGTAGATCAGGTTGGGGTCGGTGAAGGTGCCGCCGCCGGGAAGCGGCTGCCCCTGGTTGAGGTCGAAGAGTTCCTGGAAGCGGTCGGGCGAGCCCAGTTGGCTGGCCGCGATGGAGGCGAGGCTGTCGCCCTCGCGGACGGTATAGCTGGCCTGGCCGCTTTGGGGTGCGCTGCCTTCTGTGCTGGCGGCCGCTGGCTGGGCAGCCGGGACGGAGGCACCGGTGGGCAGGGTGAGGACCCAGCCCGGCTGGATGGGCCGCTCGGCGTCGAAGACCGCGCCGTCTGCCATGGTGCGGCCCTGGTTGAGGGCGGCGATGTCCGTCCACCGCTCCCCGCTGCCGAGCGTCTGCTGGGCGATGGACCACAGGCTTTCCGCGGGCCGTACGTCGCGCACCGTGTACGTCACCGCAGTGCTCGGTGCGTCGGCCGGGGCGTCGGCGCGCGGTGCGCTTTGGGTGCCGGATCCGGGGACGGGCGAGGCGCTGACGCCCGCAGGGCTGGTGGCGGGTGCGGCGGCGCTGGGGGCGGCGAGGGCGGTTCCGGCGGGCAGGGCCAGGAGGACGGCGCCGACCAGGGTGGCGGCGGCCCGTTGTCCGACGAGCCCTCGGATTTGCGGGGCGGTGCGGCCGTGGAGCTGGGCGGGGATCTCCAGCAGTACGGCGCCGGTGAAGCAGGCCCAGCCGGCCCATCCGGCGACGGCCAGGACGAGCAGGAATACCTGTCCCGAGTCCTCGGTGGACAGCAGATGTGAGAGGGCGGCCAGGCCCGGGGGCCCGACCAGGCTGGTGGCCCACCACAGCAGGACGGGCAGCCCGGCCAGCAGCAGGGCCAGAACGGTCAGGGAGAGCAGGGCGCGCAGCAGCGCGGCCGCCGTCTGGGCGCCTCCCCTGTGGGACGGCCGGGTGGTGACGGGGGTGGGCTTCGGCATCGGCCGGGTCCTTCTCACGGTGGTGGGTGGGGCTATTGGGGCTGGGTGATGCCGTGGAGCAGGCGGGCGCTTCCGTGGCCGGTGACGTCCATGGACCCGATCCCGGCGATGGCCAGGAACACGGTCGGGTAGGTGCCGTGGACGGTGACGTCGAGCCGGCTCCGGTCGGCGGAGAGGGTGGCGCTGCCGTGTGCGCCGGCGCGGGCGAGGTAGGCCTGGGCGGCCGCCTGGGCCCCTTCCGGGTCGACGCGGACGTCCGTGCCGGTGACGGCCGCAGCTGGGTCGATGGCCTGCCCGGCCGCGCGGGCGGCCTCCATCGCGAGCGCATCGGCGCGTTCGGTCGCCCGCAGTTTCCCGCCGCCGTCGATGGCCAGGCCGATGACGGCCAGCAGCGCCACGGTGACGATCGCGGTGTAGACGGCGATCCCGCCCCGGTCCTCACCCAGACGTCCGGCGGCCCGCCGCAGGCGGTTGTGCATGCTTAGCCCTCCCGGGAGCGGTAGGCGTCCACGACGGACGTGAAACGGCTGGTCAACGTCTTGGATCCAGGAATACCGGGGAGCAGCAGATCGGCCATGGTGACGTTGCAGGTGATGGACACGGTCACCGTTCCGGCCTGGCCGAGGGGCACGGCCAGGCCGGAGACGTCCACGCTGGTGCTCAACGACGAGCAGTGGATGCCCTGGTCGCCCAGGGAGCGGGTGGCGGCGGCGGATGCTTCGGCCTGGGCGCCGGTGTAGGTACGCGAGATGGAGGCGGCGCGGGCCGCGTCCTCGGCGGCCGCGTCGATCTTCGCGCCGGAGGTGACGAGCCGCCCTCCCGCGATCGCCAGGCACAGCAGCATGATCAGCAGCGGGGTGACGATGGCGGCCGCGATGGTCTCGCTGCCGCGGTCCTGCCGGGCCAGCGCCAGCCACCGCCCTGCCCGAAGGCGGATGGACGTCATGGGGTGGTCCACCGTTCTCGCGGTGCTGCGGCGGACTGCGACACGCTCAGCCCCGACACCCCTGGGATCAGGGACGGGGCGAGGCCGGTGACGGTCACCCGGACCTCGGCGCCGTTGCTGCCCGCCGTGCTGACCGTGCTGCCGGCGAGGCTGTCGCCCGCGATCCGCCCCAGGGTCTCGCGGGCCCGGGCCGCGCCCGCGTCTTCGGGGGCCTGGTAGACGCGGGCGGCTGCGACGCCCTCCCGGGCGGCGGTCAACGCGATGTTGCGGGCGTAGAACCACATCGCGGCCTGGACGACCGCGACGGTGACGAGGATGACGAACGGGAACACGATCGCCATCTGGATCGACGCCTCCCCCCGCTCGGTGTACCGCCGCAGGCCCCGCCACCGGCTGTATGAGCCCCTGCCGGGGCGGCCGTGGACACGCCCTTCGGCAGGCCGGCTCAGTGCCCGGCGTCCTGGCACCTTGCCCCCCTTCCTCTGTTACGCGGTGCGGAATGCCGGTCTGTCAGATGCCGGACAGCTTGCCCTGGTACTTGGTGACGACGATGCCGATGGTTCCGGCGATGGCGATGGCCCCGGCGACGGCGGCGACCCAGATGATGATCGTGGTGATGGAGATGTCGCCCCGGTCCTTGGAGCTGTGTTCCTTGATCTCCTGCCAGTGCGAGCGCAGGGCGACGGACAGGCGGACGGCGAGCTTGGTCATAACAGGGATTCCCTCAGGGTGTGTCAGGTGGTGAGCATGCGGATGATGGCGGGAAACGCGATCAGGAGCATGACCAGCACAGCCAGCAGGGCGCCGGGGGCGGTCATCTTCTCGCTGTTCGCGTTGGCGTCGGCCGCCTGAGCGGCCAGCAGTTCGGTGCGCAGGTTCTTCGCGCGGGAGCGCAGGGTGGCGTAGACGGACGCGCCGTCGTCGGCGGACTGCCGCATGATCGCGGCCAGGTCGTCCATGACGGGCAGGTCGAGTTCGGCGGTCAGGCGGGCCAGGGACTCCCAGTGCGGCACTTTGTCGACGCGGGACTGGGCCAGGGCTGCCTGGATCCGCTGGAACGCCCACCCCTGGCCGACCTGGGCGGCCTGTTCCATTGCCTGCTCGGCGGAGACGTTCCCGGCCCGGCGCAGCGCGACCAGGTCGAGGTAGGCGGCCATGGCGTGGGCGAACTCCGCCCGGGCCCGCTTCGCCTTGTCGCGCAGCGCCAGGTCCGGTGCGAACCACAGGACGGCCGCCGCCAGGATGGCGACGATCACAGGCAGGTAGAGAGGTACCCCGAGGAGCAGGAGCGGGACGGTCGACAGGGGCGGCAGCAGCAGTCCGCCTCCGGCCAGCGCCACCTTCGTCAGGAGGAACCGGGCGGGGGTGCTGCCGGTCAGGGCCAGGTCCTTGTACGGGATGCGGATGCCCGGCACGTCGGCCAGGCGCTCGAGAAGCCATCGTCCCCACCGCTCGTCCCGGTCCACGACCTCACCGGATGCGGCGGGCGGGGGCGGGGGCTGGTTGAGGCGGCGCAGCGCGGGGCCGAGGGCCGGGGCGGGCCGCAGGATCTCGCGGATGAGCAGGGCGCCGCCGGCTCCGATGGCCGCTCCGGACAGGATCGCCGCGACCGGCATCATGCGCCCACCTCCACGACCGAGTCGGACACGTCATCGGCGTCTTCCGCGACAGGGGGCGGGGTGACGGCGCTGCGGGGGTCGGCGATCAGGAAGCGGGGGACGGGCTTGGTGTCGGCGATCTGCCGCATCATCACCAGGACCCCGACGAACCCCGCGAGGAGCACGGCCAGGACCAGCTGGCCCACCATGGTTCCGTAGGGGGCGGTGTAGGAGGGGATGAGGAACCCGGCGCCGATGACGGCGAGGGTCATGATGGTCATCCACCGCATCGTCGTGCGCGGCTTGGCCCGGTCTGCCTCGATCGCCCGCCGCCGGGCGACTTCCTCGTGCACGGACTCGGCGAGATCCTCCAAGGCCTGCGCAAGCCCGGGCCCGCGGTCGGCCGCCGACAGCACCAGAGCCGCGACCACCTTGTCGGCCGTCACATCGTTCAGGGCGTCGCCGAAGGCGCGCAGCGCGTCAGTGGGCCGCCAGCCGACCTGGAGCCGGTCCACGAGGTCGGCGACCTCACCGGCGATGTCCTCCGGACACCCCCGCCGCGAGATCTGCAGCGCCTCGTCCAGGCCCCGCCCCAGCCGCAGCACGTTGGCCAGACGCTGAGTCCAGTCCCCGAGCGCTTCGAGCTTCCCGATCCTGGCGGTGGCCGACTTCGTCGGCGACAGCAGCCACGGAACGCCGATCACCGCCAGGAACAGCATGCCGCCGGCGATGAACACCCCCGTCACCAGCCACACCAGCACCCCGCCCAGTGCCCCGCCCACCAGGCGGGTACGGCGGGCCATCCGCTCATCCCGCGTCGCCAGGCTCCGCCCGGCCCGCAGTCGCGCGCCCACCCCCGGCCCCTTCGGCGCCGTCGTGCCGAAGAAGCCGACCGCCAGGCCGACCAGGCCGCCCGACAGCGCGAGCCCGGCCAGCACCCACCACAGCACCGTCACAGCGCCCCCTCCGCCACCAGCAGCGGCAGCGCCGCCTCCCACGCCCCCGCCGGGGAGTTCAGCAGCGAGGCGTCGAAGCCGGCCCGGCGCAGGTCGTTGACACACCGCGGCAGCATCAGCGGCACCGCCCGGTACTCCCCCCACTCCGGACGCGGCCCGAAGATCTGGTTGGTCTCCGGGCGTCCGCCCTCTCCGATGCCGGTGACCTCCAAGACGTGGGAGACGAACCGGTGCCGGTGCCCGCCGATCTTCGTCTCGTCCACGGAGGAGACGAACACGATGAAGTGCAGCCCGTTCGCGGCCTGCCGGTAGGCCAGCGACTCCGACATGTTCGCCTGCGCCAGCAGATACAGCTCCGCGATCCGGTCGAACACCACCGACGGATGGATGGCGTGCAGGGTGCACAGGTTGCCGCCCGCCCCGTTCGTCATCGCCTGGAGCATCGCCACGATCTCCGGCCCGCGGACCTCACCGACCACGATCCGCGTGAGCGTCATGCGCAGCGCCCGGTACATCAGGTCCATGAGCGTGATCTCACCGGCCGCTTGGCCTGCGACCATTTCGCCGTTGGACTCGCGGGCCTCCATCGGCACGACCTGCCGGTGGTGGCCGTTCTCGTGGGCGAACAGCTCGTACTCGGTCTCCAGCGTGGCGAACCGCTCGTCGGGGTCGATCTCCTTGAGCAGCGCCCGCAGCAGGGTCGTTTTCCCCGCGGCCTGACCGCCCACGATCATGACGTTCTTCTCCGCGCGCACACACGCCCGCAAGAACGCCTCGAGCGTGGAGTCGAGCATCCCCCGCGCCACGAGTTCGGGCAGGTCGGCGTGGCGCATGCTGTGCCGGCGGATCGTCACATACGTGCCCGGCGTGACGTCGATGACCGCCTGGAGCCGCGACCCGTCTGACAGCCGCAACGCCAGGAACGGGTCCGCGGTCGACAGGCTGCGCTCTGCCTGACCGGTGGTACGCCGGGCCAGGTCCCGCAGCAGCTCGCGCAGCTCCTCGTCGGAGTCCGCGACCGGCGCCACCCGCACGCGCCGCCCGTCGGTGAAGTCCAGCCACACGTCCGCGTACCCGTTGATGAAGATGTTCTCCACCAGCGTGTTGTCCAGGTGCTGCTGCAGACGCCCGGCCCGGAACTGCAGGTCGAACACCGCCTGCGCGATCACCGCGTCCTCACCCGGACTCGTGGCAGCCCCGCGCTTGACGGCCTCGGCATCCGACCAGACGGCAACCTGCTCGTTGATCAGGTGCCGGCCCTGCTGCTCCTGCGCAGCCTGGCCCAGTCCGGGCCGGGCGCGCAGCAGCTCGGTCAGCCGCTCCCCGACCTGCTTCTTGATCAGCCGCACCGCCGCGTAGTCCACCACGACGTCAGCGGCCAGGGCAGGGGAGGGCTGGGGCAGGCGCGGCGTACCGGCGACCGGCCCCGCGGAGGGGCCCGGAACCCACGCGTCGGCCGGGCGGCCACCCACGGCCTCCGGCGAGGGCACCACAGCCACGCCGCGGGCCGCGCCCAGCCGGCTCTCGAGGGACCCGGCGACACGGGGGTCGCTGTGCAGAGGATTAGCGCGCACCGCTCACCACCCCAGCCGCATCCGCGCTCGGCGGGGCCAGGCGGGAACGGCGGATCGCCACCAGCTCCTGCACCCGCACCGCCGCCGACCGGGCGGAGCGCATCAGCTCACCGGACTCGAAGCGGCGAGGCTGCCCGGCACCGTCCGACAGCACCGCCGCCTCCTTGGGCCGCCACGGCAGCACCGCAGTGACCGTCACCCCCAAGTGCTTGCGCACCTCCTCCTTGGAGAAGGGCCCCTGGTCCACC
Source organism: Streptomyces sp. NPDC093801 (assembly GCF_040701585.1). Lineage (NCBI taxonomy): Bacteria > Bacillati > Actinomycetota > Actinomycetes > Kitasatosporales > Streptomycetaceae > Streptomyces > Streptomyces sp. NPDC093801. The sequence continues at coordinate 22,971 of NZ_JBFBDP010000053.1, read as the reverse complement.
AGCAGTATCCCCAGCTCCGTCGAGCCGCCCAGCGACTCACGCAACGCCTCCAGCCGCACCTGGGCGCTCTGCAGCCCGCGCAGCGTGTTGCGGGCGACCATCAGCACCGCGTCCGCCTTCTGCGCCAGCACCCCCGGCGCACCGACGGCGCCCCGCCGCCCCAGGTCCACGATCACGTCGTGCCCGTGCTGCTCGATCCCCGCGAACACGCCCGCAAGAGGCCGCCAGACCGGCTCCATCGCCGACGCGTGTGCAGGGTCGTAGAGACCAGGCAGCACCAGCCGGTCACGCGTCCCGGCATCGGTGACGTCCACCAACTGCCGCCAGAACGCCTCCACCAACTGCCCCTGCCCCTGCCGGGCGGCAATCGCGAGATTGCGCATGCCCCGGGAGTTGTCCAAGGTGCCCTGGAGCGCCCCCGGCAGGACCGCCCCGCCGTCCGGATCCGTCTCCGCCAGCACCACCCGATGCCCCTGCGGCATCGGCCACGTCATCAGCAGAGCCAAAGCCGCCGTGGTCACCCCCGGCGCCCCCAGCCCGCCCGCCAGCGCCACCACCGCCATCAGGAACCCCCCTCCTGAGCAGCCACGATCAACGCCACCGCACCCGTCGCCACCCGCGAAGCCAGCATCGGCCCATCAGCGGCAGGCACCGCCACATCCACCACCACGACACCCGTCGCCGGCGCCGCCACCCCAACCGCCACCACCGTCGCCGCGAGCGTCTTCGGCGCAGGCACCGGATCGGCGGGCTTGCCGCCCGCCGCAGCCGCCCCGGCCGCCTGGGCGGGATCCGGAGTCGAGACGATCAGCACCTTCTGCCCAGGAGCCAGCCGCGACGCCGGAAGCTGCGACGGCTTCAACGCCACACCCACCAACTGCTCACCGTTCTTCACCAACGACACGGCGGTGACCTGGCCCGGCGACAGCAACGACCCCGCCTTCAGCGCCACAGCGGCACGCTGGCCGACCAGGCCCGCCTTCTTCGCCGTCGGCACCGCCTTGACCAGCGGATCCAGCGCCAGAGAAGCCGGCGCCAGGTCCGCCTCCGTGACCGTCGCGCCCACCGGCACGTCCCGGGCCACCACCAGCACGCTCGACCGCTGGCCCGACGCGGTGAACAGAAGCGCCCCGGACAGGCCGCCCGCCGCGATCAGCGCGACGGACAGCGCGATCAGCCCGGGCCGGCGACGTCGCTGGCGAACGACTCGCGGCGCCGGTGCCGGACTGTCCGCAGGCCCGCCCGGCCCGGGAACAGCGGCACGGCCCTGCGCGCCCGTGGTGGTGGTGCTCACGTGATGTGCCTCCAGCAGAGAGGAAGGAAGGAAAAGTGGGGATCGGGGGCGTGCCGCTACTGGCCGACTACCTGGACTTCGCCCACGGCGATGTCCACGGCACTGGAGCGGACCTCGCTCAGCTGGCCGCTCTGGCCGCCACCGGTCCAGTCGATCGCCCAGGTGGACGTCGCGGTCACATGGAACTTTCCGGGCGACCGGTAGCTGTGACCGCAGTCCGGCGACGGGTTCTTGCCGAACTCGGCCCGGTAGGGAGTACCAGGCGTCGTGCAGGTGACCGTCGTGCCATCGCCCATCGCCCAAACGATCTTGGCGACCCTCGCCGTGGCGGTCACTGTGACCGCGCCAGCCGAAGCAGACGCGACATTGGGGCCGTACGTCTCCGGGCCCGTCGCCGTCCACATGTAGACAGGCATACCGACCACACCAACACCCCCAGGCTTCGGAACGATGCCTATCGCCGGCGGCCGAAGCAGCATCGAGTCCACCGCACGCTGCGCCAGCACGGCAGGGTCGACGGCCACCGCACCGGGCGGATTCTGCGCCCAGAACGCCCGCCCGGCTCCCGCGAGATTGTCGCCGTCCGTGATGCCGTTTCCGAGCCCGCACGGGTCCAGGTAGACCGCTCCGTCACCGGGTGAGTGGCCCTGCCACAGAACGCTGCCTGCCGGCGGAGGCGGATCCAGCAGCCGAAACGAACAGTCCCGACCCAGGCCGTCGATGCTGCTCCCGGAACCCGTCGAGGAGCCGCCTGACTCCTGCTTGGCTGGCGGCTTGACGGAGCCGGGGCTGGTCGCGCCGATACAGAAGTGCTTCAGATCGGCGCAGCTTCCGACGCTGACTGGATCGTCCGCCGCGTTGGCCGTCGGGGCCGTGGCTGCGGCGAGAACGAGGACTCCTAGGGAACGCACACCGTGTCTCAGCATGCCTGTCCTTCAGGCTTCTCCTCCAAGACCATCCACCCACTCGGCCACTTCTCGGCTGTCACGGTGGTGATGTAGCGCTGGAGCCGCGTCGTGGGAAGATCGGCTGGCTTGCCCGAGTCCTTGCTCACCGGCTTCCACTGAGAGACATCCATGCAGTCGGTGATGACGGCAGTCTTCAGCTTCGTGTCCGGCTTGAAGCTGACCACGGTGTTTGAGTGCTTCGGCTGCCCGGTGACGACGTAGCCACCCTTACGGAGACTGGCGAGTTCCTGCTCCGTCTGCACAAGGGCGTTGCCAGTGGTGACCTTGTTCAGCTCTGTTCCCTGCGGGTCGGACTTGGCGTAAGCGGTGGCCAGCACGTCCCAGTACCGGGTGTAGGCGGCCTGGACCTCGGCCTTGTCGGCTGCCTCGGGGTCGGCGGGTGCACTCGGGGAGGCGGTGGGGGCACTGCTGGGGGAGACGCTCGGGCTGGTGGCGGCGTTCTTGTCGTTCTTGCTTCCGCTGGTGCATCCGGCCGCGAGTGCCGCGACGGCCGCGACGGCGGCAGCCGTCGTGAGCAGTCGGCGGTTTGCGGCGTGGTGCTGTCGTGCGATTGTCACGGAAGTCTCCCCGGGTCGCTCTGTCGGGCGGGTTGCCATGCAGCCCACGTAAATTGCTGGAGGAATAGGTGCGATGGGCTGCGCCCTGGTCAGGCCTACTGGCCGACTACCTGGACTTCGCCCACTGAGACCGTGAACGGTGACTGGCGGACTTCGGTCAGCTGGCCGGTCTGCCCGCCTCCCGTGACGGCCCAGTCGACCTTCCATGTGGCCGTCGCGGTCCCCTGGTACTTGCCGTTTGGCCGACTTGCCGATGTCGACCGGTAGAGGTGTCCGCAGTCGGGGGAGGGCGTCATGCCGCGCGCAGAGGTATACGCGGACCCCGGGCCCGTGCAAGTCACGGTGGAGCCGTCCCCCATGCCCCAGGCGACGGAGGACACTGTGGCTGTCGCCGTCACCGTGATTCCGCCCGCCGACGCCGATGCCGTGTTGGGGCCCCAGGTCGTGGGACTCTGACTTACCCACAACCACAGCGGCACGCCTACCGTGTATTTGCCTTCAGGCCTCGGGCTCGCGATTGCCGGGCCGGCCAGGAGCATGCTGTCCACTGCTTGCTGAGCCAGCACGGCTGGGTCGACGGTCACAGCATCCGGAGTGTTGGACCATTCGGTGGTGATGACGATGTTTCCGTTGACCGACTCAACCCAGCTGCATGTCTTGCGGTAGACCGCGCCGTCGCCTGGCTGGTGCCCCTCCCAGGCAGCGCTCCCCGCGGGAGGCTGAGGGTCCAACAGGGTGCGTGTGCAGGCCCATCGTGGCGGGGGGCCGTTGTCTCTGCTGTTGCTGCCGCCCCCGTCCTGCTGTCCGGCGCTGCCTCCGCCCTGCCCGGGCTTGTCGGCGCAGACGCTCACCCACCCGGTGGCGCCGTCACACACGCCTCCTCCCGCATAGGCGACAGCGGGGCAGGCCAACACCGCGGCTGCCGCAGCTGTGAAAACCGTGAGGGCTTCCCGTCTCAGCAAGTGCGGTCCCCGTGCCGGACGAACTTGGTCAGCATCCACCGGCCGCCCTGGAGCTCTGCGTCGAACACAGTGATGTAGTGCATGGGCTGCTCGGTGGGGAAGGGCCTCACCTGGCCGCTTGAGCGGTCGATGATCTTCCAGGTAGAGAGATCGAAGCAGTCGGAGATGGTGGCCGTGGGCTGCTCGCCGGACAGGTTCACGGCCGAGACCTCGGCGCGATGCCCGGGGGCGCCCTTCGTGGCGGTGCCGGCTCGCTGCATGTTCGCGATGTCGGTGAGTGTCTGGTTCAGTGCGTCCTTGGCCGCGTAGTCCACGAGCTTCGTACCCTGCTCGGTTCCGGCCTCGTACGCCTTGACGGACTCCTCCCAGAAGGCGCTGTATGTGGCAAGGATCTTGGCCTTCGCTTCAGCCTGCGGGTCAGCGGACATGCTCGGTGATGCGGCAGGGCTGGGAGCGGAGGCACGTGGGGGAGAAGCGACCCGACTGGGTTCCGCGGTGCAGCCAGCCGTGAGTGCTGCGGCAGCGGCGATGATGGCGGCGACAGTGAGGAGCCGGCGGTGTTGCTGGGCCGTGCGAATTGGGCGGTGTGGTGCCATTGCCACTGGACTCTCCCCGGGTCGCCTGTCGGGCGGGTCGCAGCCCAACCCGCATAAATCGCTGGTGCAACGTGTCGCGTACGAATTTGGTGTCTGTTCTATGCGGCACCCTACGACGTCAACGCCGCAGCTCCTATGGGGTTCTTGGGGTGCAGGCGACTGGACGTCGCTTTTGCCTGCCAATCCTAGATGATCTTGTTTCTTTGGGGCGTTGACGTGCGGTTTTCGTTGGTTGCCGTGGGTGGCGCCCGGTGTTGGCGCGATTTCGGCGGGCTGTGGCTTGAATTCCACTCACTGGCTTGTTCTTTGCTGCTGGTAATGGTTCTCCGTGCTCCTCACCAGTTTTCTCACCGGTGGTCGCCGCCCCACGTCACGATCGGGTCGGCGACCTCACCAGGCACCCGTGCTACCGAACGGTGCGTGAGGCGCCGCAGGCTCGCCCGCAGCCTGCCTCTGCTGCAAGTCGGTTAGAACGGAGGGGCGTCCTGGCTGTGCATCCCGGGCGGAAGGGAGCGCCTCACTTCTGCTCCGGGGCTGTCGGTGGCCGGCTTGGGTGGATCAGGCGGGAGGGCGTCGTCTTCCCAGGTGAAGCGGTAGTCGCTGTAGCTGTCGATCTGACCGGTTTCGATCTGGAACTCGCGGTCTGCGAGTTCCCGCATCTCTGCCTCGTGTTCGGCCTGGGCCTGGAGGTAGTCGGCGAGGTCGGCGGCGGAGAGCCTTGTGGGCCAGGGCCTGCTCACAGCTGGGTCCAGCCGCGGGGCTCGCTGCTCCCGGCCAGGGGCGTCCACACCTTCGCCTGGGGGCCGTGGGCCTCGATGTCCTCGAGGACGGCGGCGCCGAGGGGGACGTGGGCGCTGAGGCGGGTGACGAGGTCATGGTCGGCGGTCATGCGCCGCAGGTCCGCGATCCGGTTGGCCAGGGTGGTGCGGGAGGCGCCGGTGAGGATGAACAGGACGCGGGGGAAGCGGGGGTAGGAGCGCTGCCAGGCGAGGACGGCCGCCTGGTCGGCGACGGTGCCGCGCCGGCCCGCGGGCTGGGGGGTGTAGTCGTGGAAGCGGGCGTAGGTGATGAGTTTGCGGGCCAGGCGCTCGCTGCTCATGGTGGTGCGGTCGATCTCCACGAACGCCCGGTACTGCAGGCGCCTGGGGCTGGTGGCGGTGTAGTGGAAGACGGCGTCGGCGATCAGCCGGTCTTCGCCTGCGGTGTCGGGGAGGCGGTGGGTGACCTCGGGCACCCAGTCCAGCGGCTGGTACTCGTCGCCGCGGGACCGGGCGTCGGTGAGGAAGGCGAGGTGGGCGCGGACTCCGGTGAGGATGTGGGCGGCGCGCAGGGACGCGGCTGCGGCGGACTGGATCGGGGTGGCGGTGCGGCCGCGGAGCTCGGGCCAGTCACCGACCGTCTGGTGGCCGACGGGGGTCAGGAAGTGGGCCTGGAGGCGGCCGGGGAGCACGGTGTGGGCGATCAGGCCCTGCTCGCGCAGCGGCACCAGCACGTTGTGGATCTTGCGGGGCGGGCTGTTCGGGGTCAGCAGCTGGTGGATCTGGATGCTGGTCAGCAGCCGGTGCTGGGCGATCAGGGCGAGGGCCTGGTGGGCGCGGGTGTCCGCGGTGGCGGGCTGGAAGACGGCCGTGGTCATGCGTACTGCTCTCCTGCGTCGTGGGTGTCGGTGGGTGTGGTGCTGGTGGTGAGGAAGGCGCGGACGGCTTCTTCCTGCCGGAGTGCCACGGCGCTCAGCGCCGCCAGGGTTTGGGCCGCGGTGTTGGCGTGTGCGGTCTTGCGCAGGGCGGCGACCTGGCCGGGTCGTGCGAGGTCGCCGAAGACCTCGGTCAGTTCGGGGCCGCGGATCGGTACGGGGCCGGTGCGTTTGCCCGCGACGGTGAAGGACGCGTAGTGCCTCCACCGCTCGAGGCCGGCGACGTCGCGGGCGGTGACGGTGTCGGGCCACTGGCTGGTGATTTGGGCGATGGCCTCGGCCGATCCGGCCGTGGTGGACAGACAGGAGGCGTTTTGAAGGAGAGCGGATCGGGTGGCGGGGCTGAGGCGGTGCATGAGCTGGGTCATCCCGTGCAGGCGGCAGCCGAACTTGCGCAGCTGCTCGGTGATCTCCGCCAGCACGGTCGAGGACCCCTGGTCCAGGGAGATCAGCTCGTCCAGGTAGAAGCGGAAGGCCCGCCGTTTGGCTTCGGGGAGGTCGCGGCGGGACAGGCCGGCGCGCAGGAAGTCGTGGACCATCAGGGAGATGAGGAGCCGGTCGGTGGGGCCGGTGCCCGGCGGGCAGATCCACAGCACCCGGCCCTCGTCCATGGCGCGGCGGATGTCGTATCCGCCGACGGGGCAGCCCAGGGCCGCACGGACGACCGGGTTGGCCGCGAGGCGCTCCAGCGGGTTCAAGACGGTCAGCACCGCCTCGCGGGGGAAGTCGGGGAAGCTCCGCGTCCACCAGTGCCGCGCCTCCGCGTCCAGTGCGGAGAGGGCGAGGTGGCGGAAGGTGGGGTCGGTGAGCAGCGCCCGCACCTGGAAGATCGTCGCCTGCTGCCCTGGCGCCTGTGCCTGGACGGCCTGGGTGTTGACGGCCACCAGGGCTTCGACGGCCTTGGTCAAGATGGTGAGCGCGCGCGGCGCGGTGACGTCCCCCCACCCCAGGGCCCCCGCGAACGCCTCCACGACCGAGGCGGTCACCTCGTGGGCCGGCTGCCCTGCCGTCATGTCCAGCACGTTCCAGCAGCCGAGCATGTCCCCGTCCTTGCGGACGGTCAGGTCGAAGAGCGCGACCCGGTCGATGATGTCCTCGTGGGCGAGGTATCGGGCGACCTCGGCGAAGGAGTCGCCGTGCGGGTCCACGAACGCCAGCCCGCGCCCGTTGTGGGCGCTGGCGACAGCGTGGACCTGCGCGCGCATCGTCTTGCCCCAGCCGGCCTTGCCCGACTGGACCTCGAAGAGGGTGTCGTCCTCGTAAGTGGCCAGCAGCCGTTCCCGGCCGTCCGCTCCCCGGTACCAGCCCTGGGGCAGCAGATCCTGCCCCGGGGCGTAGGTGGGCATCTCGGTCTCCAGCAGCGGCAGCCGGGCCGTGACGGTGGGCGGTTTCAGCAGCCCCGCCAGTTCGTCGATGTGCGCCCATCCGCCGCGGGCCGGCCGCATCATCGCCGTGGCCCACTGCGTATCGAACCGTCCCCGCCACGGCCTGCGGTCGGGGCCCAGACGCAGGGGGCCGGCGGACCAGCCGAGCGCGGTCAGGCGGGAGGGGCCGGCGTAGACGTCCATGGCTGCCCCGATCCTGGCGAGCCGTGCTTCCGCTCGCCCGGCCGCGTCCGAGGCGCAGCGCACCAGGATCTGCACCCGTACCAGCCCCGGGCTGTGCGCGAGCTTCCCCAGCACCACCTCCCGGTCGACACGCCGCGGCCGGGGGGACATCACCACCTGCCCGCGCGGTCCGCCCTGCCACTCGGCCGGGTCCAGCAGCCGTCCCAAGGAGGCCGACAGGCTGTCGGCCGGCTCGCTGACCTGCCAGCGGGCCTCGCGCTGGGCTTCCCGCCGGGCCTGCTCGCGGGCGCGCTGCAGGGCCTGCATGCGCCGCACGGCAAGGTGCCAGCGCGGCGCGGGGGAGAGGTCCACGCACACCTCTGCGAGATCGCCGAGGCCGGCGTTCAGGTCGGCGACGGCGTCTATCAGCGGCTGGAGCGGATCGGGGTCCAGCGGCACCTCACGCAGCCGCGAGCCGGGCTCCCCGTGCAGGGTCAACACCGCGCGCACGACGTGGGCACGCCGCTTGTCGGCCACCGGGGCCGTCCGCTTCACCTCGACCCGCGCCCCGTACGGGGTCTGCTTGAGCAAGGCATGCGCGGTCGCCGGGGCCTCGATCCGGTAGACCAGCGGCCGCTTCCCGTCGGCGCGCAGCCGCAGCCTCACCGACCGGGCCCGGCGCGGGGTCCACCACGGACCCGAGCCGGCCGCCCGCACCAGTTGCATTCCCTGCCGCCAGATCTGCTCGGCGTCCGGCTTGAAGGCCGGTGTCGGCTCCAGCTGGAGGTAGGTGCGCCGCGACAGGGCCTCGGCGCTCAGGCGCCGTTGCAGGTGTTCCCATCCGATCAGGGCGGCAGCCGTGAGCAAGGCCAGCCACCAGGAGTTCGCCAGGGTCCAGCGAGCGAGCGCTACCAGCCCGTCCCACAGCGCGGCGCCCATGTGCAGGAGCGCCATGGCGGTCAGGTGCGGTTCCATGATCCTTGTCCGTTCTGGGTGTAGTGGAGGGTCGCGGTGCGACCGTCGAGGAAGGTCCCGGCGCGGTCCGCGCCGGCCCACACCAGCCGCACCACGGCCTGTGCCCGCGCCGGGTCCCCGGCTGCGGGGGGTGCGGTGTCACGGCGGGCGGTGGCGGCCTGGACCCGCACCTGCGTGTAGCCGGCGGTTTCCGCCGTCCACGCCTGGCGGCCCAGGTCGAGCAGCTGCCGCTCGTCGTCCGGCGGGAGATCGGGTGGGCTGGCCTGGTCCAGGGCCTGCTGGATGATCGGGTCCGCCGCCGGCCCGGACCCCGGCGGCGGAAGCTCCCGCGCCACAGCGCTGCCATTACCGGCACCGGGTCCGGCCGCCGGCCGGGCGGGACCCGGCGCCACCGGAGCGGCGGAAGACGCCGAGCCTGCGGCGGACCGCGGTGACTGGGGTGCGGCGGACGCGGCGGCTGGCGGCGCCGCCGGGCCCGTCTGCCGGGCGGGACCCGTCAGCCTGGGCGCCACAGCATCAGCACCGGGACTGATGCCGTGCGCTCCCGCATACAGCAGCACCAGCCCGGCGGCGGCCAGGACGGCCGCGGCGGTGATCAGGCGGCCGCCCGTCCACGCGTGTCCGCTCACAGGAGCCGGGCCCCTCCCGCGTAGTCGGGCATCGCGGTGACGGGGTCGATCCGCACCTGCTTCCCGGGCCGCGGCGCGTTGATCATCTTTCCGTCGCCGATATAGATCCCGACGTGGTGAATCGTCGAATCCGACGTGGCGCTGTACCCGTAGAAGATGAGATCGCCCGGGCGCAGCGCCCCGAATCCGGCGGAGGCGGGGATGCGCAGGCCCGCGCCGGCCTGTTCGGCCGCCGTGCGCGGCAGCATGATCCCGGCCTTGGCATAGGCGTACTGGGTCAGGCCCGAGCAGTCGAAGCCGACCACGGCGCCGCCGTCCTGCCCGCCGGGCGAGCAGCAGATCCCCGTACTCGGGCCTTCGGGCCCGCCGCCGCCCCAGGAGTAGGGGATGCCCTGCTGGGCCAGCGCGGCCTGGATGACCGCGCCGACGTTCCCCGACGGCACGGCCGGCGCTGTCCCCAGGGCGTCGTAGCGGTCGATGCCCGACATGACGTCGTCCACATACGCCCAGGACAGGTTGTAGGTGTGGATTGCGGCGCGCAACTGCTCCCGGTCACCGAGGTTGCGACCGTTGCCGCACAGGTAGACGGCCGCCGCCACGGCGGCGTCGTCTGCGTTGTGCGGACTGATCTGCCCGTCCTTGTTGCCGTCCTTGCCGTAGGCGCGGAACGTCTCGGGCAGGAACTGGAAGGGACCCACCGCACGGTCGAACTCGCTGTCGTTGTCCCAGCGACCACCGTCGGTGTCACGGATCGCGGTGGTGTTCCCGCCCGCACCCGAGCCGTCCAGACGAGGACCGGTGATGATCGGATCGATGTCCCCGCTCGCCCCGACGAGATGCCCGGCGGCATGGTCGGACTCGACCTGGGCGATCCCCGCGAGGACCTGCCACCGCATCCCCCGGCACTCCGGCACGTACGCCGTCACCTGGGCGGCGCCGGTGAGGTAGGCGGCGAACATCCTCTCCGGGATCCCGGCCGCGGCCGCACTCACCGACGAACCGGCCGGCACGCTGCCGCGGGCACGGGCGGCGGCCACCACCAGCACCGGAGCGGTGCAGCACGCCGCCACCATCAGCAGCACTCCCAGACACCCCAGCTTCTGCCACCTCTTCACCGCTCACCGCCTTCACGGCGCCGGCGCTCTGCCGCGTGGGCTGCGAACCTCGCGCGCAGCCGAGCCGCGTTCGCCTCGGCTTCCCTGTCGACCGCACCCGCCGCACTGGTGTCCCCGCCCCGGGCGTCGGCCTGTGAGGGAGTCACAGCACGCTCGACGGTCCGCCGCCGCGGCCTCGGCGCGCGGCCGCCTTCGACGCGTGGAGCCGAGATGCTCGTGCGCGGGGCGCTCTCGCGGCCGCTGGAGGACACGGACAGCGGGGCGGTGGCGAGGGCTGCGGCCACGGCGGTGTCCCGTACCGAGCCCATCGGGTTGTGGACCTGCCAGGCGGTCGCCAGGCGCTGCCCGGCGTGGTCGACGCCGTCCCGGACAAGGCGGCCGCCGTCGGCCCACCGGCTCCCGTCTTCGCGGACCTGGTGTGCCGCCACGCGCAGCTGGGTGCGGGCGTCGTCGGTGAACTCGCTGGCTGCTCCCCGCGCGCGGCCCAGGTTGCGGGGAAGCCCGAGGGTCGCTCCGTAGGCCAGGCGCGCGGTACGCGAGGCGATCCGGTAGCCGCGCAGCCGTGAGGCGCGGGCATGGATCCGGGATCCGAGCAGCGGCCGGTCGGTCGCCGGATCATGCAGGATCTCACCCGTCCACTGATCCGCGACGACCTCGCCGGACCCGCCGCCGGACCCGCCGCCGGTGCCGCGGGCGGCGCCGGCCAGAGCCTGGGAGGCAGGGTGTCGGCCGGGCCCCGGCCCGATCAGCGCCGCGTGCCCCATCCGCAGCGCGACGGCGAACGGCGCCAGGCCGCGCTTCCCTTCGGCGAGGGCATCGCCGATGAACCGGCCGGGGGACATCGGCATGCCCGCCCCGTCGCTCATCGCCGCGAGACTGCCCAGGGACGCCAGCCGCGCACCGAACGCGCCGTGTGCCGACGACGGCCCACCCCGGCGGGAGACTCCGCCGCCGGCGGACCCGTGTTCGGAGAGAGCGGCGCCGATCTCCGAGCTGTCACCGCGCAGGTGGCTGCCGCCGACCTTCCGGTACCGCATGCGGGTGGCCACGCGCTGCCCGAAGCCGGACGCCGCGGCCAGCACCCGCCGGTGCATGACCAAGAAGGCCACAGCGATCGCGTCCACCAGCAGGAGGCGCTCCACCATCAGGTCGGCGTCGCTGTCCGACAGGATCGCGTCGACGGCGATCCCGAACATCGGCAGGCACAAAGCGGCCATGAACGACACCAGGGCCGAGGCGATGAACACCCCGAGCCACCGCCACAGCAGCATGCGGGAGGGGCCCGGGAGCATCGACCACACCCAGGCGATCGGCCCGCCGGCCGCGGCGGCCGCGTCGGCAGCCTGGGCGCCGAGCATCACGACCGCCATCGACACGATCATCAGCGTGACCACGAGCACCGCGACCAGCAGGGCGGCCACCGACCACACCCGGTCCCAGGTCGGCTCCTGCGCGTACTCGGCAGCCTCCCGCCCGACCGGTCCGGCATCCTGCAAGTCCTTGACGAGCTCCGAGTACGCGGAATCCCTGGACTTCGTCCCGCGAGGGCCGTTTCCGTTCTCGCAGAAGTCCTTAGCCGGTTCGTCCATGCTCGCGCAGGGGTTATCGCGGTTCTCGCAGTACTTCTTGGCCGACCCGCGCAGCATCTTGCACTCCGGGTTGGCCGCCCCTTTCTGGCTGCCGCCGGCTTCTTTCAGCTGGCGCTCGCAAGCCTCCTTGAGAGGACCGACGACCCCGGAACACTTCGACAGATCCACCTCGCCCTGCTTTTGCTTCTGCTTGGGCTGGCTGCTCTCGACCCACTTCAGATGGGCTTTGTAGGCGTCGGCTTCCCCTGCCCTGTGGGGATCGAGGACGCGGCCGTACTGCAGGAGCATGTACGGCTTGACCACCAGACTGTCGGTCAGCGCGCGCTGGACCGGATCGACCACCGACTTCGCCTCGGCCTTCTCCTTCACGCAGGCCTCGTGGGCGGGCCCCACCGCGCTGTCACAGGGCCGGCCGCCGCGCGCGGGCGTGCCGAAATAGGAGGCGGTGGTGATGGACGCCACCTCCACGGCAGCCTGGTGGGTCTGGTCGAGCGGACCGTCCTTGCCCAGCAGGTAGTCAGGGCGCACAAACGCGCTGGCGGCCAAAGCCGCGATGACCAGCGTCAGCGCGATCTCCCCCAGCCCCGTCCCCGCCTTACCCCGCACGAACAGGACCAGCCCGAACACGAACGCCCACGCCAGCAGCAAGCCTTCGAGACCGAGGGGGGCGACCACGTGCCGCTCGTAGGCGTCGGCGATCTGCTGCGCCGGCCTGGTCAGCAGGGTGATCAACGGGAAGCGGAACACGAAGGAGATCAGCCACCCGCACAGCCCGACCAGCAGCCGCACCAGGGTGAACAGGCCGCCCAGGACCAGGCGCTGGATGTCGCCGACCACATCAAGGTCTGGCAGGCGCCCCGTCACCGCCAGGTCGACCGCCGGGATACCCCCTTGGGGCTGCGAGGAGACGGGCATGGCCTCCAGCTGGTAGCTGCTGAGCGGCACCCCCTCGCCGGTCATGATGTCCAAGGGCCCCAGCAGGCCCCCGCCCGTGCCGGGTCCGTCGGCGGTTGCGGCCGCGGCCACCGCCGTGTTCGTCACCAGGAACGTGACGGTGAGCAGCGCGACGAACCCGGCGGCGCGCAGTGTCCCCCGGTCCAGCCTGCGCCGGGCCGTCACAGCCGCCGCCCGGCAGTACTCACCAGAGCGATGGCGGCCGCGACAGCGACGGTGGAGAACAGCAGCAGCGCGGACCGCGCATCCAGCCCCGGCAGCCCGGCCACACCCGGCACGGCCGGCTGTGACGCAGCGACAGGGCTGACGGGCTCGGACACACACGGCCCATGCACCGGGCCGGCACCCCGCGCACAACCGGCAGCCGCCTGGGAGACGCTCACCCCGACCGCCGGGGAAGCCACAGGGGTGTGGGGCAGGGCCCACGCGGCAACGGTGCAGGCCAGCAGCAGCGCAGTGACGGCGCCCACCAGCAGCAGCCGCACACCCGATCGGTACGTCATGAGGTCCCCCCGGGGGCCGCGGGCTGTACCGCGCGGCCGGGCGTGGTGAAGATCGATTCCTTGATGCGGGGCACGGGCGGGACGACCACCTTGATCCGGCCGACCTGCATGCGCGGATCGCGCAGCAGCATCTCGCCCTCCCGGCCGGCCTGCCCCACCGGGGAAAGCCCGGTGGTGACCAGCCGGATGAGGTCCTCGTCCTCGCCGTCCAATCCCAGAAAACGCAATCCCTTGACCGCACGGGCCCGGTCGGCGGTGCGGGCCAGGAACCGGTAGGCGACCAGACCCGCGTCCTTGCCCAGCTCGTCTGCGTCGTGAGCCCCCAGGAACACACCGGCGCCGTGCTTGCGGCCGTCGTGGAGGATCTCGTGGACCAGCGCGGACCCCTCCGCCGAGGAGGTCAGCCAATACACCTCGTCCAGGGAGACCAAGCAGAACCGGGACGGATCGGTGAACGCCGCCTGCCGGGCGACAGCCGCGATCAGATACAGCACCGCCCGCCCGATCAACGCCTCCAACGGCTGCTGGCGCAGCACCTCCACGTCGGCGAACGCCTCCCGCGGCGGCAGGGTCAGACCGGTCGTGGTCACCACCACCATGTCGGCACCCAGATCCCCGGCGAGCGTGACCGGCGGCAGGCCGGAGTCGAACACCATCGCCGCCAGCGGGTTGCCGCGCACGATCCGCAGCAGATCCGCCATGGTCGCGGCCGCATCCCCCCTCGTCGAGCCGGCCCCCGAGGCGGCGAGCGCGGCCAGGACGTCGAGGACCTTGCCCATGGACGGCTCCGGCCCGCCGCTGACCTCCTCGACCGCATGGTGGAGCACGGCCCCGGCGGCCGTCATCGCCCCCACACCCAACTGCAAGGTCAGGTAGGACAAGGCGTAGTGCGCGCCGACCGCGCCGCCGAACACCCGCAGCGGGTCGATGGAGATCTGCGCCTTCGCGGCGTCGATGATCTGGCAGCGCTCACCCATCGCCGTCCGCGCGAAGCCGGCCCACTCGCGCATCGGGGTCCGGTCGATGACGATCGCCCGCCCGCCCCGGTCCACCACCGCCTCGGTGACCAGCTTCTCCAGCACGCTCTTGCCCGCGCCGAGGTCGCCGATCACCGCGCTGGAAGCCGAAGCGTTGACCTGCGGGGCATCCGCCGGATTCAGCAGCACCGGGCGGATCGTGCCGCAGTCCAGGTCGTAACCCACCATCATCCCCGCCGGGTCCCCCACCCGCGACAGCGTCAAAGCCCCCGAAGCAGCCCAGTCCTCCGACAACTGGTGCTGCGTAAATTGGCTCAGCTTCGGCGCCCGCACCGTCCCGGGCAGACCCAGCGCGAACAACTCCTCCTGCATCCCATACGGGCGCTCCACCCGGTAGTCGCCCCCCGACAGAGCCGCCGACAGCTCCCGCGCCCGCACATCACACGTCCCCGCGTCCGGCCCCCACACACTGAGCACCGTCACCGACTGGACCTCGACCTCCACCGACGTCCTCGCCATCCGCGCATCCTGCTCCGCCAGATCCCCCGCAGCGTCCGGAAGCGAATGCGGCATCCCCGTCGGCTGCGCACCGTACTGATCCGCCTGATCGAGGAGTTCGCGCTTCTTGCGCTGGACCTGCGCCCGCGCCTTCTTCGCCGTGACCACCCGCAGATCGACCGTGACATCCACGGGGAAGGGCAGAGCCTCCAGCTGAGCCAGGACATCAGCGGCCCGCACCGACACCGCCGGCGGGATCTCCGCCAGCACCAGGTGCGCCTGGTATCCGGTACCGGCTTCGGACTCCACCTGAAGCCACCGCCGGCCCAGCGGCGACGAAGCCCCAACCGACCGCCACCACGGGCCCCGAGCCTTGGCCTCCTTGGCCCCGGCATGCATCCCCTGCCCGCCCTCGGCGAGACGGACCATCCCCAGATCCGCGTACGACGGCGACTGCAGACGACCCTCGCGGGTGCGGCTGCCGTACAGCCGGCTGTGCTCGGCATCCGACAGCAGCGGCTCCTCCAACCCGCGGCACAGCGCGTGCTGGAGCATCCACACGATCTCCGCCGCCGACGCGGGCCGAAGCCCCAACCCCCCGCCCAGAGAGGTCTGGATCCGCTCGGCCTCCACAACGGCCGCCCTCACCTCAGCCTCAGCCACCGGAACCGGCGCAAGATCCAGCGCGGCCGACAGCTCCGCGTACAAAGCAGTCAGGGAGGCACTCGCCACCCCGCCCTTGACGGCCAGGGGCACGGCCAGCCACAGCGTCCGCTCGTGCATCTCCTGACCAGTCAAAAGATCGACCGTCGCCGCGCAGGTCTCCGCCCACGCCGGCAGCCGCCGCCAGTCCACATCCGCGACCATCCGCTCGGCGACCTCGCCGGGATCAGTACCGGCCGCCAGCACGAACAGCCGCGGCTCCATCCCGGGCATCGACCGCACCAGCGAGGTGACCCGCCCCAGCAGATCCTGATGCACCCGGGCCGGCAGATAGCCGCCCGGCAGCGCGGCCACCCGCCACACCGCCCACACCCGCCCCGACACCGCCCACAGCAGATGCCCCGCGACGTGCCGGAAAGGCGTCCTCATCACAACGCCCTCCCCGCACCATCGGCCAACAGCCGCGAAAGCCCCGACCCGGCGGCCGTCCGCTCAGCGCCCGACACCCCCACCCCGGCCGCCCTCACCCCACTCCCCGGACCGCCAGCAAGGGCGGGAGCCGGAGCGGCCGTGATGACGAACCACGCACGCAGGCAGGACACCTGCCGGTCACGCGCCACCCGCCCCCCAACCACCCCAGCCGGATGCCTCAACAGCAGCGAGCCCACCCCCAGCACAGCCGTGAACGGGTTCTGCCCCGCGATCTGCGCCCCCCGCACCGCCCACACCGCACCCAGCCACAGGGCGATCGGCACCGGCCCCGCCCACGACCACCAGGCAAACGTCTTGATCAGAACGAACGCCCCACCACCCAGCACCACCAACTGCGCCGGCGTGTACGGGCCGAACGGCAGCGTCCAGTCACCGAGCTTGCCCAGCACCCACGGATGCCGCCGCGCACTGGTGTACGCACGCGCGACCCGCGTCCGCTCCGCCCCGCTCACAGAACCCCCCGGCCGCCACCCGCGCCCACCCCGACGCCAGGGGTGACCACGACCGTGACGGCGCCGGCGCCCTTCGCAGGGTTGTTGATCTCGTCCTTCACCGCACCGGACAAGGACTCCCGCGCCTCATACAGGCCCAGCGCCAGCACCATCGCGATCAGCGCGCCGATCCCGGCCTTCAGCGAGAACCTGCGGGCCACGGTCACGACCACCACCACCGTCAGCGCGACCTTGAGCCCCTTGTCACTCCACCCGGCGAGCGTCCCGATCAGGGAATCGCCCAGCTTGTCGAGCTGACCCGCGAGGATGAACTGCTTCATCGCGCACCCCCCGCGGCCGGCGCGGCCACCGGACCGGACGGCGTAGCGGCCGGGGCCCCCGCACCGCCAGCCCCGCCCTCCAGAGCGACGATCTCCCACCGCCCGGCCCGCGTGGTCACCTCCAACCGGTAGACCAACGGCCACCGAGACCCGGCCCGGTCCTCACCGGCGACCCGAACACGCACCCGCGCCCGAGTCCCGTCGGCCGGAACCTCCTTCCCCGCCGCGCGCTCGGTGTCGGATACGACCTCTTCGACGTCCACCCGCACATACGCCGCGGCCGCCGGAGCCGACAGACGCACACCCGGCGAGAGGTACCGCTCCAGCCCCGCACCCGGCCCGCCCGAGAGATAGGTCCGCAGGAACTCACCCAGCGACACCGACAGCGCGGCGCCGGACGGGACGGAATGGGAGAACGGGGAGGCGGCCTCCGCGACGCCCTCCGGGGCGGACACCTCCGCCGGCGCTCCGAAGACGCCCAGCGGCCCACCTTCGCGACCGCCGGCACCGGACACCGCGAAGTACCGCACCACCGGCCCGCTGACCGCGACGGACTCCTTCGCCGGGCCCGGGCCCACCGGATCAAGAGCGGCGGCGGAGGCCACGGCGGCGACCACCACCGTCCACCCCTCCGGGGAGGACGAGGTACGCACGGGCACCACCCGCATCTCCCCGGGCGCGGCCTCGCCGCGGACCCGCTTGGGGAGCTGCACGGCGGGCGCCATCGACCGCAGGGCCGCGGCCACCGGGCTGTCGGGCGCCGCCGCATCGGAGCGCAGCCACAGATCCACGAACAGCGCGGCCGTCCCCGCCGGGTCGGCCGACGGCCTGGGCGCGCTGTCAGTGTGCGGAACCGGGGCGGCCTGGGCGACGGAACCGCGCGGCATCACGAGGGCGACGGCCAGTGCCAGGGGCCCAGCGGCCAGCGCCGCCCATGCCCCCATCCGGGCCAGACGCGGACCGCTCGAGACGGCCCTCCCGGCCGGAACGGTCTCCGGACGGGAAAGCCGGAGGGACTGCGCAGACGCGGTCTGTGGGGTGCGCCGTAGGCGGCGCGAGGCAGAGGGGACGGGGGTCATGGAAACGCCTTCCGTGGAGGAGCTCGTTCTTGCACCCCACGAAACGGCCAAGCTCTCACCACCCGGCTCACCGCCGGCAGCCCCCCACCATCACGGGAGGGCAACACCTCAGCTGGTGAGTCACCGGTGAGCTCACACCACCCACTGAAACCTCCCCGCCGCAGGTCAAAGCCCTGCCGACAGCAACACCTCACCGGTGATGAACCGCCCCCGCTCAACTCACCAATCACCTCACCGCCTCTGACTGCCTCCCACGTTCTTCGTCCGCGGTGTGCCGGGCGGCTGCACCGCGCCCCACACGTCGCGCCGGCCCCAGGGAAGTTCGTCGCTCCGCCGTTAGGCGGCAGCGGGGTAGGCACGAAGGCACCCCGACGGTCCCCCACCTATACGTAGCCGCCGCCCGGGAGAGCCGTCCTGAAGGCGGTACCCCCGTCTGCGTGCGCGCCCCTCGCCTCGAGTGCGGCCGCGCTCGTTCTGCCGACCACGGCCTGATGATGAGTTGGTCTCTTCATCTGCCCGGGGCATGTGACCGTCGCTACGATCGCTGGATCTGCAGCGCCCGTTCGGAACTTCGGCGGCGGCCGCGGAACGTGTGCGGAAGAGGGCCCCCGCCGGTAACAGGGGCCCTCTGATCGTCCGTGTGGTGCCCGCGTCATGCCCAGGAGGACTCAACGAGAGAGCCACCGCCGCAGCCGCACTGGGACGGCTGCATGCGTCCAGTCTCACCACGGTCCGCCGACCATAGTCAAGATCGAATAGGCGTTCCGGCGCGTTCCGAACGGTCGATACCCAGGCCAGCACCGGTTGCGTACGAGGCACGAAGGCCGGTTCCGAACGGCGGACCACAGGTCGCGGCAGGGGCCGTTCCGCCCGCCCCCCGTCCTCGGCGCGCCGCGAGTACATGTGGAACGGGGCTCGTTTCGAGCGGATCCGGGCGGCCGTATTCCGTGCTGGATCAAGGGTTGCCCCGCGCCAGCCGACGACAGCAGGCTTACGTCCCATCACAGCCCGTGCTCGGCGCCCGGTAAGCGCCCTCGGGCTTGTCCCGTACGTCCACCGCCCAGGAGGCATCCATGCATACTCGTCGATCGTTGAGGCGCCGCAGCACCCGGCCGGCTCCCGTCACCCCGTCCTGCGGGACGGGCGCGCTGCCGGGCGGCCTGCGAGTGCTGGTGTTCGTGGTGGTCGTCGTGGTCGTCGCCGTGCTCCTGAAGTCCGGCTTCTCGGTCCTCGACGCGTTCGGACTCGTGACCGTCGCGGCCGGCACGGCCGCCCAGATCAGCTCGTGGTTCGAGCAGCCCGCCAGCGCCCTGCCCGGAGCAGCGGCATGACGGGCCTGACGGGGCCGGGCGGCGGCGCCGTCTGGCGGGAGAGGCTCTACGCGGTCGCCACCGACAAGGACTTCCGAGGGCACCTGACCACCGTCCTGAAGTCCACGGGGCTGACCGGCGACCAGGTCGCCGGCAAGGCCGCGAGGCTGGGAGGCCTGCCGCTCCCGAAGGCCACCGTGACCGCGACCCTGACCCGCGACAAGCTCCCCAAGCTCGTCTTCGTGCAGCAGCTCATCAGGGTCTGCGGGGTACGGGAAGAAGACCAGCCCCTCTGGATAGAGGTGTGGCACGCCCTGGAGGAGGGCCGCGCCCCCCTCGGCCAGCCGCAGGACGCCGTGCCCTCGCCGTCGGCCCCGCCCGTCGTCGGGACCGTTGACCTCGGAGTCGTGAGGCCTCCCAACCAGGCGCCGGCTCCGGTTCCGGCCCCGGAACCGGTGTCCGTCGAGGAAGGCCTTTCGACGACCCCGAAGACCGGTCCCGACACCGCGGAGCCCTCGCAGGAGGCTCTGCCGGCGCTCCAGGACGCAGAGCACGCGGACCCGGCCACCTCCGAGCAGGACTCCTCGGCCAACCCGGCCACCAGCACTTCCCGGAAGAGCCCTTCCAAGCAGGCACGCCGACGCTGGCTGATCGGGCTGGCCTCGGCGGCGGTGGCAGGCGTCCTGGTCGCCGGCGGGCTGTGGCTGCAGGCGGAGCGGCAGAAAGACGCCGACACCCGGGCCAAGGAGACCGCGGCCCAGGACAAGGCGGAATGGCGCACGTCCCACTGCGGCACCGACAACGCCGCGCTGACCACCGCGTCGGCCTGGTGCGCCGGGATCACGGACGGCCGTGACGGCCACGCCGTGTTCGGCAAGGGCTTCGAACCGGCTCTGGCGGTGATCGACGCCGAGAACCAGGCCGCGGTCAAGAGCGGCGGCTACGTCACGGTGGCGCTGATGGGGCCGCTGACCCAGGGCGACAAGAGCCTCACGGGCGACCGCGCCGTGCACCAGGTCGAAGGCGCCGCGATCGCCCAGCACGAGGCGAACCAGGGAGGCACCTACCCCAAGATCCGGATGGTGCTGGCCAACATGGGCACCGACGAGACGAGCTGGCCCACCGTCGTCGACCGCCTCAAGACGATGACCGGTGGAAGCGACCACCTCGTCGCGGTGACAGGCATGGGCCTGAGCCAGAAGGAGTCGATCGACGCCGCACGCTCCCTGTCCAAGGCCTCCATCCCGATGGTCGGCGACCTCATCACCGCCGACGGCTTCGACACCACCGGCGCCATCGACGGCAACGGAGCCATCGACGGACTGGTGCGGATCGCCCCCAACACCAGCACACAGCTCCAGGCAATCGCCCAAGAACTCCACAAGCACCCCGAGCTGAAGACCGCGGCCCTCGTCAGCGCGCCGACCACCCCGAACGGAACCACCGACTTCTACACCCAGTCCCAGGAAGCGGCCGTCCGCAACCCGGCGACCGGACTCCTTCCCTACCTGCAGGCAGGAGGCATCTCCTTCAGGTTCGACGCCAGGAACGACGCCGTACGGACCAGCCTCAACACCATCAGCAACAACCTCTGCGGCAAGGTCGAGCCCGACCTGGTCTTCTACGCCGGCCGCGCGAACCGCCTCGGCGACTTCCTCGAAGACCTGCGCCAGCGGCCGTGCCACACCACCCCGATCACGGTGGTCACCGGCTCCGACGCGGCCACCCTGGACCGCAGCCTGCCCGCCCTGAAAGACCCCGAGGCCCCCATCTCCGTTCTCTACGTACCTCTCGCCGACCCGGCCCAGCTCGCCGACGGCACCAACCCCGACCACGGCCTCTTCCAGGGCTTCGCCGACGAGTTCGGCCGCGACCACCACGGGCAGCAGTTCGACAAGGGACACCTGGCCAGCGGATGGGCCGTCATGGCACACGACGCCGTCCTCACCGCCAGCCTCGCGATCCGCAAGGCCGTCGACACACCCCAGACCCCGCCCAGCGTGCACGCGGTGGCGGCCCAGCTCTACCTCTTCGACAGCACCAACGTCATCAGAGGAGCCAGCGGCGTTTTCCGCATCGACCCGCAGACCGGCAACCGCAAGAGCACCCACGAACCCCAGGTCGTCCGCCTGGGCGCCCCACCCCGGAACTAAGGAACACCCGGCCGGCCTCGACCACATCGAGGCCTGCCTTCTTCATCGCTTCGGCGGCTGAGGGGGAAGATGCAGGGGACGTAGGAGGGGGACACGGAGAGGGACGCAGAGAGGGGAGACTGACGGGGAGACCGGGCTGACCGCGCACCTTCCATTCGCGCTGCTCAGGCCCCATTTTCAGTACCGGTGACTGGCCGGACTTTCTTTATGAGGATGGGAGAGGGGTTGGCAGGGGAGGGCGGAGGGGCGACTCTGTCGCGTACGCGTACCTGGCCTACAGGCGGGAGATGACGGCTCAGTGCCGTTTCCCTTCCTATACCGGGAGAGCTGTGCCTCTCAGCCCCCAACAGGGGGCAGGCAGGGCGGCATCGGTGATGCCGAGCCTGAGGGCGCAGCCAAGTGTGTCGCGCAGCAACTGGCTCCTGGAAGTGAACGAAGGCGCCCTCGACGGGTTCAGGCGCAGCTGGATCTCCCCGGCGGACCGCGTTCACGCGCGGGTGCACAGAGTGTCCCTGCTGCGGGCAGACACGGCATACCTACGGGTGGCGCCATCCGCTGCTGCGGCTCATCCAGCATCGGCGTGCCGGTGTCCTCGTTCGTTGTTGGCAGCCGGGGCCGCAGAGCGACGCTACGTCTGATAGGGGAAAGCAATGTGGCCGACGCCCACTTCCGCCGTAGCGGGTGACAAGGGCGCCGGCCAGCCGAAGACACACAACCCTGGATTCCCGGGGGAGTGGCTACGAGTTCAGTGTACCTTTGAGTGCCGTAAATGCTATAGCTTTTTGTGGGGGAGTTGAGACCGCGATGATCCGGGCTGGACGGCTGAAGCTGGTACGTACGCGAGAGGATCTTGCTCGCGATCAGGGGATGAGTTTCGGGACGTTCCGCAACCGGAAGCTGTATGCGGTCCCAGGACATCCAGTACCGATCAGCTCGGCGGGCGCGCGTGTTCTGCTGTGGGACGCGGAACAGACGGATGCCTTCCGGGCGGGCCGGCCGGTGCCCGGGCTTTCGCCTGCCGGCGACGACGAGGACCTCCTGGACCGTAACGAGGCGGCCGCCGAACTCGGCGTAACGCCGAAGAGCTGGGACAGCTACAAACGGGCAGCGCCAGAGCTCGCCGAGCAGACCGTCGTTGTCGGCGGTGTGGAGCACTGGCCCCGCCGCGTCGTGGTGGCCTTCAGTCAGTCGCGCCCCGGTAAGCAGGCAGCCACCGGCCGGCCAGCCGGAAGCGCCGATGCCGTTCCGCGGGCGGAACTTTCCGCGCGGATCGAGGCACTGCTGCAGGACGACCCCGCAGTGACGACAGCTCAGGTGATGGATGAGCTCGGAGTCTCCTATTCCAGTGCGCAGAAAACGTTGGTCCGGCTGCGGGGCGCCCGGATCGCCGAGCTGATGAAGTCCGACCCGGGCCTGCCGGCGGATGAGGCCGCCGACCGCCTCGGATACCCGCCCGCGGTGCGGCGGGCTGCGATGGTCGAGGCGCAGCGGCTGGCCGGACGTCTCGCGTCCCAGTAGTCGGGCAGCGGGGAGCAGGCCAGAGCCGAATCCTCCGGGGGCTGGGCGCCGTGGGACGGGTGCCGCGGTGGGGGGGGGGCGGGCCCCGCGCCCGCGCCCGGCGGGGGGGTGGGGAAGAGCACACCGC
>NZ_JBFBDP010000052.1:0-51738 GCF_040701585.1 Streptomyces sp. NPDC093801 | reverse complement strand
AGGGCGTCCACGGCCCGGGGGCGGCCAGCAGCGCGGCCGGATCGCCGGCGGGCCCGGCCACCTCGGCCAGCCGCCCGCCCACCGGGTCCCCGTCGCCCCGCCCTCACAGGAAGTCATGGCAGACTCGCGGCGATGGACATATCAGGGGCGAGAATCCGGGGGCTGCGGGCCGCGCTGTTCAGCGCGCTCGTCGTGCTGCTCTCGGCGGGCTCCCACGTGCTCCTGTCCCGGGTGCCGCTGCCGCCCGCGCTGATCGGCGGCGCCTTCGCCGGGGTCTTCGCGATCGCCTACGCCCTGGCCGGCCGCGAACGGGGCTTCGGGCCGATCGCCGGACTGCTGGTCCCGCTGGAGCTGGGGGCCGACACGGTCTTCACCGCCGGGCAGCGCGTCTGCTACGGCCCCGCCGGCGGGCCGGTCTCCGGGCCGCTGCACGCGCTGGGCCTGGACGGGCTGTGCGGCGGGGACCCGGTGGGCGGGCGGCTGGCCGAGGTGGCCGGGCCCGCCGGCGATCCGGCCGCGCTGCTGGCCGCCCCCGGGCCGTGGACGCCCTGGCTGCTGCTCGGCGCGCACGTCGGCGTCGGGCTGCTCGCCGCCGCCTGGCTGCGCCGCGGTGAGCGGGCCCTGGTGCGGCTGCTGCGGGCCGTGGCCGCCTTCGCCTTCCGGCCGCTGCTGCTGGCCGCCGCCTCGGTGGCGGCCGGGCCCGGCCGGCCCCGGCGGGCGCTGCGCCCGCCGCTTCCCGGCGCGGCGGCCCGCACCCGCTTCCCCGCGCACTCCGTGGGCCGGCGGGGACCTCCCGTACGGACGGCGCTCGCGAGCGCCTGACCGTACGCAGGACAGTCCCCTCCCACCCACCTCCCACGGAGATCACCATGAGTTCCCGCAACAGCCAGCAGAACAAGGCCGCCGCCCGCGAGAAGCTGCGCGTCGAGCGCGAGAAGCAGGCGAAGAAGGACAAGGCCCGCCGCCAGGTCTTCGTCGCCGTCGGCGTCGTCGCCGCCCTCGCCCTGGCCGGCGGCGTCGGCTACGCGGTCGTGCAGTCCAACCAGCCCGGCCCCTGGGACAAGGCCGCCACGGCCACGCTGGTCAAGCCGAAGAACACCGAGGGCGAGGACGGCCTGACCGTGGTCATCGGCAAGCCCGAGGCGAAGAAGACCCTGGAGCTCTACGAGGACCCCCGCTGCCCGGCGTGCGCCGCCTTCGAGCAGTCGGTCGGCGAGCAGGTCAAGAAGGACGTGGACGCGGGCAAGTTCAAGCTCCGCTACTTCGGCGCCACCTTCATCGACAACGGCGCCAAGGGCGAGGGCTCGAAGAACGCGCTGAGCGCACTGGGCGCGGCGCTGAACGTGAGCCCGCAGGCCTTCCTCGACTACAAGGCCGCCCTCTACTCCAAGGCGCTGCACCCCGACGAGCGGACCGACAGCTTCGCCAAGGACGACTACCTGCTGAAGGTCGCGGACACCGTCCCGGCCCTCAAGGGCAACGCCGAGTTCAAGAAGGCCGTCGAGGACGGCACCTACGACCGGTGGGCGATGGACATGTCGAAGGCCTTCGACAAGTCCGGCGTGACGGGCACCCCGACGCTGAAGATGGACGGCAAGAAGATCGACACCCCGGCCACCCCGGAGGCCTTCACCGCCGCGATCGACAAGGCGCTCGCGGGCTGACCGGCCGCCAGGCGGGCCCTTCCGCCGCATTACCGCCGATATCGGGCGGGCGAACTCCCAAAGTTCGCCCGCCCGTTGTCGTTCAATGACTGTTCCCGGCCACATACCGATCAGTAATATGACCACCCGTGACCAGTCATCTCACCCCCCTTTCCCCTGCGGCGGACTCCGCCGCGGGCGCGGCGAACCCGCGCCGCCGCACGGTCGTCCTGGCCGCCGCCGCCACGGCGGCCCTGGCGCCGATCGCGCTGGGCGCCACCACCGCCCGGGCCGCCGGGTCCGCCCCCGCCTTCCTGCACGGCGTCGCCTCCGGCGACCCGCTGCCCGACGGCATCCTGCTGTGGACGCGCGTCACCCCCACCCCCGAGGCCGTCCCCGGCTCCGGCCTGGGCCCGGACACCGCGGTGGGCTGGGAGGTGGCCGAGGACAAGGCCTTCTCCCGCGTCGTCGCGCGCGGCTCCGCCACCGCGAGCGCCGCCTCCGACCACACCGTCAAGGTGGACGTGCGCGGCCTGCGCCCGCACACCCCGTACTGGTACCGCTTCACCGCCGGCGCCACCGTCTCCCCCGCCGCCCGCACCCTGACCGCCCCCGCGGCCGAAGCGAACACCGCCGGCGTGCGCTTCGGCGTGGTCTCCTGCTCCAACTGGGAGTCCGGCTACTTCTCGGCGTACCGGCACCTGGCCGCCCGCACCGACCTCGACGCGGTCCTGCACCTGGGCGACTACATCTACGAGTACCAGACCGGGGAGTACCCGGCGGCCAAGTACGTCGTGCGCCAGCACGAGCCGAAGAACGAGATCATCACGCTGGCCGACTACCGCACCCGGCACGGCCAGTACAAGACGGACCGCGACGCCCAGGCGCTGCACGCGGCCCACCCCATCGTGGCCATCTGGGACGACCACGAGTTCGCCGACAACGCCTGGTCCGGCGGCGCCGGCAACCACACCCCGGCGACCGAGGGCGACTGGGCGGCCCGCGCGGCCGCCGCCAAGCAGGCGTACTTCGAGTGGATGCCCGTGCGCGCCTCCATCGCGGGTACCGTGTACCGTCGCCTGCGCTTCGGCAGCCTGGCCGACCTGCACCTGCTGGACCTGCGCTCCTTCCGCTCGGAGCAGGTCAAGGCCGGCAGCGGCGCGGTGGACGACCCGGAGCGCACCATCACCGGGCGGGCGCAGCTGGACTGGCTGAAGGCCGGCCTGGCGGGCTCCACGGCCACCTGGAAGCTGGTCGGCACCTCGGTGATGATCTCACCGGTGGCCTTCGGCTCGCTGCCCGCGCACCTGCTCCAGCCCCTGACGCACCTGCTGGGCCTGCCCGAGGGCGGGCTCGCGGTCAACACCGACCAGTGGGACGGCTACACGGACGATCGCAAGGAGCTCCTGGGCCACTTGAAGGACCGGAACATCAAGAACGCGGTGTTCCTGACCGGCGACATCCACATGGCCTGGGCGAACGACGTCCCGGTGAACATGGCCACGTACCCGGGTTCGGGCACGGTGGCGACCGAGTTCGTGGTGACCTCGGTGACCTCGGACAACATAGACGACACGCTGCACGTGCTGCCGCACACGGTCTCCCTGGTGGCGGAATCGGCCATCAAGGCCGCGAACTGGCACGTGAAGTGGCTGGACATGGACTCGCACGGCTACGGCGTGCTGGACGTGACGGCCGAGCGCTCGCAGATGGACTACTACGTGGTCTCGGACAAGCGGCGCCAGGACGCGACCTCGTCCTGGGCCCGTTCGTACCGCACCCTGAACGGCACGCAGAAGGTGGAGCGGGTCGACCAGCCCGTCCGCTGATCTTCCTGACGAACCGTCAAATCTGTTGTGCGACGGGGCTCCTGGTGCAGACCAGGAGCCCCGGATGTACCCCAGGCAACAAATCTTTAACTTCCGGGTACTTGCGAAGTGAATGACATGCACACATAAACTTCCGGCCAGCGTGAGGAAATACCTCACCCCCCACCACGCTTGCCGAGGAGTCACCGTGCGCGCTGCTGCCCGCATATCCCCCCTTCTCCGCCGCCGCCTCATGGGTACGGCCGTCCTGGCCTCCACCCTGGCGTTCGCCCCGCTGACGGCCCCCACCTCCGTCGCCGCGGCCCCCAAGACCGGCGCCGAGGCCTGTGCCGAGCAGGGCTCCGCCCCTGCCAACGCCCGTGTCGCGAAGCCCAAGGACAACCACGCGGCCGAGCCCAACGAGCTGTCCGAGGCCCAGACCAAGGCCATGGACGCGGACCTGACGAAGAAGCTCAGCCAGATGCAGCTGTCGCCGCAGCAGGTCTTCGGCGCCCGCGAGGGCGTCGCCTCCGTGGCGGCCGCCACCACCATCCCGGTGTACGTCCACGTGATCACGAACGGCACCCAGGGCAAGCTGACCGCCACGGACATCACCAACCAGATCAACGTCCTGAACGCCGCCTACAGCGGCAAGGGCAACGGCAACGTCGACTCCGGCTTCCAGTTCTCCCTGGCCGGCACGGACTACACCGACAACGCCACCTGGTACAACGTCTCCGACGGCACCCAGGCCGAGACGGACATGAAGAACGCCCTGCGCAAGGGCGGCAAGAACGCGCTCAACCTCTACACCGCCAACCTCGGCGGCGGCCTCCTCGGCTGGGCGACCTTCCCGAGCTCCTACGCCTCCGCCCCGAAGATGGACGGCGTGGTCATCCTCAACTCCTCGCTGCCCGGCGGCTCCTCCGCCAACTACAACGAGGGCGACACCGCCACCCACGAGGTCGGCCACTGGATGGGCCTGTACCACACCTTCCAGGGCGGCTGCTCGGGCAGCGGCGACTCCGTCGCCGACACCCCGGCCGAGAAGAGCGCGGCCTTCGAGTGCCCGACCGGCCGTGACTCCTGCACCACCAAGGCCGGTGTGGACCCGATCCACAACTTCATGGACTACACGTACGACTCCTGCATGTACCAGTTCACCGCCGGTCAGGTGTCGCGCATGAAGAGCATGTGGAGCGCCTACCGCGTCTGATCGCGCGCACCGCTCCGCACACGACGGGGCCCGGCGCTCGGCGCCGGGCCCCGTCCGCGTCCCCTACAGGCTGTCGAGGAACGCCAGCGCGATCCGCCAGACCTCCCCGGCGGCGTCCGCGTCGTAGTCGTCCAGGTCGGGGTCCGTGAACAGGTGCCCGGCACCCGGGTAGCTGTGGATCTCCACGTCGGCCCCGGCCCGCCGCATCCTCAGGTACCAGGCGGTCAGCCAGTCGTGCGTCTCGAAGGGGTCCGGGTCCGCCATGTGCAGCTGCACCGGCAGCTCGTCGGCCGAGGCGCCGTCCTCCAGGTCCGCCGTGCCGTGCAGGAGCAGCAGCCCGCGCGCCTTGTCGTCGGCCAGCGCCAGGTGCTGGGCGACGGAACCGCCGAAGTCGAAACCGGCGTAGACCAGGCCCTGGTCGGAGAAGGGCGCCGAGGCCAGCACCGCCCGCTTGAGCAGCTCGTCGCGGCCCACCTCCTCCAGGTGGGCCACGCCCTCCTCGAACGTCTCGAACGTACGGCCCTCGAAGAGGTCGGGCACCTGGACCCGGTGTCCGGCGGCGCGCAGCCGGTCGGCCGCCGCGTGCACCGCGGGCCGCAGCCCGTACGTCGAGTGGAAGAGCATGATGTTCATGTGTCCCATCGTGCCATTGCCCGGCGGAGGGAGGAGTCCGGCGGCGCCCGGTGGATAGGTTCTCCCCCATGGAGATGGAGAACGTCCTGCGTCCCGCCGCCGTCGTCTGCGCCGCACTGCTCCTCACCCTGCTCGCCGGCCGGCTCCTCGACCTGCTGCTGCGCCGGGCGGACGCCCGGCATTCCGAGACCCCGCTGTGGGGGCTGCTGCGCCGCTGCGTCCCGCCCTTCCGGCTCGTCCTCGCCACGGCCGCGGTCCAGGCCGCGTACCGGCCGGCGCACGTCCTGCCCGCCCACGCGGGCGCCGTGGGCCACGTCCTGACCCTGGTGCAGATCGCCTCGACGGCCTGGCTGCTCGTCCGCATCGCCACCGCGGTCGTCGACTCCGCGTACGCCCGCTACGCCGCCTCGGCGCCGGACGACGCGCGGGTGCGGCGGGTGCGCACCCAGGTCGCGCTGATCCAGCGGGCGCTGACCGCCGTGGCCGTCGTGGTGGCCGCCGCCGCGATGCTGCTGACCTTCCCGGCGATGCGCACCCTCGGCGCCTCGGTGCTGGCCTCGGCCGGCGTCCTCGGCATCGTGGCCGGCATCGCCGCCCAGGCCTCCCTCGGCAACCTCTTCGCCGGGCTGCAGATCGCCTTCGGCGACACCGTGCGCATCGGGGACACGGTGGTCGTGGACAAGGAGTGGGGCACCGTCGAGGAGATCACCCTGACCTTCCTCGTGGTCCGCACCTGGGACGAGCGCCGCATCACGATGCCGGTCTCGTACTTCACGAGCAAGCCGTACGAGAACTGGTCCCGCGGGGGCTCCCAGATGACCGGGACGGTCCTGTGGCACCTCGACCACTCGGCTCCGGTCGCCCTGATGCGGGACAAGCTCGCGGAGGTCCTCAAGGACCTCCCCGAATGGGACGGCCGCACCGGCGGCCTGGCCGTGACGGACACCACACCCAGCACGATCGTGGTCCGCGCCGTGGTCACCGCGAAGGACGCCGGCGACCTGTGGACCCTGCGCTGCGCGGTCCGCGAGCAGCTGATCGCCTGGCTGGCGGCCGAGCACCCGCACACCCTCCCCCGCGTCACCGCCCCGGAGGCCGCCCCGCGCGACTAGTCCGTGTCTAGGCGCTCCGCAGGCTGCGGACGTCCAGGTGCCGCAGCACGCGGTCGACGATCTCCGGGTCGGCCCCCGGCTCGCTGCGGGCCGAGAGCACCTCGTGGCGGGCGGCGGACATCATCTCCCGCTGGATCCGCTGGACCTGCCGGATCCGCTCCACCCGCTTCGCGTACGCCTCGCGCCGCTCCTCGTCGACCAGGTCGGGGCTGATCCTCGCCCCCACGTCGTACGCGCGCCGGTACAGGATCTCGACCAGGTCCTCAGGGAGCTCCTCGACCACCTCGATCTCCCTGAGCCGCCGCTTCGCCGCCTTCGCCGCGCGCAGCGCGAGCGCCCGCTCGGTGTCCCGTTCGGCGTCCGTGTCCGCCTCGACCCCCAGGCGCCGCACCAGCCAGGGCAGGGTCAGCCCCTGGAACACCAGGGTCGCCATGATCACGGCGAAGGCGGTGAAGATGATCTCGTCCCGGTCGGGGAAGGGGTCCCCGGCGTCCGTCCTGAGCGGAATGGCCAGGGCCAGCGCCACCGAGGCCACCCCGCGCATCCCCGCCCACCACATCACCACGCTCTCCCGCCAGCTCAGCGGGATCTCCTCGTCGTAGTCGCGCCGCCCGTGGAGCTTCTTCGCCAGCCAGCCCGCCGGCAGCAGCCACGCCAGCCGCACGGCGACCACCACCACGACCACGGCGGCCGCCCAGCCGGCCATCTGCCACTCGCGGCCCTTCGCGACGCCGAAGACGTTGTGCAGCTCCAGCCCGATCAGCCCGAAGGCCACGCCGGTGACGAGGACGTCGATGACCTCCCAGAAGGTGTGCCCGGCCAGGCGCCCCAGCACGTCGTCGGCGTCGGTGGCGTACTCGGCGAGGAACAGGGCGGTGGTCAGCACGGCCAGCACCCCCGACCCCTGGAGCTCCTCGGCCACCACGTACGAGACGAACGGCACCAGCAGCGTCAGCCCGATCTGGAGGGTGGCGTCGCCGAGCCGGTCCATCAGGCGGTTCGTGGCCCAGCCGAGCGCGAGCCCGACGGCCACGGCGACCACCGCGGACAGGACGAACTCCCCGAGCGCGGCGGGCCAGGAGAAGCTGCCGCTGACCGCGGCGGCGATGGCTACGTGGTAGAGGACGATGGCGGTGACGTCGTTGAAGAGCCCCTCGCCCTCCAAGATGGACACCATCCGGCGCGGCAGCCCGAGCGACCCGGCCACGGCGGTGGCCGCGACGGGGTCGGGCGGAGCGACGAGCGCGCCGAGCGCGACGGCCGCCGCGACGGGTAGCCCGGGGACCACCGCGTTCGCGACGGCGGCCACTGCGGCGGTGGTCACGAAGACCAGGGCCACGGCCAGCAGCAGGATCGGCCGGACATTGGCCGCGAACTGCCGCCAGGAGGTGCGCTGCGCGGAGGCGTACAGCAGGGGCGGCAGCAGCAGGGGGAGGATGTACTCGGGCGGGATGTCCACGTTGGGCACGGCCGGCACCAGCGCCAGCACGACCCCGCCGAGGGTCATCAGCACGGGGGCGGGCAGCCCCAGCCGGTCCCCGAGCGGGACGGTGACGACGGCCCCGAGCAGCAGCACGAAGAGCAGAGCGAGCTGATCCACCCGCTACACCCTGCCAGGAGGCCGCGCCGCACCCGGGGATTTGGGCCCCCGCCCCGCAGGACCGCCTACTGGCTCTCGGCCCGGATCACGTCCAGGGCGTGCTGGAGGTCGGCCGGGTAGCCGCTCTCGAACTCCACCCACTGGCCGTCGGCCGGGTGCTCGAAGCCCAGCCGCACGGCGTGCAGCCACTGGCGGGTGAGGCCCAGGCGCTTGGCGACGGTCGGGTCGGCCCCGTAGGTCAGGTCGCCCACGCACGGGTGCCGGTGCGCGGACATGTGCACGCGGATCTGGTGCGTGCGCCCCGTTTCCAGCTTGATGTCCAGCAGCGACGCCGCCCGGAACGCCTCGATCAGGTCGTAGTGCGTGACCGAGGCCTTGCCGTCCTGGGTCACCGCCCACTTGTAGTCCGCGTTCGGGTGCCGCCCGATCGGCGCGTCGATGGTGCCGCTCATGGGGTCCGGGTGGCCCTGGACCAGCGCGTGGTAGCGCTTGTCCACGACGCGCTCGCGGAACTGGTTCTTGAGGGAGGTGTACGCGCGCTCCGACTTGGCCACGGCCATCAGGCCGGACGTGCCGACGTCGAGGCGGTGCACGATGCCCTGGCGCTCGGACGCGCCCGAGGTGGAGATCCGGTAGCCGGCCGCGGCGAGGCCGCCGATGACGGTGGTGCCGGTCCAGCCGGGGCTCGGGTGGGCCGCGACGCCCACCGGCTTCATGATGACCACGATGTCGTCGTCGTCGTGGATGATCTCCATGCCCGGGACCGGCTCGGCCACCAGCTCGACCGGCCGCGGCGGGGCGGGCATCTCGACCTCGAGCCAGGCGCCGCCGTGGACGCGCTCGGACTTGCCGACGACACTGCCGTCGACCGAGACCTTCCCCTCCGAGGCCAGTTCGGCCGCCTTCGTCCGGGAAAAACCGAACATACGGGCGATGGCGGCGTCGACGCGCTCGCCTTCCAGGCCATCGGGAACGGGCAGGGTGCGGATCTCGGGAATCGTACTCACCCGTCGAGTATGCAGGACTCGGCGGAAGACCATTCCCGCACGAGCCCCGCCCTCAGTCCTTGTGGACGGTGCCGTCCGGGTCCAGACCCCTGAAGGAGAGCAGGACGATCAGGATGCCGCCGCACACGATCGCCGAGTCGGCGAGGTTGAAGACGGCGAAGTGGGCCGGCGCGATGAAGTCGACCACCGCCCCCCGGAACACGCCCGGCGAGCGGAAGATCCGGTCGGTCAGGTTGCCCAGTGCGCCGCCCAGCAGCAGGCCCAGGGCGATCGCCCACGGCAGGCTGTACAGCTTGCGGGCCAGCCGGATGATGACCACGATCACGGTCGCCGCGATCACGGTGAAGATGATCGTGAAGGCCTCTCCGAAGCCGAAGGCCGCGCCGGGGTTGCGGATGGCGTCGAACTTCAGCAGGTTCCCGACGATCTCGATCGGCGGCTGGTGCTCCAGCCGGGCCACGACCAGCATCTTGCTGCCGAGGTCGAGGAGGTACGCCAGCACCGCCACGACGAGCAGCGCCGCGATCCGCCTGCGCCCGCGGGGCGCGGCGGGCTCCGACTGCGGCTCGGCGTCGTCCCCGACCTCCGGCGTACCGATGATGCGCTCCGCCTCTGCCACGTGAGTCCCTCGAACTAGCCCGATCCCGACGAGACACGAGAGTACGTCAGGGTGCGTAGGTCCTGGCTAGTGCCGTCGCTCCTGCTTCTGCTTGCAGTCCACGCACAGCGTGGCGCGCGGGAAGGCCTGCATGCGCGCCTTGCCGATGGGCTTGCCGCAGTTCTCGCAGAGCCCGTACGTACCCGCCTCCAGCCGTTCCAGGGCCCGCTCGGTCTGCTCCAGCATGGAGGTGGCGTTCGCGGCGAGCGCCAGCTCGGACTCCCGGGTGATGTTCTTGGTGCCGGTGTCGGCCTGGTCGTCGCCCGCGCCGTCGCCCGAGTCCCGCATCAGGCCCGAGATGGCCATCTCGGAGGCCTCCAGCTCCACGCGCAGCCGCATCACCTCGGAGAGGAGCTCCGTACGGGCCTCCGCGACCTCCTCGGCGGTCCAGGGTTCCTCCCCGGGGCGCACGGCGAGTTCGCCGGGGATCGCGGCCGCGGGGCCGCCGGCCGTGTCCTCGGCCGTCTTGCGGGCCGTGCCCGCGGTCTTCTTGGCAACCACTTTCCGAGCTCCCGTCTTCCGCGCGGCCGGGGCCGCCCCCTCGACCTCCGCCGGGGCCTTCTCGGCCGGAGTCTTCCTGGCGGCCGCCTTCCCGGCGGCCGTCTTCTTCGCCGCCGTCTTCTTGGCGGGGGCCTGCGCGTCCGGGTCCTTCCCGGCCACCGCCGCCTTCGCCGCCTTCCCGGCCGCCGCCTTTCCGGCCGCCGTCGTTCCGGCCGCCGCTCTTTCGGCCGCCGTCTTCGTGGCCGCCGTCCTCTTGGCCGCCGCCCTCTTGGCCGCCGTCTTCGTGGCCGCCGTCTTCGTGGCCGGCGGGTTCCCGGCGGGAGCCTCCCCGGCCGGGGCCTTCTTCGCGGCGGCCTTCTTCGCCGGGGCCGCCTTCTTCTCCGGAACGGCCCGCTCGGCGGCAGCCGTGGAGCCCGGCACAGCAGCCACCTCCCGTGTCGCCGTCTTCTTCGCCACCATGGCCGCGGCCCCTTTTCACCGGATGTGGCCTTTTTAGCCAAATCGTGCCGGAACGATAAATCGCCTCCGACCCCACGGCAACGGGGCACGCGTCCATCGAGGTCAACCTGCATCCGTTGTGCCCAGCGGGAGCCCCCGTAATCCGCCCCGCCCGCCCCGGCGGATCCCCGGCCGGCCCGTCGGGCCGTCCCGGTCACGCCGCGCCCCCTCCCGCCACCCGCCGCGCCCCGCCGTAAACCGGTCTGCCGAGCTGCGCCCCGGCCCGTACACTGGGCGCAGCGAAAGGCATGGATGGGGACGAGTAGCGTCGGACGCAGCCAGGAGCGACCCGGGGACGGTGAGAGCCCGGGGGCGAGCGCGACGTGAAGGATCACCCCGGAGCCGCCGGAAGAAAGCCCGCACGGGATTCCCGTCGGGCCGGTAGAACCGGCTTCGCACCCCAATGAGGGGGCCACCGGACCCGTCCGGAGGCCAAGGAGGGTGGTACCGCGGGAGCAGCACGCGCTCTCGTCCCTCCGGACGGAAGTGACACACCCGCCGGAGGAAGAGTTCAGCCTCATGACCACACCGCCGCAGTACCGCCCGGTACCCGCCCAGGTCGACCTGCCCGCCCTCGAACACGCCGTCCTCGACTTCTGGCGCGAGAGCAAGACCTTCGCCAAGACGCTGGAGCAGTCCGAGGGACGCCCGGAGTGGGTCTTCTACGAGGGCCCGCCCACCGCGAACGGCATGCCCGGCGCCCACCACATCGAGGCCCGCGTCTTCAAGGACGTCTTCCCCCGCTTCCGCACCATGCGCGGCTACCACGTGGCCCGCAAGGCGGGCTGGGACTGCCACGGACTGCCGGTCGAGCTCGCCGTCGAGAAGGAGCTCGGCTTCAACGGCAAGCAGGACATCGAGGCGTACGGCATCGCCGAGTTCAACGCCAAGTGCCGTGAGTCCGTGACCCGCCACACCGACGCGTTCACCGAGCTCACGACCCGCATGGGCTACTGGGTCGACCTGGACGACGCGTACCGGACCATGGACCCCGAGTACGTGGAATCGGTGTGGTGGTCGCTGAAGGAGATCTTCGACAAGGGCCTGCTGGTCCAGGACCACCGCGTCGCCCCCTGGTGCCCGCGCTGCGGCACCGGCCTCTCGGACCACGAGCTGGCGCAGGGCTACGAGACGGTCGTCGACCCCTCCGTCTACGTCCGCTTCCCGCTGACCTCGGGCCCGCTCGCCGGCCAGGCGGCCCTGGTCGTGTGGACCACCACCCCGTGGACCCTGGTCTCCAACACCGCCGTCGCGGCCCACCCCGAGGTCACGTACGTCGTCGCCACGGACGGCAACGAGAAGCTGGTCGTCGCCCAGCCGCTGCTGGAGAAGGCGCTCGGCGAGGGCTGGGAGGCCACCGGCGAGACCTTCACGGGCAAGGAGATGGAGCGCTGGACCTACGAGCGCCCCTTCGCCCTCGTCGAGTTCCCCGAGCCCGAGGCCGCGCACTACGTGGTCAACGCCGAGTACGTCACCACCGAGGACGGCACCGGCCTGGTCCACCAGGCCCCGGCCTTCGGCGCCGACGACCTCGCGGTCTGCCGCTCGTACGGCATGCCGGTCGTGAACCCGGTCCGCGCCGACGGCACCTTCGAGGAGGAGGTCCCGCTCGTCGGGGGCGTCTTCTTCAAGAAGGCCGACGAGAAGCTGACCGCCGACCTCGACGCGCGCGGCCTGCTCTTCAAGCACATCGCGTACGAGCACAGCTACCCGCACTGCTGGCGCTGCCACACGGCCCTGCTCTACTACGCGCAGCCGTCCTGGTACATCCGCACCACCGCCGTCAAGGACGCGATGCTGCGGGAGAACGAGAAGACCAACTGGTTCCCCGAGTCGGTCAAGCAGGGCCGCTTCGGCGACTGGCTGAACAACAACATCGACTGGGCGCTCTCCCGCAACCGCTACTGGGGCACCCCGCTGCCGATCTGGCGCTGCGAGGAGAACCACCTCACCTGTGTCGGCTCGCGCGCCGAGCTGAGCGAGCTGTCCGGGCAGGACCACTCCGCCCTGGACCCGCACCGCCCGTACATCGACGACGTCACCTTCACCTGCACGGCCGAGGGCTGCTCCCTCGAAGCCTTCCGCGTCCCGGAGGTCATCGACGCCTGGTACGACTCGGGCTCGATGCCCTTCGCACAGTGGGGCTACCCGTACAAGAACAAGGAGATCTTCGAGAAGCGCTACCCGGCGCAGTTCATCTCGGAGGCGATCGACCAGACCCGCGGGTGGTTCTACACCCTGATGGCGGTCGGCACCCTGGTCTTCGACAAGTCCTCCTACGAGAACGTGGTCTGCCTCGGCCACATCCTCGCCGAGGACGGCCGCAAGATGTCCAAGCACCTCGGCAACATCCTCCAGCCGATCCCGCTCATGGACCAGCACGGCGCGGACGCGGTGCGCTGGTTCATGGCGGCCGGCGGCTCCCCGTGGGCGGCGCGGCGCGTGGGCCACGGCACGATCCAGGAGGTCGTCCGCAAGACGCTCCTCACGTACTGGAACACGGTCGCCTTCCAGGCCCTGTACGCCCGGACGTCCGGCTGGGCCCCCTCGGAGGCCGACCCGGCGCCGGCGGACCGCACGGTGCTGGACAAGTGGCTGCTGTCGGAGCTGAACACCCTCGTCTCCGAGGTCACGGAGGCGATGGAGTCGTACGACACCCAGCGCGCCGGCAAGCTGCTGTCCGCCTTCGTCGACGACCTGTCCAACTGGTACGTGCGGCGCTCGCGCCGCCGGTTCTGGCAGGGCGACAAGGCGGCGCTGCGCACGCTGCACGAGGTCGTCGAGACGGTCACCCGGCTCATGGCCCCGCTGACCCCCTTCATCACGGAGCGGGTCTGGCAGGACATGGTCGTCCCGGTCACGCCGGGGGCGCCGGAGTCGGTGCACCTGTCCACGTGGCCGGCGGCGGACGCCTCCGCGATCGACCCGGCCCTCTCCCAGCAGATGCTGCTGGTCCGCCGCCTGGTCGAGCTGGGCCGGGCCACGCGCGCCGAGTCGGGCGTCAAGACCCGCCAGCCCCTGTCGCGGGCGCTGGTCGGCGCGGTCGGCTTCGACGCGCTGTCGCCGGAGCTCCAGGCCCAGATCACGGAGGAGCTGAACGTCTCCTCCCTGGCCTCCCTCTCCGAGGTGGGCGGATCGCTCGTGGACACGACGGCGAAGGCGAACTTCCGGGCGCTGGGCAAGCGGTTCGGCAAGGGCGTGCAGGACGTGGCGAAGGCGGTGGCCGCGGCCGACGCCGCCGCCCTGTCCCTCTCGCTGCGCTCCGGCTCGGCGGTCGTGACGGTGAACGGCGAGGAGGTGGCCCTCACCCCGGAGGAGGTCATCATCACCGAGACCCCGCGCGAGGGCTGGTCGGTGGCCTCGGACTCCGGCGCCACGGTCGCGCTCGACCTCGAGATCACCCCGGAGCTGCGGCTGGCGGGCCTGGCCCGTGACGCGATCCGGCTGATCCAGGAGGCCCGCAAGAACTCCGGCCTCGACGTCGCGGACCGCATCGCCCTGCGGTGGTCGTCCACGTCCGAGGAGGTCGTGACGGCCCTGACGGACCACGCCGCCCTGATCGCGGACGAGGTCCTCGCGACGGACTTCGCGTCCGGCGAGGCCGACGACTCCTTCGGAGCCCCCTTCGAGGACGAGCCCCTCGCCCTGACGTTCCGCCTGCGCAAGGCGTAACCCGCTGCCGCGACGGCCCGCACCCCCTTCGGGAGGGTGCGGGCCGTCGCGTTCCCCGCCGCGCGGGGCGAGGCCCCCCACCCGCCCTTCCACCGGTCCCAGGGGCTACGCCCCTGAGCCCGTTCCGGGCGCTACCGCACCCGGTGCGCTCGATCGCCCGCGCGGGCTGGATTTCGCGCAGCGAAATTCCAGCCCCGCCGGCGTGTGAGGCGCGGGGGTCCGGGGGCGGAGCCCGGGCAGCGGCCCCGCACGTACCCGCCCCCGGCACGGAAAACGGGCCGGGCCCGGTGCCCCCGCAGGGGAACCGGGCCCGGCCCGTAGAGACTGCCGACGGCTACGTCAGTTGTCGTCCTCGTCGATCAGGAAGCCCCGCATGGGAGACGGCGCCTGCTGCATCGGCTGCGGCGCGGCAGGCCGCACCGGAGCCATCGGCTGCGTCATCGCCGGGGACATCTGCTGCTGACCGCCGTAGGACGGACCACCGCTCATCGGGGAGGGGCCGCCCATCGGGGACGGGCCGCCCATCGGGGACGGACCACCCATGCCCATCGCGCCGGCCGGAGCCATCGACGGGGACGGCGACGGCGGCAGGGCCGGGCCGGCCGGGGTGCGCGGCGGGGCCAGCGAGTCGTCGGCCTGGGTCTCCAGCTGGCGCAGCTGCGACTCCAGGTAGGACTTCAGACGCGTACGGTACTCGCGCTCGAAGCCCCGCAGGTCCTCGACCTTGCGCTCCAGCGTGGCGCGGGCGGACTCCAGGGAGCCCATCGCGACGCGGTGCTTCTCCTGGGCGTCCCGCTCCAGCGCGTCGGCCTTGGCGCGGGCGTCCCGCTCCAGGCCCTCGGCGCGGGAACGCGCCTCGCCGACGATCTTGTTGGCCTCGGAACGGGCCTCCGCGATCGCCTGGTCGGCGGTCTGCTGCGCGAGCGACAGGACACGGGCGGCGCTGTCGCCGCCGGGGCCCTGCTGCGGGAGCTGCGGCTGCTGCATGGGCTGCATCTGCTGGCCCATCGGCTGCATCTGCTGCCCCATGGGCTGCATCTGCTGCCCCATGGGCTGGCCGAGCTGGTTCTGGCCGCCCATCGACTGCTGCTGCATCTGCTGCGGCATGGGCTGCTGGCCCATCTGCTGCTGCGGCGCCATCGGGTGCTGGCCACCCATGGACTGCTGCTGCATGGGGCCGCCCATCGGGCCCGGACCCTGCGGTCCGTGTCCGCCGGGGCCCGGGGGCAGCTGGGGCTGGCCGCCCGGGAGCTGCGGCGGACCCATCTGCGGCTGCTGCGGCTGCGGCGGGCCGGATATGGCCGCCGGCACGGGAGCGCCCGGGCCTCGCTGGTCCTGGGGCTCCGGCTTGCGCATGTTCGCCTGCTGCTGGCTCTGCGCGGCGGCTCGCGTGGCGGCGGCCAGCTTCGCGCGCAGGTCCTCGTTCTCGCGCAGCAGGCGCGTCAGCTCGGCTTCGACCTCGTCGAGGAAGGCATCGACCTCGTCCTCGTCATAGCCTTCTCGCAGGCGGACGGTCGTGAACTGCTTGTTCCGCACGTCCTCGGGAGTCAGCGGCATGTCTTCTTCACCTCTACGTAGTCGTCGGCAGTCGGCAGGACCGTATCGGGACTGTCCCCGCAGGCACGGGGGAGCTCATCGTTCACACGCTTCTCGCAGCGGTGCTCACGAAGCTGATGAGGATGTAAACGATGATCATCAGAACGAAGAAGGACAGGTCGAGCGCCACGCCCCCGAGACGCAACGGCGGGATGAACCGCCGCAGGAGTTTGAGCGGTGGATCGGTGACAGTGTAGGTGGCCTCCAGAACGACCACCATCGCCTTGCCGGGTGTCCATGAACGTGCGAACTGGAACACGTAGTCCATGACCAGTCGGAAGATCAGCACGATGAGGAAGCACATCAGCGCGATGTAGACCACCTGCAGTGCGACGCCCATCCCGCGCTTCCCTCTCCCCTGCTCCCGCTCTGTTCCCGGCCCCGTATCTGACGGATCGGTCTAGCTTTGGTTGAAGAACCCGCCCTCCGCGATGCGGGCCTTGTCCTCCGCCGTGACATCGACGTTAGCAGGCGACAGCAGGAACACCTTCTGTGTCACGCGTTCAATGCTGCCGTGCAGACCGAAGACGAGGCCGGCCGCGAAGTCGACCAGACGCTTCGCGTCGGTGTCGTCCATCTCCGTGAGATTCATGATCACCGGGGTGCCCTCACGGAAGTGTTCCCCGATGGTACGGGCCTCGTTGTAGGTCCGGGGGTGCAGCGTCGTGATGCGGTACGGCTCCCGCTCGGAGACGACCTTGGGCATGATCACGGGGGCGTTCTTCTCCAGGTTGGTGCGGTCAGGTGTGATGGATGCCACGGGGGCAATTCGCGCAGGACGTCCGTTTTCTGACGGAATTGGGAGGGGTTCGCGCGGCGCCGGCGGCTGCACTGCTCGTACCGGTTCGTCCGTTACGGGCGATTGGTGCACGGGCTGCTGTCGCCGGTCCCTCTCCCGGGGGCGCTCGGGCTCCGGCTCGGGCTCGAATTCGTCATCGGGGTCGTACCCCGGGTTGTCGTACCGGTCGTCCTCCACGAGGCCGAGGTAGACCGCCATCTTGCGCATCGCGCCGGCCATTCTCCGAGTCCTCCGCTCTGTGGTGGATCGCCCTGTCGCAGGTGTCGCTGTGTCACCAAAGTCACCAACTGCCCGCGATCCACGTGGTCTGTCCGCTCATCTGCGGAAATGACCATATTTTCTGCTGTGGTCCGACTTTCTTCGCGACGTTACCCGAGCCGGGGTCTCGCGCCGAGTACCGCAGTGCCGACGCGCACATGTGTCGCACCGGCCAGGACGGCCTGTTCCAGGTCGGCGCTCATTCCTGCCGACACCATCGTGGCAGCCGGATGGTCCGCGCGCAGGCCGGATGACAATTCCATCATCCGCTCGAAGGCGGCC
The DNA here is from genome assembly GCF_040701585.1 of Streptomyces sp. NPDC093801. NCBI lineage: Bacteria > Bacillati > Actinomycetota > Actinomycetes > Kitasatosporales > Streptomycetaceae > Streptomyces > Streptomyces sp. NPDC093801. The sequence goes on along the minus strand of NZ_JBFBDP010000052.1, from coordinate 34,455 downwards.
TGTTCGCGCCCCGCGTAGAGGCCGGCGAGGGGGGCGACGGTCATGAGGCCGTCGATCCTCAGCCCCGGCGCCCCGGCGACGAGATCCGCCAACTCGGCCATCTGCTCGGGCGCGGCACCGCCCCGGGCCCCGCGCTCCCCCGACTCGGCGTCGAGGGCGATCTGCACGAGGCAGCCGATCTCCCGCCCCTGCGCCACCGCGGCGGCCGAGAGCGCCGTGACGAGCCTCGGCCGGTCGACCGACTGCACCACGTGCGCGTATCCCGCCACGGAACGGACCTTGTTCGTCTGCAACTGGCCCACGAAGTGCCAGTTCAGCGACAGATCCGCGCAGGCCGCGGCCTTGGGGGCGGCATCCTGGTCGCGGTTTTCCGCTACATGACGGACGCCCAGCTCCGCCAGGAGGCGTACGTCGGTCGCCGGGTAGGTCTTGGTGACCACGATGAGGGTCACCTCGTCCCGGAGGCGGCCGGCCGCCGCGCAGGCGGAGGCGATCCGCTCCTCCACCCGCGCGAGGTTCTCGGCGAGCTCGGCCTTACGATCCGTCATCAGTCAGTCCAACCAGACATATCCGGCAAGCCGCCCGGTCACCCGGTCGCGGCGGTACGAGAAGTGGTCCCGCGACTCCAGTGTGCAGACCGGGGAGCGGTGTCCGTGCGCCACCCCCGCCTCCGCGAGCTGCGCGTGCACCCCGGCGACCACGTCGACGGCCGGCGTCCCCCAGCTCGTCTCGGCCCACGCCGCCGGCACCACCCCGGCGACCGCCTCCCGCATCTCGGCCGGCACCTCGTAGCAGCGCCCGCAGACGGCGGGTCCGGTACGGGCGACGATGCGCGCGGGGTCGGCGCCGAGGGCCACCATCGCCTCGACGGCGGCGGGCACCACCCCGGCCACCAGCCCGGGCCGCCCGGCGTGGGCGGCCGCGGCCACCCCGGCGACGGGGTCGGCCAGCAGCACGGGGGTGCAGTCGGCGGTGAGCACGGCGAGGGCGAGCCCCCGACGGGCGGTCACCACCGCGTCCACCGAGGGGATGTCCACGGCGGAGCCCCAGGGGCCGTCGACCACGGCCACGTCCCGCCCGTGCACCTGGTTCATCCAGACCACCAGGTCCGGGTCGATGCCCAGCTCCTTCGCGGCGGCCGCCCGGTTCGCGCGAACGGCGGCCGGGTCGTCGCCGACCGCGCCGCCGAGATTGAGCTCCTCGTACGGAACGGCGCTCACCCCGCCCCACCGGTCGGTGAAGGCGAAGTGGGCGCCGCTCTCGTGATGCTGCTCCAGCGTCACTTCAAGAAGTCCGGAACGTCCAGCTCTTCGGCCGGGCTGTCCTGGTAGGGCCGGGCCGTCGGGACCTGCGGCGGGGCCGGCGCGGTCTCGACCGGGATCTCGACCGGGGCCGGGGGCTCCTCGCGGGGCGTCACGGTGCCGAGTCCGCCGAAGGCCGGGCGGACCGGCTCGGGGGCGCGGACCGGCGCGGGGGCCGGCTCCTCGCGCTTGGTGGACGCGGCGCCGATGACGTTGTCCCGGCGGGCCGGGGGCTGGCCGCCGTCGAAGCCGGCCGCGATGACCGTGACCCGGACCTCGTCGCCCAGGGCGTCGTCGATGACGGCGCCGAAGATGATGTTGGCCTCCGGGTGCGCGGCCTCGCTCACCAGCTGCGCGGCCTCGTTGATCTCGAAGAGACCGAGGTCCGAGCCGCCGGAGATGGAGAGCAGCACGCCGCGGGCGCCGTCGATGGACGCCTCCAGCAGCGGCGAGGAGATCGCCATCTCGGCCGCGGCCACCGCGCGGTCGTCGCCGCGGGCGGAGCCGATGCCCATCAGGGCCGAGCCGGCCTCGGACATCACGGACTTGACGTCGGCGAAGTCGAGGTTGATCAGACCCGGGGTGGTGATCAGGTCGGTGATGCCCTGGACGCCGCTGAGCAGCACCTGGTCGGCCGACTTGAAGGCGTCGAGCACCGAGACCTGGCGGTCCGAGATGGACAGCAGGCGGTCGTTGGGGATGACGATGAGGGTGTCGACCTCTTCGCGGAGCTCGGCGATGCCGTCCTCCGCCTGGTTCGCGCGGCGCCGGCCCTCGAAGGTGAACGGGCGGGTGACCACGCCGATCGTCAGGGCGCCCAGCGAGCGCGCGATGTTGGCGACGACGGGCGCGCCGCCCGTGCCGGTGCCGCCGCCCTCGCCGGCGGTGACGAAGACCATGTCGGCCCCCTTGAGGACCTCCTCGATCTCCTCGCGGTGGTCCTCTGCCGCCTTGCGGCCGACGGCCGGGTTGGCTCCGGCGCCGAGGCCCCGGGTGAGTTCGCGGCCGACGTCGAGCTTGACGTCGGCGTCGCTCATCAACAGCGCCTGGGCGTCGGTGTTGATGGCGATGAACTCGACGCCCTTGAGACCGACCTCGATCATTCGGTTGATGGCATTGACACCACCGCCGCCGACACCGATGACCTTGATGACTGCGAGGTAGTTCTGCGGTGCTGCCACGTCGAAGGCCTCTCGCCTCGAGTTACGTGTCGCCGCCTCGCGGGCCTGCGGTGCGACGACTGATGCCGAAATGTGGGACGGTCCGCTACGCGCCGACCCGAACCCTAACCCTGAAGTTTAGGGTTAGGGGTGTGTCTGTTCCTTGGACTCTTCCGAACAGGACACTAAGTCGACAAGTAGCGCGTGTTCAACGAACACGCCGAACCTCCCGTTTTTCTTTTCACCCTATGTGATCACCCGTATCGGTGGCCAACCAGGGTGCGTCGGCCCTCGACCCGACGTCAACTCCCGGACACCGCGGGGGCGGTGGGAACGCTCACGTCGAAGTGGTCGGCCTTGGGCGCGGCTTTCAGCAGGGCGGTCAGCGCCCGGCCTTTGGCCTCACCCAGTTCGCCGCTCCCCCACACGACGGTGCGGCCCTTCGTCAGCTGCAGCACGACCGAGTCGAACGACCCCACCTTGACCTGCAACGTCTCCTTCGCGACTGCGTCGGGAAGGCTTCCCGCGATGCCCACCGCCTCCCGCAGCAGCCGCTCCTCGTCGAAGCGGCGCGCGCTCGGCGACCGGTCCGCGGCCATTTCGAGGAGCGGAACGCCGACGGGTGCTTTCGCAACCGTGTCGAACCGCGCACCCGTCGCGTCCACTTCGATGAAGTCCGTGCCCTTTTTGATGAGCAGGACCGGTTTGCGTTCCGTCACTTTCAGCCCGATCCCGTGCGGCCAGGCCCGCACCACATCGACCGAATCGATGCGGGACAGCCGGGCGCGCACCCGGCTCGCGATCTCGTCGGTGTCCACGCTGACCAGCGGGGCGCCGACGGGTACGGCCGCGGCGGACAGGACCTGCTCGGGGGTGAGCACCTCGGTGCCGAAGGCCGTGACCTTCTCCACACGCAGCCAGGAGGACCCGTAGAGGGCCCAGGCGGCGCCCCCGGCGAGCAGCGCCGCCGCCGCGAGGGTCACCAGCAGGCGGACCCGGCGCGGTCTCCCGCCGCCGGACCCGCGCGGGCCGGTGCCCTTCGGCGACTTGGGCGGCCGGGGCGGCTCGGGCGCTCCCGCGCCCTTGCCGCCCTTGCCCGCGCGGCCGGACGGTCCGCGTCGTGCCGTCGTCGCTCCGGCCACTCCTGCGCCTCCTGGGTCAGCGGTTACCCGCGTGCGGCCGCGATCGCCTCGTGGACGAGGCCGACGAGGAGCTCGTCGGCGTCCCGGCGGCCGAACTCGGCGGCGGCGCGGGACATCTCGTACAGGCGGTGCGGATCGGACAGCACCGGCAGGACCTGGCCCAGCACCCAGTCGGGCGTCAGTTCCGCGTCGTCGACGAGGAGGCCACCGCCGGCCTTGACCACCGGCTGGGCGTTGAGCCGCTGTTCGCCGTTGCCGATGGGCAGCGGTACGTAGGCGGCCGGCAGTCCGACGGCGGAGAGTTCGGCGACGGTCATCGCGCCCGCGCGGCACAGCATCATGTCGGCGGCGGCGTACGCGAGGTCCATCCGGTCCACGTACGGTACCGGGACATAGGGCGGCATCCCGGGCATGTTGTCGACACGCGGCAGTTCGTTCTTCGGGCCGACCGCGTGCAGGATCTGGATCCCGGAGCGCTGGAGGGTCGGCGCGACCTGCTGGATCGTCTCGTTGAGGCGGCGGGCGCCCTGCGAGCCGCCGGAGACGAGCAGCGTCGGCAGGTTGGGGTCGAGGCCGAAGGCGGCCCGCGCCTCGGGGCGCATGGCGGCGCGGTCGAGGGTGGAGATGGAGCGGCGCAGCGGGATGCCCACGTAGCGGGCCCCCCGGAGCTTGCTGTCGGGGGTGGAGACGGCGACGGCGTGCGCGTAGCGGGAGCCGATCTTGTTGGCCAGTCCGGGCCGGGCGTTGGCCTCGTGGACGATGATCGGCACCCCGAGCCGCTTGGCGGCCAGGTAGCCGGGCAGGGCCACGTAGCCGCCGAAGCCGACGACCACGTCGGCCTTGGTGCGGACGAGGATCTCCTCGGCGGCCTTGATGGTGCCGCGCAGCCGCCCGGGGACGGTGATCAGCTCCGGAGTGGGCTTGCGGGGCAGCGGCACGGCGGGGATCAGGCCCAGCTCGTAGCCGCGCTCCGGCACGAGGCGGGTCTCGAGTCCGCGCTCCGTGCCGAGGGCGGTGATGCCCACGGTCGGGTCCTGCCTGCGCAGGGCGTCCGCGAGGGCGAGCGCCGGCTCGATGTGGCCGGCGGTCCCCCCACCGGCGAGTACGACATGCACCGAAATTCACCGCTCTCCGGACGGACGCCTCTTGACGCGCCGTCTCATCGACTTCCATATCGGCCCGCTCCGCCGCCAGCCGGCTCTCGGCTGCCGCATCGCGAGCGCCGCGCGCGCCGCCGGCTCCTCCCGCGCGAACGCGATGAGCAGTCCGACCGCGAACATGGTCGGCAACAGGGCGGACCCCCCGTAGGAGAACAGCGGGAGGGGCACCCCTGCGATCGGCAGCAGACCGAGCACCGCACCGATGTTGATCACGGCCTGGGCCGTGATCCAGGTGGTCACGCCTCCCGCGGCATACCGTACGAAGGAGTCCTCCGTGCGTCCGGCCACGCGGATACCCGCATAGCCTAGAGCCGCGAACAGGGCGAGCACCGACAGCGTCCCCGCCAGGCCCAGTTCCTCACCGGTGATGGCAAAGATGAAGTCGGTATGGGCTTCGGGCAGTTGCCCCCATTTTTCCACACTCGCACCCAGGCCGGAACCGAACCATCCGCCGGATGCGAGGGCGTAGATCCCGTGCACCGCCTGCCAGCAGAGGTCGTTCCTGCCCGGTTCCGTCGCCCCGATGCAGGCGAGCCGGTCCATGCGGTGCGGGCTGGTCTTGATGAGCAGTGCGACGATCACACCCGCGAAGGCGAGCACTCCGGCGAACAGCCGCGTCGGCGCCCCCGCGAGCCACAACAGGCCGAACAGGACCGCTCCGAGGATCATCGCGGTGCCCATGTCCCCGCCGAGCATGATCAGGCCGAGCAGCAGGAACGCGACCGGGACCAGCGGCACCAGCAGGTGCTTCCACTGGGTCAGGAGCCCCTTGTCGCCCTTGCGGGCCAGCAGGTCGGCGCCCCAGAGGATCAGCGCCAGCTTCCCGAACTCGCTGGGCTGGAGCATGAACGGGCCGCCCAGGGAGATCCAGTTCTGGTTGCCGTTGATGGAGACCCCTATCCCGGGGACCTGGACCAGGACCATCAGGAACAGGGTTCCGGCGAGCACGGGGTAGGACAGCGCCCGGTGCAGTTTGACCGGCATGCGGGAGGCGGCCAGCAGCAGGACCCCGCCGATCGCGGCGGCCAGGAACTGCTTCTTGAAGAAGTAGGCGTCTCCCAGGCCCAGCTGGAGGGCCTTGATCATGGACGCCGAGTAGACCATCACCAGGCCGAGCACGGTGATGAGCAGCGAGCTGCCGAAAATCAGGTAATAGGCGGTGAGCGGGCGGTCCCAGGCCTTGGTCAACTGCCGCCGCGTGCGACGCAGCCGCTCCAGCGGCCCGCCCCGGGCGGGCCGCTTGGCACCGGGGGCGGGACGTTTGCGGCCCTGCGCCTTGACGGCGGGGGGCCGCCGTCCCGGCAGCATCTGTCTGGCCGGCATCTGTGATCTTCCCCTCCACTCGTACGAGGCGAGCAGCCGGCCGGGGGAACCTGTCGGGCGCCCTCGGCTAGGCCGTGTCCGCGGCGCTCCCGGAGGCGAGTTCGCGCACCGCGTCGGCGAACGCGTCGCCCCGCTCGTTGTAGTTCGCGAACATGTCCATCGAGGCGCACGCGGGCGCCAGCAGGACGGTGTCTCCGGGCTCCGCGAGCCGGGCCGCTTCCCGGACCGCTGCGAGCATCGCCCCAGTGTCGGTCCGTTCGAGGTCGGTCACCGGGACCTCGGGCGCGTGTCGCGCCAGCGCCTCGGCGATCAGCGCCCGGTCGGCGCCCATGAGCACCACGCCCCGCAGCCGCTTCGCGGACTTCTGCACGAGCTCGTCGAAGGTCGCGCCCTTGGCGAGGCCGCCGGCGATCCAGACGACCGGCTCGAAGGCCGCCAGGGAGGCCTCCGCGGCGTGGGTGTTGGTGGCCTTGGAGTCGTCGACGTAGCGGACCCCGTCGACCTCGTCCACGTACGCCACGCGGTGCGCGTCGGGGCGGAAGTCGCGCAGCCCGTCGCGCACGGCGCGCGGCTCGACGCCGAAGGCGCGGGCCAGGGCCGCCGCGGCGAGGGCGTTGGCGATGTTGTGCGGGGCGGGCGGGTTGACGTCGTCGACGTGCGCCAGCTCCTGGGCGTTCTTCTGCCGGTCCTGCACGAACGCCCGGTCGACCAGGATCCCGTCGACCACGCCGAGCATGGACGGGGCGGGTGCCCCGAGGGTGAAGCCGATGGCCCGGCAGCCCTCCTCGACGTCGGCCTCCTCGACCAGCCGCTCGGTGGCCGGGTCGGCGACGTTGTAGACGCAGGCGACCGTGTTGCCCTCGTAGATGCGGCCCTTGTCGGCGGCGTACGCCTCCATGGAGCCGTGCCAGTCGAGGTGGTCGGGGGCCAGGTTGAGGACGGCCGCCGAGTGGGCGCGCACGGAGGGCGCCCAGTGCAGCTGGTAGCTGGAGAGCTCCACGGCGAGGACGTCGTAGGTCTCCTCGCCGGTCACCACGTCGATGATGGGGGTGCCGATGTTGCCGACGGCCGCGGTCCGCAGACCGGCCGCCCGCAGGATCGAGGCCAGCATCTGGGTGGTGGTGGTCTTGCCGTTGGTGCCGGTGATGGCCAGCCAGGGGGCGGCGCCCTCGCCGCGCAGCAGCCAGGCGATCTCGACGTCGCCGACGACGTCCACGCCGGCCGCGGCGGCGGCCGCGAACAGCGGGCTGTCGGGCTTCCAGCCGGGCGAGGTGACGACGAGGTCGGTGCCCTCGGGGAGGGTCTCTGCGTCGCCCAGGCGCACGGTGACGCCCTTGGCCTCGGCCTCCAGCTCGGCGGCCCGGGCCCGGTGGCCCTCGCCGTCCCCGCCGTCGACGACGGTCACCACGGCGCCGAGGCCGGCCAGGGCGCGGGCGGCGCTGATGCCGCTCACGCCGAGGCCGGCGACGGTGATGTTCCGGTCCTGCCAGGGGGTCACTTGTCCGCTGCCCATCCTGCGTAGAAGAGGCCGAGACCCACGATCACGCACATGCCCTGGATGATCCAGAAGCGGACCACGACAAGGACTTCTGACCAGCCCTTGAGTTCGAAGTGGTGCTGGAGCGGGGCCATTCGGAAGACTCGCTTGCCGGTCAGCTTGAAGGAGCCGACCTGGATGACGACCGACATCGTGATGAGCACGAAGAGGCCGCCGAGGAGCGCCATCAGGAACTCCGTGCGGGAGCAGATGGCGAGACCCGCGAGCGCGCCGCCGAGCGCGAGCGAGCCGGTGTCGCCCATGAAGATCTTGGCGGGCGAGGTGTTCCACCACAGGAAGCCGAAGCAGGCTCCCATGAGGGCGGAGGCGACGACCGCGAGGTCCAGCGGGTCGCGGACCTCGAAGCAGGCGTTGGGGTTGGTCAGGGTCACCGCGTTGGCGCAGGACTCCTGGAACTGCCAGACGCCGATGAAGGTGTAGGCGCCGAAGACCATCACGGCGGCGCCGGTGGCGAGGCCGTCCAGACCGTCGGTCAGGTTCACGCCGTTGGACATGGCCAGGATCATGAAGAGGGCCCAGACCACGAACAGCACCGGGCCGATGGACCAGCCGAAGTCCGTGACGAACGACAGCTTCTCCGAGGCCGGGGTGAGCCCGCGCGAGTCCTTGAACTGGAGCGCGAGCACGGCGAAGGCGATGCCGACGATCAGCTGGCCGGCCATCTTGGCCTTGGCCCGCAGGCCGAGCGAACGCCTCTTGACGATCTTGATGTAGTCGTCGAGGTAGCCGACCAGGCCCATGCCCGCCATCAGGAACAGCACCAGCAGGCCCGAGAAGGACGGCGACTCGCCGGTGATGACCTTCGTCAGGGCGTACGCGATGAGCGTGGCCAGGATGAAGGAGATACCGCCCATGGTGGGCGTGCCCTTCTTGCCCGCGTGGCCGCGGGGGCCGTCGTCGCGGATGAACTGGCCGTAGCCCTTGCGGGCCAGCAGCTTGATCAGCAGCGGGGTGCCGATGACGGTGAGGAACATGCCGATGACACCGGCGAACAGGATCTGCCTCATCGGCCGGCGACCTCGCCCTCGCCCTCGAGCAGCGCCAGCGCCACCCGCTCCAGACCGACCGACCTGGAAGCCTTCACCAGCACGACGTCCCCCGGGCGCAGTTCTCTGCGCAACAGGTCGACCGCCGCCTGCGCGTCGGACACGAGCACCGACTCCTCACCCCACGAACCCTCGTTATATGCGCCCAGCTGCAGCCAGGACGCTTCCCTGCCCCCGACTGCCACGAGCCTGCTCACGTTGAGCCGGACGGCAAGCCGCCCCACCGCGTCGTGCTCGGCCAGCGACGCGTCACCGAGCTCGGCCATGGGGCCGAGCACCGCCCACGTACGTCCCCCGTCCTCCTTGCCGGCACCGCCCATGGCGGCCAGTGCGCGCAGGGCGGCCCGCATGGATTCGGGGTTCGCGTTGTAGGCGTCGTTGACGATCGTGACGCCGTCCGCCCGCTCGGTGACCTCCATGCGCCACCGGGACAGGGTGCCCGCCCCGGAGAGCGCGGTGGCGATCTCCTCGACTGACATGCCCAGGACATGAGCGACGGCGGCCGCGGCGAGCGCGTTCGACACGTGGTGCTCACCGTACAGGCGCAAGGTCACATCGCTGCACCCGGTCGGTGTGTGGAGTGTGAAGGAGGGCTGTCCCGCGGGGGTCATCCGCACGTCGGTGGCGCGTACGTCCGCGTCCTCGGCCTCGCCGAAGAGGACCGTACGGGCCTTCGTGCGGGCGGTCATCGCGCGCACCAGCAGGTCGTCGGCGTTGAGGACGGCGACCCCGCCCTCGGCCTCGGCCGGAAGGGCTTCGACCAGCTCTCCCTTGGCCTGGGCGATGGCCTCGCGGCCGCCGAACTCGCCGATGTGGGCGGTTCCGACGTTCAGGACGAGGCCGATGCGCGGCGGGGTGAGCCCGGTCAGGTAGGCGATGTGCCCGATGCCGCGGGCGCCCATCTCCAGGACCAGGTGCCGGGTTTCCGCGGTGGCCCTGAGCGCCGTGAGCGGCAGGCCGATCTCGTTGTTGAGGGAGCCCGGCGTCCACATGGTGGGCGCGTGGTGCTGGAGCACCTGGGCGATCAGGTCCTTGGTGGAGGTCTTGCCGGCCGAGCCGGTCAGGGCGACCACGTCGGTGCCGAGGCGTCCGACGACGGCGCGGGCGAGGGCGCCGAGCGCCTTCTCGACGTCGTCGACCACGATCGCCGGGACGCCGACCGGCCGGGCGGCCAGGACGGCGGCGGCGCCGGCGGCGACCGCGCGCTCGGCGTAGTCGTGGCCGTCGACCTGCTCGCCGGCGAAGGCGGCGAAGAGGCTGCCGGGCTCCACCTGGCGGGAGTCGATGACGACCGGGCCGCTGATCAGGACGGAGGGATCCGGTATGTCGTGGGGCCGCCCGCCGGTGATGTCGGCGATCTCGGCGAGGGAAAGGGCGATCACGGGTTCACCTCGGCCTGTCGGACGCTGCGCTGCTGGTTCTCGATGGCCGCGCGGAGCACGGCGCGGTCGTCGAAGGGGCGTACCACGCCCGCGGTGTCCTGGCCCTGCTCGTGCCCCTTGCCCGCGACGAGGACGGTGTCGCCGGCCTCGGCACGCGCGACGGCGGCGGCGATGGCCGCGGCCCGGTCGGCGTCGACGAGGACGGCGGCGCGCTCCTCGGCGGGGACGGAGACGGCGCCCTCGAACATCGCGGCGAGGATCTTCAGCGGGTCCTCGGAGCGCGGGTTGTCGGAGGTCAGGACGGCGGTGTCGGCGTACCGGGCCGCCGCGGCGCCCATCGGGCCGCGCTTGGTGGTGTCGCGGTCGCCGCCGCAGCCGAGGACGATGTGCAGCCGGCCCGTGGTGACCTCGCGCAGGGCGCGCAGCACCGACTCGACGGCGTCGGTCTTGTGGGCGTAGTCGACGACGGCCAGGTACGGCTGGCCCGCGTCCACGCGCTCCAGGCGGCCGGGGACCCCGGGGACCGCGGCGACGCCGTCGGCGGCGGTCTGCGGGTCGAGTCCGGCGGCGGCGAGGGTGACCACCGCGGCGACGGTGTTGGCGACGTTGAACGGGCCGGGCAGCGGGGCCTTGGCCCGTACGCGCTGTCCTTCGGGCCCGACCAGGGTCAGGGTGGAGTCCATGTGGCCGCTGACCACGTCCTCGGCGCGCCAGTCGGCGGCCGGGTCGCCGGCGGCGGAGAAGGTGACGACCGGGATCGCCGACTCCTTGGCGAGGCGGCGGCCGTACTCGTCGTCCACGTTGACCACGCCCAGGCGGGCGCGGCGCTCGGTGAAGAGCTGCGCCTTGGCCTGGAAGTAGTCCTCCATGTCGGAGTGGAACTCCATGTGCTCCGGGCTGAGGTTGTTGAAGACGGCGACGTCGAAGACGCAGCCGTCGACCCGGCCCAGCACCAGGGCGTGGCTGGAGACCTCCATGGCGACGGCCTCGACGCCGCGTTCGCGCATCACGGCGAACAGGGCCTGGAGGTCGGTGGCCTCGGGGGTGGTGCGCTCGGACTTGATGCGCTCGTCGCCGATGCGCATCTCGACGGTGCCCACCAGTCCGGTGGCCCGTCCCGCCGCGCGCAGACCGCCCTCGACGAGGTACGCGGTGGTGGTCTTGCCGGAGGTGCCGGTGATGCCGAGCTGGAGCAGGGCTTCACCGGGGCGGCCGTAGATCTCGGCGGCGAGCTCGCCCATCCGGCCGCGCGGGTCCTCGACGGCCAGCACGGGCAGGCCGGTCGCGGCGGCGCGTTCGGCGCCCTGCGGGTCGGTCAGCACGGCGGCGGCGCCGAGGGCGGCCGCCTGGGCGGCGAAGTCGGCGCCGTGCAGCCGGGCGCCGGGCAGGGCCGCGTAGAGGTCGCCGGGGCGCACGGCACGGGAGTCGTGCGTGATGCCGGTGATCTGAGCGGAGCCGGACTCGGGCAGACCCAGCAGGCCGGCCAGCTCGCCCAGCGGGGTCGGGCGGGCGTTCACGGGCCTGGGCGCTCCCGGCGGCGCTGCCGGGGCGTCTTTCTGGGCGGTTCTGGGCTGATCAGCGTGGGGCACGGCGGTGAGCGTACCGGGCGCGGCGGGCCGCTCGCGAAGCGAGGGCCCGTCCTGGGCGGCTTCGGCCGTCTGGTTCCCGGGTTTCGGGGTGATCGTTGTCACTGATGGAGCCTCACGCGTGGGTGGTGGGACGGCCGGTTCGCCGTCAGGGCTGGGGACTGGGCTGCGCGCCGTTCGGCGCGGCGGGCGGCTGGCCGGTTCCGTAGGTCACCGGGAGGCCGGCGGGGGCCGCTCCGGTGGGCGCGACCTGGAGGGTCTTGAGTGCGAACTCCATGACCGTCTTGTAGATCGGGCCGCAGATCTGGCCGCCGAAGTAGCTGCCCTTGGTGGGGTTCTGGATGGCGCAGTAGACGGTGATCCGCGGGTTGTCGGCGGGGGCGAAGCCGGCGAAGGAGGCGGTGTAGCCCTTGTAGCGGCCGGTGGCCGGATCCACCCGGTTGGAGGTGCCGGTCTTGCCTCCGACCCGGTAGCCGGGGATCTTCGCCTTGGTTCCGGTGCCCTCCTGGTCGTCGACCACGGACTCCAGCATCTCGGAGAGGCTCTTGGCCGTCTCCTGGCTGATGACGCGGGTCCGTTCGGGCGCCGGGGCCGGGGTGAAGCGGCCGTCGGGGCCCTTGGTGCCGCGGACCAGGGTGGGGGTGATGCGGACGCCGCCGTTGGCGACGGTGGAGTAGACGGAGGCCGCCTGCATCGCGTTGAGGGACAGGCCCTGGCCGAAGGGGATCGTGTACTGCTGCGAGGTGGACCAGGCCTCCGGCTTGGCGAGGATGCCGCGGGACTCTCCGGGGTAGTTGAGGCCGGTGGGCCGTCCGATGCCGAATTTGTCCAGGTAGGAGTACAGGACCTTGTTGGCCTCGGGCTGGGTGGCGCCGAGCTGCCCGGTGGCCAGGATGGTGCCGATGTTGGAGGACTTGGCGAGGACTCCGTTGAGGGTCAGGTACCAGGTGGGGTGGTCAATGTCGTCCTTGAAGAGCCGGTCGCCGCGGTGCAGCCGGTTGGGGACCTCGACGTGGGTGTCGGGGGCGGCCTTCTTCTCCTCCAGGACGGCGGCCATGGAGATCACCTTGGCGGTGGAGCCGGGCTCGTACACGTCCTGGAGGGCGGCGTTGCCCATGGCGGTGGAGCGGGCCCGGGTCAGGTCGTTGGGGTCGAAGCCGGGGGCGTTGGCCATGGCGAGGACCTCGCCGGTGCGGGTGTCCTGGACGACGACGTAGCCGCGGTCGGCGCCGGACTTCTCGACCTGCTCCGCGATGGCGCTCTGGGCGGCCCACTGGATGTCGCGGTCGATGGTCAGCTCGATGTCGTCGCCGGGTACGGCGGGCTTCTCGTGGGACCCGGCGGTGGGCACGCGGCGGCCGCCGGACTGGGCGTAGGTGATCTCGCCGTCCTTGCCGGCCAGCTTCTTGTCGAGGGCGGACTCCAGCCCGCCCCCGCCCTTGCCCTCGGCGTTGACGTAGCCCAGTATTCCGGCGGCGAGGTCGCCGTTGGGATACACGCGCTTGCTGCTGTTCTCGTTGAAGACCCCGGCGATGACGTTGGCGCCCGGCCCGTTGTGGCGCTTGTCGGCGGCGGCCTTGTCGGCGAAGAGCTTCTTGAGGTCCTTGATCTGGTTCCAGACCTGGGGGGTCTGCCGGCGGGCCAGGACCACGTAGCGGGTGTCCTTGGTCTTCAGCCGGGCGGCGATCTCCTTGGCGTCCTTGCCCAGGATCGGCGCGAGGAGGGCGGCGGCCTGCTCGGGGGCGTCGGGGGCCTTGCTCTCCTGGGGGGTGAACATCTTCGGGTCGGCGGTGATGTCGTACGCGTCGACGCTGGTGGCCAGGGCGACGCCCTTGCGGTCGGTGATCTCCCCGCGCTCGGCGGCCAGGACGTAGCTGGCGAAGCGGTTCTCGGTGGCCTTGGCGGAGTACGCGGAGGCGTCCACGGCCTGCACCTGGAGGAGCCGGACGACGAAGGCGAGCATCACGAGGGTGAGCCCGACGCCGACCAGGCGCAGCCGCGGCCTGGGGCTGCCGAGCCGGATCGTGTGCGGGGTGCGCTGCGCGGGCGGCCGCGCGCCGGTACGGGGCCTGCCCGGGCCCGGTACCCGTCGCGGGGGCTCCTTGGGGCTCACCGGCGGGCTCCGCCGCGCCACGCGGGGGCTGCGCCCAGCGCCTCAAACGCCCGCGGGGCTGGAATCTCGCTGCGCGAAATCCAGCCCGCTCGGCGTTTGAGCGCACCGGGCGCGCAGCGCCCGGAACGGGGTCCGGGGCGGAGCCCCGGGGAACGGCGGAAGGGCGGGGCGGGGAGAAGTCCCGCAGGGAACCGCGTCACGACGTCACCTGCCTGGGGTCGGGGTGGGCAGCGGGGTACCGCTCGCGGCGGGCTGGGCCGGACCGTCCGGGTTCTGGGCGGCGGCCGGGGCCGGCGGCGGCGTGGGCGTCGGGGTCGGCGAGGGCGGCGGCGGGGCCTCGGCCGTGGCGGGGGTGCCGGCGGTCTTTCCGTCGGGGCCGAGGAAGACGGGGCTGCCGCCGGGCACCAGGCCCAGCTCGCGGGCCCGCCGCTGGAGGGCGTCGGGGGCGGAGTAGCCGTCGACGTCCCGCTGGAGCGCCTGCTGCTCGTCGGTCAGCGCGGTGGTCTCCTTCTTGAGCCTGCTCAGCTGGAAGGAGCCCTGGTTGAGCGCCGAGTTCAGCAGCAGCAGGCTGATCAGGCCGCCGGCCAGCAGTGCCACGACCAGCAGCACGAACGGCATCCTCGCCGCCTGCCGGGCGCCGCCGGGGCCGGCCCCGGCGGGGCGGGGCCGGACGAGGCGGGCCGCCTGCCCGCGGGTCAGCGTGGCCACCTTCCCGGCCCTCCCCGCCTTCCCGGCCTTGGTCACGGCTGCGCCTCGCGGATGCGTTCGACGCCGCGGAACCGCGCCGGGGCGGCCCGCCGGTTCTCGGCGATCTCCTCCTCGGTGGGCAGTTCCGCGCCGCGGGTGAGCAGCTTCAGCCTCGGCTGGTACTTCTCGGGTACCACGGGCAGCCCGGGCGGGGCGGTGGAGGTGGCGCCGGCGGTGAAGACCTGCTTGACGAGCCGGTCCTCCAGGGAGTGGTACGACAGGACCGCGATCCGCCCGCCGACCGAGATCCGGTCGACGGCGGCGGGGATGGCCCGCTCCAGGCCGGCGAGCTCCCCGTTGACCTCGATGCGCAGGGCCTGGAAGGTCCGCTTGGCGGGGTTGCCGCCGGTGCGCTTGGCGGCCTGGGGCAGCGCGTCGCGGATCAGCTCGACGAGGCGGGCGCTGTTGGTGAAGGGCTCCTTCGCGCGCTCGCGCACGATCGCCGAGACGATCCGCTTGGCCTGCTTCTCCTCGCCGTACTGGCGCAGGATGCGGACCAGCTCGCCGGGGGCGTAGGTGTTGAGGACCTCGGCGGCGCTGATGCCGGTCGTCTGGTCCATGCGCATGTCCAGGGGTGCGTCCTGGGCGTACGCGAACCCGCGGTCGGCCTCGTCGAGCTGCATGGAGGAGACGCCGAGGTCGAAGAGGATCCCCTGGACGGCGGGGAGTCCCAGGCCGTCGAGGACCTCGGCGAGGTCGGCGTAGATCGCGTGGACCAGGGTGGCCCGGTCGCCGAAGGGCGCGAGCCGCTCGCCGGAGAGCCGCAGGGCCTCCTTGTCGCGGTCGAGGCCGATCAGGCGCACCTCGGGGAACCGGGTCAGCAGGGCCTCGCTGTGGCCGCCGAGGCCGAGGGTGCAGTCGACGACGACGGCCCCCGGCCTCTCCAGCGCCGGGGCCAACAGGTCCAGGCACCGCTGGAGCATCACCGGGACATGTCGGGACTCGCTAGTCAAAGCGCCCTCTCAGATAACGGCGCGGCAGGCATACGCCGCGCCGCGCACGCGGAGTGTTACCAGGGGGCCGGGCGGCCGGTGGGGCCGGGCTCCGGCCGGTTCGCGTCACTTTAGTGCAACGCCCGCCCCGGTCAACGAACCGCCCCGCGCGCGGTGCGCCCCCGCTCCGGCGCACCCGCAAATGCCGCGAATCACCCGGACGGCGGCCTCCTTCCCACTCGTGTGGGTTAGCTCACCACAAGCATCGTTGACCTTCTTTGTGCATCCTCACCCCCTGTCCGGACAGCCCGTGACCACTACCGTCGTAGGCATGACGACTTCCGCATCCCTGCCCGCACACTCCGCGTCCGCGGCATCCGGCGGCGACTCCGTCACCGACCGGCTCGTCGCGGCCAACCGCCGCTACGCCGCGGAGTTCGCCGACCCCGGCATGGACGCCCGCCCCGTCCTGCACGTGGCCGTCGTGGCCTGCATGGACGCCCGTCTCGACCTGCACAAGGCGCTCGGCCTGGAGCTCGGCGACTGCCACACCATCCGCAACGCCGGCGGGGTGGTCACCGACGACACCATCCGCTCGCTCACCATCAGCCAGCGCGCCCTGGGCACCCGGACCGTGATACTGATCCACCACACCGGCTGCGGTCTCGAAAGCCTGACCGAGGACTTCCGGCACGAGCTGGAGGACGAGGTCGGCCAGCGCCCCGCCTGGGCGGTGGAGGCCTTCCGCGACGTGGACCAGGACGTGCGCCAGTCCATGCAGCGGGTTCGCACCAACCCGTTCCTGCCCCACCGGGACGATGTGCGAGGCTTCGTCTTCGACGTGCACACCGGGCTCCTGCGGGAGATCGATCCGGCCACCTGAGTGACACAGCGCCGGACGCCGTCAAGAATGCGGTGGGACGTCGCCCGGAACCCCTCAGGGGCGGTGTCCGTGTTTCGGGGTGGGCCGGACCGTGTGCCATGCGCGTCGGCCCTGGGAAAGGGCCGAGGAGAACCAGGTGACCACGTACGACGACCGAGCGAGCCTCGCTGATCTGACCAGCACGGCCGAGCGGGTCCGCCAGTCGGTCGAGCGCGTGATCGAGGGCAAGCCCGAGGTCGTCCGCCTCGCGCTGGTGGTCCTGCTGGCCGAGGGCCACCTGCTCATCGAGGACGTGCCCGGCGTCGGCAAGACGATGCTGGCCAAGACCCTGGCCAAGTCCATCGACTGCTCGGTCCAGCGCATCCAGTTCACCCCGGACCTGCTGCCCTCGGACATCACCGGCGTCAGCATCTACGACCAGCAGCGCCGCGAGTTCGAGTTCAAGCCCGGAGCGATCTTCGCGCAGATCGTCATCGGCGACGAGATCAACCGGGCCTCCCCCAAGACGCAGTCGGCGCTGCTGGAGTCGATGGAGGAGCGCCAGGTCACCATCGACGGCACCACCTACGCCCTGCCCAGCCCCTTCATGGTCGTCGCGACCCAGAACCCGGTCGAGATGGAGGGCACCTACCCCCTCCCCGAGGCCCAGCGCGACCGCTTCATGGCCCGCGTCTCGGTCGGCTACCCCAGCCCCGAGGCCGAGCTGGAGATGCTCGACGTGCACGGCGGGCTCTCCCCGCTCGACGACCTCACCGCCGTCGCGCACGCCCACGACGTCGTCAAGCTGATAGACGCCGTCCGCGAGGTGTACGTCGCGGCCCCGGTCAAGCGCTACGTCGTCGACCTGGTCTCCGCCACCCGCAGCCACCCCGACCTGCGCCTGGGCGCCTCCCCCCGCGCCACCCTGCACCTGCTGCGCGCCGTGAAGGCCTCCGCCGCCCTGTCCGGCCGCGACTACGTGCTGCCCGACGACGTCCAGCAGCTGGCCGCGCCCGTCCTCGCGCACCGCCTCCTGCCCACCGCTCAGGCCCAGCTGAACCGGCGCACCGCCGAGCAGGTCGTCCACGACATCCTCCAGCGCACCCCGGTGCCCGCCACGCACACGCGCGGCGAGGTGCCGCCCGGCGCGGGCGCCCGGAGCTTCTGATGGGCGCCGGTGCCCCGCACGGCGCCGGCGGGCAGGCCGGGAACCCCGGAGGGGTACGCGCCTCGCTGTCCGGGCTGACCACCCGGGGCCGCTCGTTCCTCGCGGCCGGGGCCGCCGCGGCCGTCTGCGCGTACGTCCTCGGGCAGGGCCAGCTGCTGCGGGTCGGACTGCTGCTCGTCGCCCTGCCGCTGATCTGCGTCGTCGCCCTGCACCGCACCCGCCAGCAGGTCACCGCGGGCCGCCGGCTGAGCCCGCCGCGGGTGCCCGCCGGCGGCGAGGCCCGGGTGCAGCTGCGGCTGGAGAACGTCTCCCGGATGCCCACGGGACTGCTGATGCTCCAGGACCGGGTGCCCTACGTCCTCGGGCCCCGCCCCCGCTTCGTGCTGGACCGGGTCGAGCCCGGCGGCCGCCGCGAGGTGTCCTACCGGGTCCGCTCCGACCTGCGCGGCCGCTACCCGCTGGGCCCGCTCCAGCTGCGGCTGACCGACCCCTTCGGGATGGTCGAGCTGACCCGCTCCTTCAGCGCCTACGACACCCTCACCGTCGTCCCGCGCACCCAGCCCCTGCCCGCGGTCCGCATGACCGGCGAGGCGGGCGGCCACGGCGACGGCAACCGCCGCTCCCTGGCCCTGGCCGGCGACGACGACGTGATCCCCCGCACCTACCGGCGCGGCGACGACCTGCGCCGGGTCCACTGGCGCTCCACCGCCCGCTACGGCGAGCTGATGGTCCGCCGCGAGGAACAGCCCCAGCGCAGCAAGGCCACCGTCCTGCTGGACACCCGCTACCTCGCCCACGAGGGCGCCGGCCCCGACTCCGCCTTCGAGTGGGCCGTGTCGGCCGCCGCCTCCACCCTGCTGCACGTCCTCGAACAGGGCTTCGCGGCGCGGCTCCTCACCGACACCGGCGACTCGGTGCCCGGCGCCGGCGCCTTCGCCGGCGGTACCTCCGGCACCGGCCCGGAGTCCGCCGAGGCGGCCGGGCTGATGATGGACACCCTCGCGGTCGTCGGCCACTCCGAGGGCAGCGGCCTGGGCCGCGCCTACGACGCCCTGCGCGGCGGGACCGGCTCCGGCCCCTCCGGCGGCGACGGACTGCTGGTCGCCTTCTTCGGCGACCTCGACGACGAACAGGCCGAGATGGCGGCCCGGATGCGCCAGCGCAGCGCGGCCGCGCTCGCGTTCGTCCTGGACCCCGCGCTCTGGACCGGAGCGCCCTCACAGGTGGAGGAGCGGCTGCGCAGGCTGCGGGACGCCGGCTGGACGGCCCTGGCCGTCCCGCCCGGCGCCGCCTTCCCCGAACTGTGGAGACAGGCCGGGAACGCCCCCCTCAGCATGCGGACCCCCGGAGGCACGGTATGAGCGGGCGGGCGCGCGTGACGCTGTTCGCGACCCTGGCGACGCTGCTGACCTCCTGGTCGCTGGCCCCGCTGGTGGAGACCTCCGGCTGGCTGCTCCAGGCGGCGCTGCTGCTGGCCGTGCAGGCCGCGGTGGGCGCCGGGGCGCGGCGGGTGCCGCTGGCCCGGTGGCTGACCGTGGGCGCCCAGCTCCTGGTGTCGCTGCTGCTGCTCCTCTTCCTCTTCGCGGGGAAGGCCGAGTCCACCGGGAGCGGGCCGCTGGCCTTCCTGGTCACCGACTTCGCCGGGCTGTTCCAGCAGGGCGTGCGGGACGTGGGCGAGTTCGCCATACCGGCGCCGCTGACGGACGGCATCCGGCTGCTGCTGCTGGCCGGGGTGCTGGCGATCGGGCTGCTGGTGGACTTCCTGGCGGTGACGATGCGGTCGGCCGCGGCGGCCGGGCTGCCGCTGCTGGCGCTGTACTCGGTCGCCGCCGGGCTGTCGGCCGGGCGGGGCCAGACCTGGCTGGCGTTCCTGCTGGCCGGCGCGGGCTACCTGATGATGCTGCTGTCGGAGGGCCGCGACCGGCTGGCCCAGTGGGGCCGGGTCTTCGGCGGGGCCCCGGGCGCCCGTACGCC
Organism: Streptomyces sp. NPDC093801; assembly: GCF_040701585.1. Classification (NCBI taxonomy): domain Bacteria; kingdom Bacillati; phylum Actinomycetota; class Actinomycetes; order Kitasatosporales; family Streptomycetaceae; genus Streptomyces; species Streptomyces sp. NPDC093801. The sequence continues at coordinate 15,001 of NZ_JBFBDP010000052.1, read as the reverse complement.
CGCCTCCGCCGGCTCCGGTTACGGGGCCAACGGGGCCGGGGGCACCCGCGCCGTGGCGCCCGTGCGCACCGGGCGGCGGATCGGCGCGGTCGCGCTGGGCCTGGCACTGGCGGTGCCGGCCGCGCTGCCGGCGCTGGGCGGCGGGATGCTCGGCACCCCGGGCGAGGACTCCCCCTCGGCCGGCGGGGGCGGCGGCACGATCTCGGCGGTGAACCCGCTGGTCTCGCTGCAGAGCAGCCTGAACGCGCAGGACAACCGGGTCGTCATGAAGTACCGCACGGACAGCCCGCAGCTCGGCGAGCAGTACCTGCGGATCCTGGCCCTCGACGAGTTCAACGGGGTCAAGTGGGAGGCGTCCGCCCGCCCGCTGACGGACGTCCCGCAGCGGCTGCCGAACCCGGCGGGGCTCGCCGAGGAGGTCCGCGCGACCGCGGTCGAGGTGCGCACCACCGTCTCGGCGGCGGACACGTACGCCCAGCGCTACCTGCCGATGCCGTACCCGGCCACGCAGGTCGACATCGGCGGGAAGTGGCGCTTCGAACCGGCCGGCCGGACCCTGGTCGGGGACCAGCTGGCCAAGGACCGCTTCCAGAACGTGCAGGGCGCGCAGTACACCGTGCGCAGCCTGCTGCTGCGGCCCACGGCGGAGCAGCTCCAGTCCGCGCCGCCCGCCAACGCGGCGGTGCACGCCGAGTACACGAAGCTGCCGGACAACCTGCCGCCGGTGGTGGCGGAGACGGCGCGGCGGGTGACGCAGGGCGCGAAGGACGACTACTCGCGGGCGGTCAAGCTCCAGGACTTCTTCGCCGTGACCGGCGGCTTCCGCTACGACACGAAGGTGTCCTCGGGCACGGGCTCGCAGGCCATCGTCCGCTTCCTGGAGGACAAGGAGGGCTTCTGCGTCCACTTCGCCTTCTCGATGGCGGCGATGTCGCGGACGCTGGGCATCCCGGCGCGGGTCGCGGTCGGTTTCACCCCGGGCGAGAAGCAGTCCGACGGCACGGTGAACGTCTCGATGCGGGACGCGCACGCCTGGCCGGAGCTGTACTTCGAGGGCGTGGGCTGGACCCGGTTCGAGCCGACGCCCCGCTCGGGCATCACGGTGCCGGAGTACAGCCGCCCCGAGGCCCCGGCCCCACAGCCGTCCGCGTCGTCCGCGGCGCCCTCGCAGTCGGCGTCGGCCCCGGCGCCCGCGCCCTCGCAGGCCGAGGCGTGCCCGCCGGAGCAGAAGAGGCTCGGCGAGTGCGGCGGGCCGGTGGACCGGCAGGGCACCGGGTCCGGGCCCGGCGGGGTGTCGGCGGGCACGGTCCTCGGCTGGACCGCGGTGGCGCTGGTGGTGGCCGGGCTGCCGCTGCTGCCCCTGCTGTGGCGGCGCCGGGTGCGCGAGCGGCGGCTGGGCACGGGCGACGTACTGGCCGCCTGGCGGGAGCTGGGCGACTGCGCCTGGGACGTGGGCATCCCGCCCGACGAGGCGCTGTCGCCGCGCGGCGCGGCCGGGCGGGTCGTGCTGCTGGGCCGGCTGGAGGGCGGGGCCGCCGAGGCGGTGCACCGGGTGGCGGGCGCGGTGGAGCGGGCGCTGTACGCCCCGCCCGGCGCGGACGTCTCGTACCCCGGGCTGGCCGCGGACGTCCGTGCGGCCCGGGCGGCGCTGCTGGCCGGGGTCGGCCGCGGGGCCCGGCTGCGGGCGCTGCTGCTGCCCCGCTCGGGGGCGCGGGTGGCCGCCGCCGCTTCGGCCCGGCTGTCGGCGGCGTCGGCCGCCCTGTCACGCCTCGCGGGCCGCGCCCGCCTGCCGCTGCGCGACCGGGGCTGAGGCCACCGGGGGCCGTGTCCTGGGGGCTCCGCCCCCGGGACACGCGCCTCGGACGCCGGCGGGGCTGCGTACGGCCCGCGCGGCGTTCGAGCGCAACGGGGTCCGGAGCCCGCCCCGGGGAACGGAGGAAGGCCGGGGCGGGGAGAACGGAAAACGCCGGTGCGTCCGGGCTCGTTCCCCCCGAGCCCGGACGCACCGGCGTTCTGTTTCCCCGGGCGGTGGCCGGTCCGCTCCGCGGCCCCGTGTCCGCGGTGCGGTCCGACCCGCCCTTGTCCCCAACCCCCAGTCTGCTGTTTCCGCAGGTGGGAGCCCATCCGTACGCGTACTCATCTGTGCGCCTAGGTACGGATACTCAGTTCTACGCCGCCCGGCCCCCCGGGCGGCACCGCCGACCGGGGGTCACCGGCTCCCGCTCACGCGCCCCCGCAGCAGCAGCGACAGCGCCGAGTGGACGTCGTCCAGCGAGCGCTCGCTCTGGAAGGCCTGCCAGTCGAGCGCGGCCACCAGCACCATCCCGACCAGCGCGGCCGCCGTCAGCGGCACGTCGATCTCGGCGCTGAGCTCGCCGCGCTCGACGCCCTCGCGCAGCACCGACTCGACGACCGCCACCGCCTGGCCCCGGACCACCATCAGGGTGCCCTGCCAGGCGCGGTTGGTCCGCCAGAGCTCGGCGACGTAGAGCTGGGTGAAGGCCGGGTACCGGTGGATGAAGACCAGGCCCGCCCGGATCATCGCGTCGAGGGCCTCGATGCGGCTGCCCCCGCGCGCCTCCGTCTCGTCGGCCGCCGCCCGCAGCGAGGCGGTCAGCAGTCCCACCCCGTGCCGCAGGAGCTCCTCGAAGAGCTCGGTCTTGCTCGCGAAGTTGTAGTAGACGGTGCCCTTGGCCACGCCCGCCCGCTCGGCGATCTCGTCGACCGTGGTCGCGGAGAAGCCCTGCTCCGCGATGAGGGTGACGGCCGCTTCGTACAGCTTCTGTCGCGTGGCCTGCCGCCGGGCCCCGCCGGCGGTGGTGCTGCTGCTTTCCATGGCGCTGATTCTCACAGGTCAACAGCCCCTTACAGGCTCAGTTCCGGGTGCAGCCGGTCCATCGTCCACACCTGCTTGCCGCGGGCGGCGAGGGCGGTGAGGGCCAGGGCTCCGGCCGTGAAGGCGACCAGGACCAGGCCGCCCTGCCACACCGGGGTGAGGTCCCCGCCGGTGATGAGGCGGCGCAGGCTCGCGACGATGTACGACATCGGCAGGTACGGGTGGATGGCGTTGAAGAAGTCCGGGCTGGTCTGGACGGGGTAGGTGCCGCCCGCCGAGGTCAGCTGGAGCATCAGGACGGCGAGGACCAGGATGCGGCCCGCGGCGCCGAACTTGGCGTTGAGCCACTGGATGATCGCCGCGAAGCAGGCGGTGACCAGGACCAGGAACCCGATGGTCAGGGCCGGGTGGGCCATCTTCAGCCCGAGGCCCCAGTGCAGTACCGACATCAGCGCGCCCACCTGCGCGGCGCCGAGGCCGACCACGGGCAGCCAGCCGGCGAAGGCGATCCGCCAGGCGGAGGCGCCGGCGGCCAGGGCCCGCTTGTTCATGGGGGCGATCAGCATGTAGGCGACCATCGCGCCGACCCACAGGGAGAGCGGGATGAAGTACGGGGCGAAGCCGGTGCCGTAGTTGGGCGCCTTGTGCAGGGGGTCGCTGGCGAGCTGGACCGGGTCGGCCATGACCTGCGTACGGGCGTCGCGCTGCCGCTGGTCGTAGTCCGGGATCTTGCCGGCGCCGTCGTGGAGGCCTCCGGCGAGTTCGCCGGTGCCGTCGACCAGCTTGACCATGCCGCCGCCCAGCTGCTGGGCTCCGTTGCCGAGCTTGCCGACGCCCTCGCCGAGCTTGCCGGAGCCGCCGGCGGCGGAGCCGATGCCGTTGTGGAGCTTGACCATGCCGTCGGCGACCTTGTGGGCGCCGTCGTTGAGGGCGTTGGCCTGGGCCACGGCCCCGTTGAGGTCGCCGGCGAGGCCGGGGGCCTTGTCGGCGAGCTCGCGGGCCTTGTTCTCCAGGTTGGTCAGCTGCTCCTTGAGCTTGGCGAGGTCGCCCTTGGAGTTGCCGAGGACGGTGTTCACGTCACCGGTGAGCAGGGCGGCCTCGGCCGCGTCGTCCTTGATCTTCTTCTGTGCCTCGCAGAGGCCCGCGGGCAGCTGCGGGGCGGGCTTGGCGCAGTACTGGCCGTAGGTGGAGTCGGCGAGGCCCGACAGGCGCTTGGCGGCCGCGGCGGCGCCCGGGGCGTGTTCGGCCGCCTTGTCGAGGTGGTTGTTGACGACGTGGGCGGTGTCGGCGACCAGCTTGGCGGTGTCCGCGAGGTTCTTGGGGTCCTTGACGAAGGGGCGGGCCTTGTCGGCGGCGCCGTTCGCCAGGTCGGCGACCTTCTGGGTGCCCTCGGCGATCTGCCGCGTACCGGTCTCCAGCTGGCCGGCGGCCGAGTTGAGCTTGTTCAGGCCCCCGGTGAGCTCGCCGGACTTCTCCTTGGCCGTGTCGAGGCCGTCGGCGAGGTCCTGGGCGCCCTGCTGGGCCTTGCCCGCGCCGTCCTTGAGCTTGTCGGCGCCGTCGGCGGCCTCGGCGGTCTTGTCGTGCAGGTCGGAGAAGGAGACGAAGATCTTGTCGAGGAACTTGCGGGAGGCCTTGGTGGAGGCGGCCGAGCGGACCTCGGAGAAGACGGTGCGCGAGATCGAGCCCACGATGTAGTTGTTGGCGTCGTTCGTGCGGACCTGGAGGGCCCCGGTGGTGGGGTCGGCGCCGCCGCTGGAGGCGATCTTCTCGCTGAAGTCGGCGGGCATGGTCAGGGAGAGGAAGTACGTGCCGTCCTCCAGGCCCTTGGCGGCCTCGTCGGCGCTGACCACGCGCCAGTCGAAGGTCTTGCGCTCGCGCAGGTTCCTGGTGATCTCCCCGCCGACGTCGAGGTGCTCGCCGCCCACGGTGGCGCCCTTGTCGGCGTTGACGAGGGCGACGGGGACGTGGTCGAGGCGCTTGTACGGGTCCCAGAACGACCACAGGTACAGGGCTCCGTAGAGCAGGGGCAGCAGGAGCAGCGCGACGAGGGCGGCCCGGGGGAGCTTCCCCCGCCCGAACCGCTTCAGCTCAAGCGCGGCCAGTTTCGGCGAGCGCATCGTCCGCCTCCTTCGTGTCGTCGTCTGCGTCTGCGTCTGCGCCGGTTCCGGTGCGGTCCGCGGCCTCGGTGTCCGGCTTGGCGCCCGGCTTGAAGCCCGGCTTCGCGCCCGGCTTCGCGTCCGGCTTGACGCCCGGCTCCGCCTCCGGCTTGGTGAGGGAGGGCGCGGCGGCCTTCTCCCCGGGTTCCGTTCCGGCTTCCGGTCCTGCCGGGCGGGAGGTGCCCCAGGTGACCTTCGGGGTCTCCGCGCGGGGTGCCGCGGCCCGCTCCGGGGCGGGTGCCGCCCCGGCCGGCGGGCCCGTGCGGACCACCGTGGCGTCGTCGGGGGCCTCGCTGCACACCGCGACGACGGTGGTCCCCCGGGCCGCGACCGAGCGGAGCACCGCCCAGGCCTCGGCGCGTTCGGCGTCCGAGAGCTTGAGGTCGAGGTCGTCGAGGGCCAGCAGGCGGGGGGCGCCCAGCAGGGCGATGGCCACGGAGAGCCGGACGGCCTCCAGCCGCTCCAGGTCCCGCACGGAGGTGCGCGGGCCCTTGGGCAGGCCGGCCGGGTCGAGTCCGACGACGGCCAGGGCTTCCTCGATCCGCGCCGGGGCCGGGGCGCGGTGCGCGCCCCGCGGGCGCAGCAGGGCGCGCACGGGGGCCTCGTAGCGCCGCTGGAGCATGGCGCCCTCGTGCAGCTGCTCGGCGACGGTGAGGGCCTGGTCGAGGTCGTTGACCCCGGGGACCGGGCCGAGCGCGGCGATCCGGCGGACCGCGGCCATCTTCTTCGGCAGCCGGTGGCGGCCGATCTCGGCGTGGCCCTCGGTGGCCTTCATCCGCCCGGTGAGGGCGAGGAGCAGGCAGGTGCGGCCGCTGCCGGAGGGCCCTTCGACCGCGATGAGCGAACCGGGTGCGGCGTCGATGCCGATGTCGCGGAAGACCCAGCCGCGCGGGCCCTTGAGTCCGAAGCCCTCGGCCTTGACGGCGGCTCCGTGCGGGCTGTCCACGCCCTCCCCCTCCTTTTGAACTGACCAGTCAGTTCAAAAACTAGCAGGTGCGGGGCCAAGGTCGGTACAGGAGGGGGTGTCGGTTCGCACATGATGTGGCGAAATCTCGCGGGAGTTGGCAAACGAGTGGCGAGTTCTCATCTGAACTGGCGAGCCTGAATGCGTGAGCAAGCAAATGCGAAGCGTGACGGGCGGGGCTCCGGCGAGGGTCAGGGGCTTCGAGGTGAGCTATTTGGGGGGTGATGGGGTGGAGCGTCGGATGCCGCTGGCCGTGGCCGCGCGGGTGCGGTTCGAAGACGGCCGCCCTGTACGCGAGTTCCCCTCGTTCCGAGGTCAGCGGAACTATCCGGGTCTGTACTGGTCGGCGACGGCCGGGACTCATGTCGGCTACGAATCTTGGCTGGAACGTGATCACCTGATGGCGCTGGACTTCGACCCGCAGGTGTCGGCCGTCGCCTCCCAGCCGTTGTGGTTGTTCTGGGACAACGCCGAGGGCAAGACGGTGTCCCACGCGCCGGACTACTTCGTACGACGCGCCGACGGCTCGGTGCTGCTGGTCGACTCCCGACCCCAAGAGCGTCGACCGACGCGGGACCTGGAGAAGTTCGCGGCGACGGAACAGGCCTGCGCGGAGGCCTGTTGGTCGTACGCCCTGTGGGGCGAGTTGGACCCTGTGGAGGTCCTGAATCTGCGGTGGCTGGCCGGCTACCGGCACCCTCGCTGCTTCAACGCCGAAGCTGCCGTACGGCTGAGGGAGTTCTTCGCAGTCCCCGGGCCGCTGATGGAGGGCGCCGAGTGCGCGGGTGATCCGATCGCCGTCCTGCCGGTGCTGTTCCACCTGATGTGGCGCCAGGAACTGGTCTGCGACCTGTCGGCGTTGCTCGGGGGCCGCACGGTGCTGCGGCTGGCCGGGGAGGGTGAGCTGTGAGGGCCCGCCCGCTGCTGCACGTCGGGGACCGGGTGGTGTTCGCCGGAGTGGAGCACACGGTGGTGGCCGTCGTCGGGACGACGGTGCGGCTGCTGTCTGCCGCCGGGGAGCCGTCCGCGGTGCTGATGGCCTACCTGTTCGCCGCCGCCGACTTCGAGGTGATCGGCTCGGCGCCGGTGGCGCCGCTGACTTCTCAGGGTCTGTTGGAGGGGCTGCCGAAGGAAGTCGCCGAGGCCGCTTGCCGGTGGGAACGCCACCTGGTGGAGGTGGAGACCGGGCTTGCCCCGGATGCGCCCGCCGGGACGCTTCCGCGGCCGGAGTACGACCCTGCGGCGCGTTCGATGGCCGAGCGGGAGACCGCGAAGGCGGCGGAACTGCGGGCGGCCGGGGTGCGGGCCGAGCGGCGGACGGTTCAGCGGATGCGCCGCCGCTACCGGGAGGAAGGGCTGTGGGGTCTGGTCGACCGGCGTTACGCGGCCAGGCCGAGGCCGACGGGGAACGTTGATTCCCGCGTGGTGGCGGCCACCGTCGCGGCGATCGAGTCCCAGACCGACACGTCCACGGGCACCAAGGCCCGGATGCTTCGGCAGGTCGAGCGGTTCGTGGCCGAGGAGTACGGGCCGGCGGTCGCGATGCCGTCGCGGGCGACGTTCTACCGGCTGGTGGACGCGCTCTCGGCGGGCCGGCACACCTTCGGCTCCGCACTGACCCGGCGGTCGATGGCCAACCGTCCGTCCGGCGTGTTCTCCGCGACGGTGGCCGCGCGGCCGGGTGAACAAGTTCAGATCGACACCACCCCGCTGGACGTGATGGCCGTCATGGACGACGGCGTTCTGGGCCGCACGGAGCTGACGATCGCGGTGGACATCGCCACGCGGACGATCTGTGCGGCGGTGCTCCACCCGGCGGGGGCGAAGGCGGTGGATGCCGCGCTGATGCTGGCCCGCATCGTCGTCCCGGAGCCGGTACGTCCGGACTGGGACGAGTCGTTGCGGATGTCTGCGTCCCTGATTCCGCACGCCCGCCTGGTCGACATCGACACCCGGTTGCAGCTGACGGCCGCGAAGCCGGTGATCGTGCCGGACACGATCGTGGTCGACCGGGGCCGGATCTACCTCTCGGAGACGTTCTTGCGGGCCTGCCGCACCCTGGGCATCTCGGTGCAGCCCTGCCACCCCCGCTCGCCCGCCGAGAAGGGCGTGGTGGAGCGGACGTTTTCCTCGATCAACTCGCTGTTCTGCCAGCACCTGGCTGGCTACACCGGCCGGGACACGACCCGTCGCGGCAGCGATGTCGAGAGCCGGGCGGTCTGGCCGGTCGCGGATCTCCAGGACCTGTTGGACGAGTGGATCGTGGCGGGCTGGCAGACGCGCCCGCACGAGGGCCTGCGCCACCCGCTCGCCCCGGGCCGACCGCTGTCGCCGAACGAGGCGTATGCCGCGATGGTCGCGGCGGCGGGATACGTGCCGGTCACGCCCACGGGCGAGGACTACGTGGAGATGCTGCCCGCCCTGCGGCGGCGCATCAACGACTACGGCGTCCAGATCGACTACCGCACCTACAACAGCCCGCAGCTCGCGCCCTACCGGCGCCGGGCATCGGGGGCTCATGACGGTGCCTGGGAAGTCCACTACGACCCCTACGACCTGACCCGGGTCTGGGTCCGTGACCACCACAAGGGCGGTTGGATCACTTGCGAGTGGACTCAGCTGCCGCTGATCCGGCAGCCGTTCGCCGACTTCACCTGGCGCTATGCCCGCAAGGTCGCGGCGTCCCGGGGCGTCGACGCGACCAACGAGTCTTCGGTGGCCGTGGTGCTGGCGGGCATCCTCAAGCGCGCCGAGGACGGGCCGGGGCCGGAGCGGCGGGCCACGGCCAAGGCCCGCGCCGCCACCGCGATGCCCCGCAGACTGCCGTCCGCCCTGCGGCCGGCTCCGGTCATCGAGGAGCCGGACGACGAGGACGAGGTGACCGGCGGTGCCGCCGAGGCTGTGGCCATTGGTGAGGTCGTGCCGTTCGGGCTGTTCGACCCCTTCGCCGAGGGGGAGGACCAGTGAGCCACGAAAGTGAGGGGATGCCGCCACTGGCCAGCCTGGACGGCTGGCGGACGTTCATGTCCCAGAGCCTGCCCGAGCCGCCCGCGCTGCTGCCCGAGGCCGCATGGCAGGGGCTCGACCGCGTCGAGCGGGCCGTCTATGACCAGGCCCGCACCGGCTACCACGATGAACTGCTGCTGGTCAGCACCCCGGCGATCCGCAGGATCACCACGACGGGGATGAAGCTGATCGCCCGCAACGGGCGCCGTCAGACCGGCCGCAAGGGCTTGATCGTGTCCGGGCCGTCCGGCACCGGCAAGACCACCTCGGTCTCGCAGCTCGGTAAGCGGCATCAGCTCGCGGTTGACCGTCGCTCCCCCGTCGACATCAGCGGCGAGCGGGTCCCGGTCGTCTACATCGTCACCCCGCCCGCGGTGAAGCCCCGCGATCTGGTGGTCGAGTTGGCCGCGTTCCTCGGCCTGCCCTACGCCTACCGCGAGAGCCCGCAGGTGATCACCCACAACGTGATCTCCGTGCTCCACAAGGTCGGCTGCCGCCTGATCGTCGTGGACGAGATCCACAACCTGGACCTGGCCACCCGCAACGGCCAGGACGCTTCCGACCAGCTCAAGTACCTGTTCGAGCAGATCCAGGCGACGTTCGTCTACGCCGGGGTGAACGTCAGCGAGAACGGTCTGTTCTCCGGCCTGCGGGGCCGCCAGCTCGCGGGGCGGTTCATCACCCTGCACACCGGACCGTTCGACCACGACACCGTCCAGCAGCGAGAGGACTGGGAACGGGTCGTGGCCACCATGGAAAGCACCCTGCGGCTGCACCGCCACACCACCGGAACCCTCCGCAAACAGGCTGCCTACCTGCACCGCCGGACCGGCGGCATGATCGGCAGCCTTGACCAGCTGATCTACGAAGCCGCAAACGACGCCATCGCCGACAGCACCGAGAAGATCACCAAACGGCACCTCGAAGCCGTCGTCCTCGACACCGCCGCCGAGGAGGCCCGCCGATGAAGCGATGGGAACGGCCTGCCCGCCCGCTGCCCCTGCGGGCCCGGCCCATGAAGAACGAGACCGTGGTGTCCTTCGTCGCCCGGCTCGCCGCCGCGAACGACTTCCCCGTCTCGCTACTGCTGCGGACCATCGGGGACTGCGTCCCCGGCAAGCACGTCCTTGACCGCGACGCCCGGATGAACGCCGACGCGCTGGACCGCCTCGCCGTGCTCTCCCGAACCCCCGCCGAGAACCTGCGCCGGGCTCTGCCCACACTTCGCACCGCGCCCCAGTACGTCCCCCTGCCCACCGGCCGGCCAGTGCTCCGGTTCTTCCGCGGAGACCCGCACCCGCTCCTGGCCTGCCGGATCTGCACGCTCCAGCACGGCCCGGCCACGCCGATCGCCTGGGAGTACCGCACCTCGCACCAGTTCGTCTGCCTGACCCATGCCCTCTGGATCGGCGACGGCCACCACGTGGACCTGCGGCCCGCCCCGGAGATCATCGCCGCCCAGGTCCAGTACGCCGAGCTTGCCGAGCTGATCACCTACGAGTCGACGTGCAGGGCCCTGGCCGGCGCATGGCAGATGACGTTCCGCTGGCTGAAGGAGAAGCGGCACCCCGCCCTGATCACGCGCTGGGCGACCCGGGCCGACGCGCTCGGCACCGGGCAGATCACCGGATGCGTCCGCTTCCCCGAGGTGGTGAGCCTGATGGAGGTAACCGGCGACCCCGAATGGCGCCGACACGTCGCGATGGTCGAGCCCTTCGACCTCAAGAGCTTCTACCACCACACCGCCCGCCGGCTCGGCATCGCCCCCGACGCCTTCACCACCGGCAACACCTACTCGGACCCCCTCACCGAGTGGGTCCGCATCCTGCGGCACCGCTTCGCCACCATCCGCGACGAACTCTGGCGAGTCCACTACCGGCAACCCGACTGGCGAGCCGAGCCGACCCCCTTCCCCGAAAGTTGCCACTTCGAATGAGAAAGCCGACCCCCGAATGTCTCACCACACGTGGCGAACCCCAGCTCACAGCCCCGGCATCTCGCCAGGTCAAACGAGACCCGACAGGGGGACTTTGGGGGTAAAGGCACAGGTCAGGGCGATTGTCAGTGGGGGGCGTCACGATGGATCCACGCAACAACGGACGCACCACCCGGTATCACCGCCGAGCACCACGCAACGACAGGAGGTTCGTCATGGCCACACCGTCCCCGTCCCCTGTCCACCCCGTCCCGCGCAGGTCGGCCGCACCCCCGGCCGCCCTGGACCTGCTCGCCAAGGCCCGCAGCGGCCTGGCCGAGGCGGCCCTGCTGTCCCGGCCCAACGAGCGGTACGCCACCGCCCACCTCGCCGCCCTGCGCACCGCCGCGGCGGTGCTCGCCGCCCGCGGCCGGCCCGAACCCGTCAACCCCAGGCGGCGGCCCAGGATCCGCAGCGCGTGGGAGGTGCTGCCGGAGATAGCGCCGGAGCTGGCCGAGTGGAGCGCCCTGTTCGCCTCCGGCGCCGCCCGCCGGGCCCGGGCCGAGGCGGGCATACGGGACGCGGCCACGGGACGGGACGCCGACGACCTCGTACGGGAGGCCGGGATGTTCCTGCGCCTGGTGGAGCGGATGCTCGCCCTGCAGCCCGTGGCACAGCCCCTGCCGCAGCCGCGTCCGGAGCGTCCGGACGCGGGATGAGCTGCGCGGTCGGCCGAGGCAATAGGGTGGGGCACGTACCGCACCCCGCCACCCATGCCGCCGAGGAGTCATCAGCCGTGTCGGACACTTCCCGCCCCCGTGCCTCCCTCCGCACCGCCGTGGTGTGGGAGGTCCTCAAGGAGGCCCTCGACCGCCGGGTGAAGGCGACCGGGCGGGATGTGCTGGACGTCCTCGACACCGGCGGCGGCACCGGCAGGTTCGCCGTGCCCGTCGCCCGGCTCGGCCACCGCGTGACCGTCGTCGACCCCAGCCCGAACGCGCTGTTCGGGCTGGAGCGCCGGGTCGCCGAGGAAGGCGTCGCCGACCTCGTGCGCGGGGTCCAGGGCGACGCCCAGGGCCTGCTGGACGTCGTCGAGCGGGACGCCTACGACGTGGTGGTCTGCCACGGCGTGCTCGAGTACGTGGACGACCCGGCCGAGGGCGTGGCCAACGCCGTCGCCGCGCTGCGCCCCGGCGGCGTCCTCAGCCTGCTCGGCGCCGGCCTGGGCGGGGCCGTCCTGGCGCGGGCGCTGGCCGGGCACTTCACCGAGGCCCGCACCGCGCTCACCGACCCGGCCGGGCGCTGGGGCGCCGGCGACCCGGTGCCGCGCCGCTTCACCGCCGAGCAGCTGGCGGAGCTCGTCGGCGGGGCCGGCCTGGAGGTCGGCGCCGTGCACGGCGTGCGGATCTTCGCCGACTTGGTGCCCGGCGTGCTGGTGGACACCGAGCCGGGCGCGGTGGAGGCGCTGATGCGCCTGGAGGAGGCCGCCGCCGAGCTGCCCGCCTTCCACGCCGTGGCCACGCAGCTGCACGTCCTCGGCGAGAAGCCCGCCTGATCGGCGGGCCCGGCCGGGGCGACCTCCTCGAGACCCCTCCGTTTCCTCGCCGTGACCCGTATGATCGAACCACCGCACGGCATGGCGGACCGCTCATCGGGGAATAACCGCCCCAAGGGCCGCGCTGGTGACGGTACGTTTCACCCAGTGCTTGTCCACGCAGTGGTTTTCTCGCTCAGCGATTTGCAGAATGTGGCGTAGAGGGCGGGTATCACGGGGGCGATTCCCCGCCTATCCTGAAGGGGACCCCTGGTCGCTACCCCCCGCGACCGACGGATGAGGAGGACTCCCGTGCCGCTCTCGGAGCACGAGCAGCGAATGCTCGAGCAGATGGAGCGAGCGCTGTACGCCGAAGACCCCAAGTTCGCGACAGCGCTTGAGGGCAGTGGACTGCGCACGTACACCCGGCGACGGGTCTACCAGGCAGTCGTAGGCATTGTGGTGGGTATCGCGCTCCTCATGACCGGTGTGATCTGGCAGGAAGTGCTCTGGATCAGCGTGGTGGGATTCCTCGTCATGCTGGCCTGTACGGTCCTCGTGGTCACCGGTTGGCGCAAGGCACCCAAGCCCGGCGAGCAGCCCGTCTCCGGAAGTGCAGGCGGTTCGGCCCGCGGGCAGAACCGGCAGCGTCGGTCGATGATGACCCGGATCGAGGAACGGTGGCAGCGCCGCCGTGACGAGCAGGGGCACTAGCCCCCGCACCCGTTTTCCGTCCGCTGAGGGGGCGGCCGCGCGATGGCGGCCGTCCCCTCGCGGCTTTCCTCCGCCGATTCCCCCGCCCGGGCTCCCCGGCTTCCCGCGCTGCGGCATGATGCCGGTGTGAGTGTGCTCCCCCTGGTCTTCACCAGCGGCTGGGCCAGCGGGATCAACGCCTACGCCGTGGTCCTCCTGCTCGGCCTCTTCGGCGCGACCGGCCTGACCGACGAGGTCCCGGCCTCCCTCCAGCGCACCGACGTGCTCGTCGTGGCGGGCCTGCTGTTCCTGTGCGAAGCGGTCGCGGACAAGATCCCGTACGTGGACTCCGTCTGGGACTCCGTCCACACCGTGATCCGCCCGGCCGCCGGGGCCGTGGTCGGCGCGCTCCTGGCCGGGCAGAGCGGCTCCCTGCCCGAGATCGCCGCCGGGGCCCTGGGCGGCTCCACGGCACTGGCCAGCCATGTCGTCAAGGCCGGCACCCGGATGGCCGTCAACACCTCCCCCGAGCCGTTCAGCAACATCGTGCTGAGCGGCGCCGAGGACCTCGGCGTCGCCGGCATCGTCACCTTCGCCATGTTCCACCCGACGGCCGCCGCGGTCGTCGCGGCCGTCCTGCTCGCCACCGGCATCGCGCTGCTGGTCTACCTCTGGAGCCGGATCCGCCGCTTCTGGCGGCGACGGGCCCAGCGCCGCGAGGAGAAGCGGATGGGTGCGGTCCGGGGGGCACCGCCGTACTGACCCGCTGACCTCGCTCGATGGGCGCGACGCCCGCTCGATAGGCTCAGCGCCATGGCAAGAATTGCGGTGATCGGCGCCGGCATGGGCGCGATGGCGACGGCGGCCCGGCTGGCGGTGGCGGGCCACCGGGTGACGGTCTACGAGCGCGGCTCCACGTACGGCGGCGCGCTGGGCCGGTACGAGCGCGACGGCTTCGCCTTCGACACCGGACCGGGGCTGCTCCACCTGCCCGCCGTCTACCGCGACCTGTTCGTGAAGACCGGCAAGCGGCCGCTGGAGGACTGCGTCGGCATGGTCCAGGTGGACCCGGCCGTCCGGCACGTCCTCGACCACGCCTCCGTCACCCTCCCCGGCACCTCCCGGGGCGGGGTCGCCGCCGCCCTCGACGGGGCCTTCGGCGCCGGCGCGGGCGAGCGCTGGAACGACCTGCTGGGCCGTGCCCGCGACACCTGGGACGCCACCCGCCGCCCCCTGCTGGAGGAGCCGCTGCGCCCCGACTGGCAGGTCCTGGGCCGCGACCCCTACCCGGCGCTGCGCGGGAGCGGCCTGCTGCGCCGCCGCCAGCCGACCCTGGCCGAGGTGGCCCGGCGCGAGCTGGGCGGCGGGCTCGGGGAGCTGCTGCGCGGGCGGGTCCTGGCGTACGGGCTCGACCCCGACTCGGCGCCCGCCGCCGCCGCGGCCCTGCCGTACATGGAGCAGACCTTCGGCAGCTGGTACGTCCGGGGCGGCATGCGCGAGCTGGCCACGGCCGTGTACGAGCGCTGCCGGGAGCGGAAGGTGGAGTTCGTCTTCGGCGCCGCCGTGAAGGGCGTCGTGGCCCGGGACGGGCGGGCGGCCGGGGTGCGGCTGGCCGACGGCACCGAGGCGGAGGCCGACTCCGTGGTCTGCGGGATCGACCCGAGGCAGCTCCCGGCCGGCACCGTGTCCTGGCCGCGCGGCAGCGTGCAGGCCCGCGGCGGCTCGGTGCCCGGCCGGCTGACCCTGATGCTCGCCCTGCGCGGCGGGCGGCCCGAGGACGCCGTCCACCGCACGCTGGTGCACTCCCCCGGCTCCGCCGCCGTCCAGCTGGTCACGGTGCTGCGCCCGGACGACCCGTCCACCCGGCCCGACGCGGACCACGAGGCGGTCACCGTCA
>NZ_JBFBDP010000051.1:0-53448 GCF_040701585.1 Streptomyces sp. NPDC093801 | reverse complement strand
AACGCTCGACTGGGAAACCCCAGCCGAGCGCCTGCATAAACTCCTCGCGGCCTGATCAAACCGACCACGTGTTGCAACGACCCCTAGAAACCGCCAATTCCCGGGAGGGCCCTCGGCGCCTCGGCCCGTGTCCTGGGCAGTCCCTCAGGACACGATGTCCTTGCGGGAGAAGCCGCGGAACGCGAGGGCGAACAGCACCAGCGCGTACGACACGGACACCACCGTCCCCTTGAGCATCCCGCCCCACTCCAGCTGCGGCTGCAGGGCGTCCACCCAGGCGAACTGCCAGTGCGCGGGCAGGAACTCCCGCCACGACCCGAGCGCGGTCACCGCGTCCAGCACGTTGCCCACGATCGTCAGCCCGACGGCCCCGCCGACCGCGCCCAGCGGCGCGTCCGTCCGGGTCGACAGCCAGAACGCCAGCCCGGCCGTGACCAGCTGCGACACGAACACGAAGGCCACCGCGACCGCCAGCCGCGGCACGGTCTCCCCGGCGGGCAGCGCCCCGCCCGCGGGCAGCTTCAGCGGCCCCCACCCGTACGCGGCCGTGCCCGCCGCCAGTGCCACCACCGGCAGCAGCACGATCGCGGCGAGGCTGAACCCCAGCGCCACCACCAGCTTGCTCCACAGCAGCCGGGCCCGGGGCACCGGCGAGGCCAGCAGGTAGCGCAGCGAGGACCAGCTCGCCTCCGAGGCGACGGTGTCCCCGCAGAACAGGGCCACCGGCACCACCAGCAGGAAGCCGGCCGACACGAACAGGCAGGTCGCCGCGAAGTTCGCGCCGGAGGCCGTCGCCGTGTCGATGAAGCTCACCCGGCCGTCGGCCCCGCCGCGGCCGTCGTCCGCGCCGCCGCCCACCGCGAAGGCGATGATCATGACGAACGGCAGGGCGGCCAGCACCCCGCCCATCACCAGCGTCCGCCGCCTGCGCCACTGCCGCAGCGCCTCCACGCGCAGCGGCAGCGTCCGCCCCGGCCGGTAGCCGGGCGCGGTCTCCCCGGCGGGAGCCGGGGCCCGTACGGCGCTCATGCCGCACCTCCGATCAGGGTCAGGAAGGCGTCCTCGAGCCGCCGGTGCGGGCCCACCGCCGACACCGGCAGCTCCAGCCGCACCAGTTCGGCGATCAGGGCGGCGGGCGACGCGCCGTCGAGCCGTACGAGGAGCCCCTCCTCGGCCGGCACCGCGGAGGCGACGCCCTCCAGCGCCGCGACCTTGCCGACGGCCACCTCGTCCACCGGCCCCTCCAGCGCCACCAGGAGGGTGTCCCCGCCGCCGGTGATCTCGGCGACCGGCCCGGCCTGCACCAGCCGCCCGCGGTCCATGACCACCAGGTGCGTGCAGGACTGCTCCACCTCCGACAGCAGGTGGCTGGAGACGATCACGGTCCGCCCGGCGGCGGCGTAGCGGATCATCACGTCGCGCATCTCCCGGATCTGCGGCGGGTCCAGACCGTTCGTCGGCTCGTCCAGGATCAGCAGGTCCGGCAGCCCCAGCATCGCCTGCGCGATCGCCAGCCGCTGCCGCATGCCCTGGGAGTACGTGCGCACCGCGCGGTCCAGGGCGTCGCCGAGCCCGGCGATCTCCAGGGCCTCCGCCAGGTGCGCGTCCTCGGCGGGGCGGCCGGTGGCCCGCCAGTACAGCTCCAGGTTGGCCCGGCCGCTCAGGTGCGGCAGGAACCCGGCGCCCTCCACGAAGGCCCCGACCCGCGACAGCACCGGGGCCCCGGGACGGATCGCGTGCCCGAACACCCGGATCTCCCCGGCGTCCGGCGTGATCAGCCCCATCAGCATCCGCAGGGTCGTGGTCTTGCCCGCCCCGTTGGGCCCCAGCAGGCCCAGCACCTGGCCGCGCTCCACCCGGAAGGAGAGGTCCCGCACGGCGTAGCGGTCCTGCGCCTTCGCGTAGCGCTTGGTCAGCCCGGTGATGTCGAGCGGTACGCCGGCCAGCGCGGGCTCGGGCGGCGCCGCGGCCCGGGTCCCGCCCGTCCGGCGGATCCCGAGCAGCGCGGCGGCCAGCGCCACCGCGCCCAGCGGCAGCCACCACACCCAGCCGGGCAGTCCGGCGGGGGCGGCCCGTACTGCGTCCGCGACGGGCACCCGCAGCGGCTCGCGCACCGCGACGGTGTACGAGGCCGGCTCGGCCGGGGAGGCGTAGCCGAGGTCGGTGGCCGCGACCACCAGCCGCAGCCGGTGCCCGGCCTGGAAGGCGTGGTCGACGGCCGGGAGCCGCAGCCGCACGCTCCGGCCCTGCCCGGCGTCCGCCACCCGCACCGGCGCCACGAGCAGGCTCGGCAGCACCTGCTGGCGCCCGTCGGGCCCCACGTCGTACAGCTTCCCGAAGAGCACGGCCGAACCGTCAGCGGCGGTCGACCTCACGTCGAGGGTGACCGTCGGGGTCCCCGTGACCCGTACCTCCGCGGCCAGCGGCTCCGAGTCGAAGCGGGCGTTCTGCCCGGGGAAGTCCAGGGAGAACCCGGTTCCGAGGGAGGCGAGCTGCCCGCCGATGCCGGGCAGCGCCGACAGGGCGGGCGGAGCCCCGCCGGCCGGGTTCGCGAAGGTCTGCTCCCGTCCGGCCAGGGCGAACGCCCGCGGACCGGACTCCAGCCCGGGGTAGCGGTCGCCGGTCGCGCTGCGCACCATGATCCGCCCGTCGGTGGAGTCGATGCCGCCGGTGCGCGAGACCCGGAAGGCCGGGCCGGTGTCCGCGCCCGCGTCGCCCTTGAGGTAGCGGTCGAACCAGGCCGCCACCCGGGCCTCGATCCGGCCGGACTCGCGCATGCCGCCGTCGTGCCCGCCGACCGCCCAGTCCACGGCGACCGGAGCGCCGTTCGCGGCGATGGCCTTCGCCATGGCGTCGGCCTGGTCCAGCGGGAAGAGGGAGTCGTCCTGCCCCTGCACGATCAGCGCGGGCACCCTGATCCGGTCGCCGACGGCCGAGGGGCTGCGCCGCTCCAGCAGCTCGCGCGCCTCGGCGTCGGGCTTCCCGGCCACGGCGACCCGCTCGTACATGGCGCACAGCTGCGGCTCGAACCGTCCGCAGCCGGGTGCCGCCGGGGACCCGGCCGCGCCGGCCGGGCGGCCGGGCGGCCCGAGGCCGTCGGCCGAGCCGCTCGTGAAGAAGATCCCGGCCCAGAGCTTCTTGAACACGCCCTGGGGGAAGAGGGAGTCCGCGAGGTTCCAGTACGTGATCTGCGGGGCGATCGCGTCCACCCGCCGGTCGTACCCCGCGGCCAGCAGCGCCACGGCCCCGCCGTAGGAGGCGCCGGCCACGCCCACGCGCGGGTCGCCGGGCGCGTCGAGCCGCACCTCGGGGCGGCGGGCCAGCCAGTCGACGAGCGCGGAGACGTCCTTGACCTCGTGCTCGGGGTCGTTGAGCCCGATCCTCCCGCCGGAGCGGCCGAAGCCGCGCGCCGACCAGGTCATGACCGCGTAGCCGTCGCGGGCCAGACGCTCGGCCTGCGCGCGGACGTCGTCCTTGCTGCCGCCGAAGCCGTGCCCGAGGAGGACGGCGGGACGGCGCCCGGAGGCGTCGCCCGCCGTGAAGAAGGAGGTGTCGATGTCGGTGCCGGCGGAACCGTCCGCGTCCGCGCCGGGCATCCGCAGGACCTGGTCCAGGCGGTGCACGGCCGGCTCGTCCCCGGAGGCGGCCGCGGCCGTCCAGGTGCCGGCGCCCGCGAGGACCGCGAGGGCGGCGGCGCCGGCGAGCAGGCGGCCCCGGGGCCGCCGGGGCAGTCGGAGCTTCATGGGGGAACCCTAAAGCCCCTGACCGCCTTCCCCGAGCTCCCTCAGGGGGAGCCCCGCCCCTTCTCCAGGAGTACCCGCGCGGCCCCGCGTACCGCGTCCGCGGTACCCGGGCTGCGGGGAGGCGCCGGCGGCGGCAGGATGGGGCGCATGCTGCTGGCCGAGGTCGCGCGCGTGTCCCGGGAGGTCGCCGGGACCTCCGCCCGGTCCCGGAAGACCGCCCTGCTCGCGGAGCTCTTCGCGGCCGCCCCCGCCGACGAGGCCGGCCTGGTCATCGCCTATCTGTCCGGCCGGCTCCCGCAGGGCCGGCCGGGCGTCGGCTGGCGCACCCTCGCCGAGGAGGTCGGCCCCGCCTCCGGGCCCACCCTGACGGTGCGGGCCGTCGACGCGGCGGTGGACGAGCTGGCCGCCGTCTCCGGCCCGGGCGCGCAGGCCGCCCGGCGCCGGATCGTGGCCGCCCTGCTGGGCGCCGCCACCGCGGCCGAACAGCGGTTCCTGCGCAGCCTGCTCTCCGGCGAGGTCCGCCAGGGCGCGCTGGACGCGGTGGCCCTGGAGGCGGTGGCCGCGGCCGCCGGGGTGCCCGCGGCCGCGCTGCGCAGGGCGGTGATGCTCGACGGCTCGCTGCCCCGGGTGGCCGCGGCGGTGCTGGCCGAGGGCGCCTCGGCGCTGAGCGGGGCGACCCTGCGCGTCGGGCGGCCCGTACAGCCCATGCTGGCCGGGACCGCCCGCTCGCTGGAGGACGCCCTGAGGGCCCTCGGCCCGTGCGCGGTGGAGGAGAAGCTCGACGGGATCCGGGTCCAGGTCCACCGCGAGGGAGCGGAGGTCCACGTGTACACCCGCTCCCTGGACGAGATCACCGACCGGCTGCCGGAGGTCGCCGAGCTGGCCCGGAGCCTGCCGGGGGAGCGGTTCGTCCTCGACGGGGAGGTCATCGGGCACGACGCCGACGGGCGGCCGGTGCCCTTCCAGGAGATCGCGAGCCGGGTCGGCTCCCGGGTGGACGTGGCCGCCGCCCGCCGCGCCCTTCCCGTCACCGCGTACTTCTTCGACCTGCTGGCCCTCGGCGACCGGGTCCTGCTGGACCTGCCGGTCGGCGAACGGTACGCGGCCCTGGCCGGCCTCGTCCCCGGGGCCGCCCGGGTCCGCCGCCTGGTGGTCGAGGACCCGGCCGCGCAGGCGGAGCAGGCGGCGGCGTTCTGGTCCGAGACCCTGCGCCGGGGCCACGAGGGGGTGATGGCCAAGGGGCTCGGCTCCCCGTACGCGGCGGGCCGGCGGGGCAAGCAGTGGCTGAAGGTCAAACCGGTGCACACCCTCGACCTGGTCGTGCTGGCCGCCGAATGGGGCCACGGCCGCCGCACCGGCCTGCTGTCGAACCTGCACCTGGGCGCCCGGGCCGCCGACGGCGCCTTCGCCATGCTCGGCAAGACCTTCAAGGGCCTCACCGACGAGATGCTGCGCTGGCAGACCGACCGGCTGCGCGAGCTCGCGGTGGAGGACGACGGGTTCACCGTCCGGGTCAGGCCGGAGCTGGTCGTCGAGATCGCCTACGACGGCCTCCAGCGCTCCCCGCGCTACCCGGCGGGGGTGGCCCTGCGCTTCGCGCGGGTGCTGCGCCACCGTCCGGACAAGGGGCCGCAGGAGGCCGACACGGTGGCGACGGTGCTGGAGCGGCGCGGCAGCTGAACCCGGCGGGCCCGGAATTTGCCTCAGGGGCAAGGAAGATTGCCAGCTGGGCAAGACTCTGGCTCAATCGGGGCATGACCCCCCGTCCCGAGGAACCCTCGGACACCGAGGCCCCACCGGCCCCCGGCGGCCCCGCCGGCGAGCTGCCCGCCATGGCCCCGCAGCTGCGCGAGCTGCGCCGGCGCGCCGGCCTCACCCTGGAGGCGGCCGCCGCCAGGGCCCGGCTCTCGCCCGCGCACCTGTCGCGGCTGGAGACCGGCCGGCGCCAGCCCTCGCTGCCGCTGCTGCTCGGCCTCGCCCGCACCTACGGGACGACCGTCTCCGAGCTGCTCGGCGAGACCCCGGCCGTCGCCGATCCCATCGTACGCGCCGGAGGCCCCGGGGCCCGCGAGGCCGACGGGTGGACGTACTGGCAGGCCGGGGGCTCCGGGCGGGGGATGCAGGCGCTGCGCGTGCACGTCCCGCCGGGGCGCAGCCAGGGCGAGCTGGTCCGCGTCCACCCCGGGGAGGAGTGGCTGTACGTGCTCGGCGGCCGCCTGCGGCTGCACCTGGGGGAGGCCGAGCACCTGCTGGAGCCGGGGGACAGCGCGCACTTCGACTCGCTGACCCCGCACCGGATCGGCGCGGCCGGCCCGGGCGGGGCGGAGCTCCTGTTCGTGCACACCCTGCTGCAGAGCAGCCTCGCCGGGGTGTGCCTCGGCGGGGCCGCGCAACACCACCGCTAGCCGTCGACCAGTCGACCCGCCGAGGAGTCACCCGCATGTCCGAGGGAGAGAACATGTCCACCGCGCCCGAGAGCCCGGCCCAGCTGACCGTATTCCAGCGCTTCGAGTCGAAGTTCCCGCGCGGCCTGGTCATCCGGCTGATCGCGTACCTGTTCGTCGGCCACCTCTTCGCCTTCTTCGTGTACCTGCTGTTCGTCCTGGGCGGCGAGAACCAGTAGTCAGGGAGCGGACTCCCGCGGGTCCTCCAGGGGCGGGGACACGACCGCGCAGGCCGTCCGGCACTGCGGGTGGCAGGCCCCGGGCCGGGGGGAGCGCACCGTCGCCCACGCCACGACCGCACCGGCCACCAGCAGGCCCCCGCACCAGGCCATGGCCCGGCCGAACGCCGCGTCGAAGGCATCGGCCGACAGGTAGGCGTCCGGGCCCATACCGGACAGCAGCGGCAGCGCCGCCACCGCGAGCAGTCCCGCCACGCGGGCGGCGGCGTTGTTGATGCCGCTGGCCAGGCCCGCCCGGCCCGGGTCCAGGGCGGCCAGCACGGCCGCCGTCAGCGGGGCCACCAGCGCGGCCATGCCCAGACCGAGCACCGTCATCGCCGGCAGCACGTCCCGGACGTACGAGGCGTGCGGCCCCACGCGCAGCGTCAGCAGCATCCCGGCGGCGCACAGCAGCGGCCCCACCGTGAGCGGGATCCGCGGCCCGATCCGCTCGCCCAGCGCCCCGGCGCGGGCCGACAGCAGCAGCATCAGGACGGTGGTCGGCAGCAGCGCCGCCCCCGCGCCCAGGGCCGAGTATCCGGACACCACCTGGAGCTGGAGCACGAAGAGGAAGAAGAATCCGCCGAAGGCCCCGTACACGCACAGGGTGACCAGGTTGACGGCCGTGAACTGGCGTGAGGAGAAGACGTCCGGCGGCACCATCGGATGCGCGCGACGCCGCTCCACCCACACGAACGCGGCCGCCAGCAGCACCCCGCCCACGGCGGCCCCGATGACGGGCGCGCTCGCGGAGCGGGCCTCGATCAGGGCGTAGGTGAGCAGGGCCAGGGCCGCCGCGCCGAGCACCGCTCCGGCCACGTCGAACCGCCCGCCGGCCCGCGGGTCCCGCGACTCCGGTACGTGCCGGAGCGTCACCGGCACGCACAGCGCGGCCACCGGCACGTTCAGCAGGAACACCCACCGCCAGCCGGGCCCGTCCACCAGCCAGCCGCCGAGGAAGGGCCCCACGGCCGCGCCCACACCGCCGAACCCGGACCACAGGCCCACCGCCCGGGCCCGGTCGCCGGGCCGGATCGAGCCCTGGATCAGTGCGAGCGAGCCGGGGGTCAGCAGGGCCCCGCCGACGCCCTGGAGGGCGCGGGCGCCGATCAGCACCCCGGCGTTCGGGGCGAGGCCGCACAGCAGCGAGCCCACGGCGAACCACACCACTCCCAGGACGAAGATCCGGCGCCGCCCGAACCGGTCGCCGAGCGCCCCGCCGACGAGGATCAGCCCGGCCAGGGTCAGCAGGTAGGCGTTCACCGTCCACTGGAGCACCGCCAGATCGGCGTCCAGGTCGCGCCCGATCCGGGGGAGGGCCACGTTGACCACGGTCGAGTCCAGCAGGGCCATCGCGGACCCGAGGACGGTGGCGAGCAGCACCCACCGCCCCCGCGCGGACCGCAGCACGACCTCCGGCTGTGGAGCCGGTCCGGGGGCCGGTCCGGGACGGGGGCCGGGCGGCGGTGGAGTCCCGGGTTCAGGCCCGGGTCCGGCGGGTGTCGCGTCCATGCCCCCAGGCTGGCCCGCCCGCCCGCGAAGGGCCAGTGGGCGGGCCGGACGCGGGCTCCCACCGGGCCCGCCCGCCCGGAGCACCCCGTCGGCGGGCGGCCGCCCGCGGCGCCCGGGATGGCTCGGGAGGCGGTCTTGTGAGGGGCCCGCGGGCTCCTCCAGCATGACCCGCGCACGTCACGCACATCCTTTCCGCACGTTCCGCACACGGCGTACGAGGAGACCACACGTGGCCCGACCCACCCGACGGCGATCCTTACGCGCGGCGCTCGCCGCCCTCACCTCCGCCCTCCTCCTGCCCCTCGGCGCCGGCGCCGGCGCCGCAGCCGCCGCCCCCGCCCCCGGGCCGGCGCCCGGCCCCGCCGAGCGCAAGGTCGAGCCCGCACTGCGCGCCCAGCTCGACGGCGCCGGCAAGGCGGCCTTCTGGGTCTACCTCGACAGCGCCGCCGACCTCACCGCCGCGGGCCGTCAGCAGACGCGCGCCGCCAAAGCAGAAACGGTTCTGCGCGCCAAGCGGGAGCACGCCGGGCGCACCCAGGCCGACCTGCTCAAGGCACTGGACGGGGCCGGGGCCGAGTACACCCCGTTCTGGATCGTGAACGCCGTCCGCGTCGTCGGCGACCGCAAGCTCGCCGGGACCATCGCCCAGCGCCCCGAGGTCGCGCGGATCGACGCCGACGAGAAGGTCGCCCTCCCCAAGCCGGCCGAGGGCACCCGGGAGAAGACCGCGGCGGACGCCGTCGAGTGGAACATCGACCGGATCAAGGCACCCGAGGTCTGGGACCGGCTCGGCGTGCGCGGCGAGGGGATCGTCGTCGCCAACATCGACAGCGGGGTCGACTACACCCACCCCGCCGTCAACGCCCAGTACCGGGGCCGGAAGGCCGACGGGGGCTACGACCACGACTACAACTGGTTCGACCCCGCCGGGATCTGCGCCGGCGCCGCCCCCTGCGACAACAACGACCACGGCACCCACACCATGGGGACCATGGTCGGCGACGACGGCGGGGCCAACCGGATCGGCGTCGCGCCGGGCGCCCGATGGATCGCCGCCAAGGGCTGCGAGTCCAACTCCTGCTCCGAGGCCTCCCTCCTCGCCGCCGGCCAGTGGATCGTCGCCCCGACCGACCTGGGCGGACGCAACCCACGGCCCGACCTCGCCCCGCACATCGTCAACAACTCCTGGGGCAGTCCCGCGCACGACGACTGGTACCGCCAGGTCGTCGACACCTGGCGGGCCGCCGGCATCTTCCCCGCCTTCTCCAACGGCAACTCCGGTCCCGCCTGCGCCACCAGCGGCTCGCCCGGCGACTACGCGAACTCCTACAGCTCCGGCGCGTTCGGCAGCGACGGGGCCATCGCCTCCTTCTCCTCGCGCGGAGCCGGCCCCGGCGGCATCGTCAAGCCGAACATCGCCGCGCCCGGCGTGAACGTCCGCTCCTCCGTCCCCGGCGGCGCCTACGAGGCGTTCTCCGGCACCTCCATGGCCTCGCCGCACACCGCCGCCACCGTGGCCCTGCTCTGGTCGGCCGCACCCGCCCTCGAAGGCGACGTCGCGCAGACCGAGGCCCTCCTCGACGGCACCGCCCAGGACACCGCCGCCGACCAGTGCGGCGGCACCCCCGCCGACAACAACGTGTTCGGCGAGGGCCGCCTCGACGCGCTGGCCGCGGTGACCGCCGCCCCCCGCGGACCGGTCGGCGCCCTCGCGGGGGCCGTCCGCGGCCCCGCCGGCGAGCCCGTGGCCGGTGCGAAGGTCACCGCCCACGGCCCGATCGACCGTACGGCCACCACCGCCGCCGACGGCACCTACCGCTTCCCCTCCCTCTCGGCCGGCGCCTACGCCCTGACCGCCTCGAAGTTCGGCTACGGCGAGCAGCACGCCACCGCGGACGTCACCGAACACGCCACCGCCACCGGCGACTTCACCCTCGTCCCGGCACCCTCCGGCAAGCTCGCCGGGACCGTCTCCTCCGCCGCGGGCCCCGCCGCGGGCGCCACCGTCGCCGTCGCCGACACCCCGGTCACCGCGACCACCGACGCACAGGGCCGCTTCGAGGTCACCCTGCCCCACGGCAGCTACGACCTCTCCGCCACCCACCCCTCCCGCTGCCTCACCGGCGCCACCGCCAAGGCCACCGTCGCCGGGGACACCACCGTCGCCCTCACCCTCCCCGAACGCACCGACGGCTACGGCTACGCCTGCGCCGCCACCGGCCGCCCCTACGCCGCCGGCGACCACCGGCTCGCCCTGACCGGCGACAACACCACCGAGCGCGTCGACCTGCCCTTCCCGCTGCCGCTGTACGGGAAGACGTACGGGCAGGCCTGGATCGGCACCAACGGCACCGTCAGCTTCGGCGGCAACCACACCGGCGACGTCAACGGCGACATCCCGAGCACCGCCACGCCCAACGCGGCCCTCTACCCCTTCTGGGACGACCTCGTCGTCGGCGCGCCCGGCAGCGGCTCCGGCGTCTTCACCGCCGTCACCGGCAGCGCACCCCACCGCA
Organism: Streptomyces sp. NPDC093801; assembly: GCF_040701585.1. Classification (NCBI taxonomy): domain Bacteria; kingdom Bacillati; phylum Actinomycetota; class Actinomycetes; order Kitasatosporales; family Streptomycetaceae; genus Streptomyces; species Streptomyces sp. NPDC093801. The sequence goes on along the minus strand of NZ_JBFBDP010000051.1, from coordinate 43,015 downwards.
GCTACGTGATCGAGTGGCGCCAGGTGTCCCACTGGTCGGCCCAGGCCGACACCTTCTCCTTCTCGGCCGCCATCGGCGAGGACGGCACCGTCACCTACTCCTACAAGGGAACCGGCGGAACCGGCATCAAGGGCGGCTCCTCGGCCACGGTCGGCCTGGAGAACGCGGCCGGCACCGACGCCTTCGCCTACTCCTTCAACTCCCCCGTCCTCACCGACGGCCTGTCCATCGGCTTCCGCACCACCCGCAGCGGCGTGGTCACCGGCCGGGTGCTCGACGCCAACGACGGCAACGGCGTCGCCGGGGCCACCGTGACCGTCGGCACCGGCGACAACGCGGTCTCCGCCACCACCGCCGCCGACGGCGGCTACGTCGTACAGAGCCCCTCCGGGCCGCTCCCGCTGACCCTCGCCGCCCCCGCGTACGAGGACGCGCGGGGCACGGTCGACGTCAGGGCGGCCGACGTGACCACCGTCGACCGCTCCCTGCGCACGGGCCGCGTCACCGCCGACCGGGCGGCCGTGGAGCTCGTCCTGCCGGCCGGTACCCGCCGCACCCGCACCCTGGACCTCGCCAACTCCGGCCTCGGCACCGCCTTCACGGCCGCCGAGGACGCCCCCTGGCTGACGGCCGCCCCGGCCGACGGGAACCTCCCCACGGGCGGCCGGGCCGCGATCACCCTGACGGCGGACACCGCCGGCCTGACCCCCGGCACGGTCCTCACCACCGACCTGAGGATCACCTCCGCCAGCGGCCGGACCCCCGTGCTCACCGTCCCCGTCAAGCTCGTCGTCCCGCGCTACCAGGCCGCCGTCGACGCCGGATCCGACTACGCCTCCACGGACGCGGCCGGCGACTCCTGGTCCCCGGACCGCGCCTACACGCCCGGCTCCTACGGCTACCGGGGCAGCGCCTCCGTACGGTCCACCGGCCGCGCCATCGCCGGCACCGAGGACCAGCGGCTGTTCCGCAACGCCCGCGAGGGCATGTACGAGTACCGCTTCGACAACGTGCCGAACGGCACCTACACCGTGGAGCTGGGCTTCGCCGAGCTCTCCTCCACCCGGCCCGACAAGCGGGTCTTCGACGTCATGGCCGAGGGCGCCCAGATCCTGCCCTCCCTGGACATCGCCCTGGAGGCCGGCACGTACACCGCCCTGACCCGGACCTACACGGTCAAGGTCACGGACGGGGTGCTCGACCTCCGCTTCGTCACCCACGGCGGATTCGGCAAGCCCCTGGTCAACAGCCTCCGGGTCACCGACCGCCCCGACCGGACGTAGTCCCGGGAGGAACGCGGCCGCCCGCCCCCGGCATTCGGGTGGCGGGCGGCAACGCGTCCGCGACTTCCCCGCGACCTGCCCGGCGGGCCGCCCGGGCCGACGTAGCGTGCCGGGCATGACGCCGCAGATCGAGGCCCTCATGCGCACCGCCGATCCGGACGCGGTCTGGGCGGTGGGCTCGGCGGAATCCGTCCACACCGCCCGGCCCGGCCCGCCCGGCGACTGGGACACCCCCCACGCCGCAGGCGCCCTCACCCCCGCCCTCGCGCTGTGGCCGGTCCTCGGCACCCTCGTGGCCCAGGGGGAGCTGAGCCTCCACACCCCCCTCACCGCCTACGGGGAACCGCCCGCGGGCGGACCGCACGGCGGGGCCACCGCCCACCAGCTCCTCACGCACGCGGAGGGCCCGGCCGCCCTCGCCACCCTCACCCGCCTCGCCGAACACCTCGCCGGCGCCCCGCTGGGCGACTGCGCGGCGACCCGGATCTGGCAGCCCCTCGGCATGACCCTCACCCGCCTCGCCGACGGCGTCCTGCACACCACCCTGGCCGACCTCGCCCGCTTCCTGCGCCACCTGCTGTCACCGGCCGACCACCCCGTACCCCGCGCCTGGACCGCCGAGTCGCTGCGCATCCGCACCGGCGAGCTCACCCCCTCCCGGGGCCTGCTCTGGCACCCCGCGCCCGCCGGGGTGTGGGCCCACCACCCCCCGTCCGGCCCCGCCCTCTGGATCGCCCCGCGCCGCGACCGCTGGGCCGCCCTGCTCCCGGGAACCGCCTGCGCGCCCGGCTCCCGGCTGCGCACCGCCTTCCGCGAGGCCGCCTTCGCCCCCGGCACCTTCGCCGCCCCGCCCGCCGCCCCGGCCGCGGCGGGCGGCCCACTCCCGTAGCGCAGTCGGAGCGCGCCTCCCGCGGGGCCGACGTACGGTGATCCCGTCAGCGCCCCAAGCCGCCGTACGCAGCCCCCGCGAGGAGCCCATGTCCGACGCCGTGACCGCGCCGGCCACCGACCCGGACGTCGACACGCTCGACGCCCTGTGCCGGGAACTGGCCGAGGCCGCCGACGCCGTGGGCGAGGCCGCCCGGTACGCCTCCGGGCTCGCCTTCGGCGCGCGCCTGCCGGCCGGGGCCCTCGTGGCCCGCAGCAGCCGCCGGCGCCGCGCCTGGCGGACCCTGCTGCGCACCCTCACCGACCCGGCCGGCCTCGGCTGGGCCCCGCGCGGGCGGGGGGTGGCGCGGGCCGGCTGGTTCGCCGGGGTCCTGGCCGGGCGCGAGAGCCTCGCCGTCAGCGCGGCCGTCTGCGGACTGAAGGCCCGCATCCGCGTCGCCCGCACGGGCCGGCCCGAGCTGCTCGCGGACCCCGGCTGCGCCGCCGTCCTGACGGCCGTGGACCGGGGGCGGCAGGCCGACGCCGCCCGTGCCTTCCGGACCCTCCTGCGCGAACGGGGCCCCGGGCCAGCCTTCTCGCTGCTCGCCCCCGCCTTCGCGGACATCCTGGCCTGGCACGCGCTGACCGACGACAACCCCTTCAACGACCACGCGGGCTGGCAGGTCGCCACCGGCCGGGCCGTCCCCGCCGCACCGCTGGCGGGCCTCGGCGCCGCCGTACGGGCCTTCTGCGCGCGCGGACCGGGCACGGGCGGGCGGAACGAGGGCCCGCGGACCCCCGGGGCCGTCCCGCCGAGGGCGCCCGGCACCAGCGGAACCCGCGCGGGCCGGTTCCGTACGTCCCCCGCCCCCTGGAGGAACCCGTGAGCGACCGCCGCCCGCCGCGCCCCGCCCCGTCCGCCCCGGCCGACGGTCTGCGGGGGCACTGCGCCCTCCTGCGCTCCCACGCCCGGCGGCTGCGCGCGGGCGCGGCTGCACTGGAGTGGCGCGGCCCGCAGGCCGACGCGTTCCGCGCCGAGGTGGCCGCCCTCGCGGACCGCTGCGCCCGGGCGGCCGACGGGTTCGCCCTCGCGGCGGCCCAGCTCGACGGTCCGGACCCCCGGCGCGGGTGAACCTCCCCGCCGGCACGCCCGGCAGCCGCCGCTCCCTCAGCCCCCGTACGCGCGCAGGGCGGCCAGTGCCCGTTCGGCGACCTCGTCCGCGGTGCCGGCCACGTCGACGGCCACCCCCGGCTCGTCGGCCCGGAGCGGTTCGAGCGCGGCGATCTGGGAGTCCAGCAGGGAGACGGGCATGAAGTGCCCCGTCCGGGCGGCCATCCGCTCCTCGATCAGCGCCCGCTCCCCGGTGAGGTGGACGAACACCGCGCCCCCGGGGACCGCGGCGCGCAGCCGGTCGCGGTAGGCGCGCTTGAGGCAGGAGGCGGCGGCCACGCCGCCGCCCCGCGCGTCCCGTGCGCGCATCCACGCGCCGAGGGCGTCCAGCCACGGCCACCGGTCGGCGTCCTCCAGCGGGATGCCGGCCGACATCTTTTCCACGTTGGCCGCGGGGTGGAAGGCGTCGCCGTCGGCGAACGGGACACCGAGCGCGCGGGCCACCCGTCGGCCCACGGTCGTCTTGCCCGTGCCGGCCACGCCCATCACCACGATCACGCGCCCGAAGTCCACGTCCCGTCCCGCCGTTCTCGCCGCCTCGTTGCCGGGGACCACTGAAGCACACCGCGCACCCCGCACGGGGGAGTGCCCGGCCCGGCGGGCCGGTGCGGGCCGCTCAGCCGGCCGCGGCCGTGCCGCGGGTCGCGAACTGGGTCCGGTACAGCTCCTCGTAGCGGCCGCCCGACGCCAGCAGCTCGGTGTGGGTGCCGCGTTCCACGACGCGTCCCTCCTCCACCACCAGGATCAGGTCGGCGGCCTGCACGGTGGAGAGCCGGTGCGCGATCACCACGGCCGTCCGTCCGGCCAGTGCCTCGGCCAGGGCCTCCTGGACGGCCGCCTCGGAGGTGGAGTCCAGGTGGGCGGTGGCCTCGTCCAGGATGACCACCCGCTGCCGGGCCAGCAGCAGCCGTGCGATGGTCAGGCGCTGCCGCTCCCCGCCCGAGAGCCGGTAGCCGCGCTCGCCGACGACGGTGTCCAGGCCGTCCGGGAGGGAGGCGACCAGCCCGTCCAGGCGGGAGCGGCGCAGGGCCTCCCACAGCTCCTCCTCCGCCGCGTCGGGCCGGGCCAGCAGCAGGTTGGCCCGTACCGAGTCGTGGAAGAGGTGCCCGTCCTGGGTGACCATGCCCAGGGTGTCGCGGATCGAGTCGGCGGTCAGGTCGCGCACATCGACCCCGCCCAGGCGCACCGCGCCCGCGTCGGCGTCGTACAGGCGCGGCAGCAGCTGGGCGATGGTGGACTTGCCGGCGCCGGAGGAGCCGACCAGGGCGATCATCTGGCCGGGCTCGGCGCGGAAGGACACCTCGTGCAGCACCCGGGTGCCGCCCCGGCCGTCGAGGACGGCCACCTCCTCCAGGGAGGCCAGGGACACCTTGTCGGGGGAGGGGTAGCCGAAGGAGACGCGGTCGAACTCCACCGCCACCGGGCCGTCGGGCACCCGGCGGGCGTCCGGCTTCTCGGCGATCAGCGGCACCAGGTCGAGGACCTCGAAGACCCGCTCGAAGCTGACCATCGCGCTCATCACCTCGACCCGCGCCCCGGCCAGCGCGGTCAGCGGGGCGTACAGCCGGGTCAGGAGCAGGGCCAGGGCGACGACCGAGCCGGCCTCCAGGCTGCCGCGCAGGGCGTAGTAGCCGCCCAGGCCGTAGACCAGGGCGAGGGCCAGCGCCGAGACCAGGGTGAGGGCGGTGATGAACGCCGACTGGGCCATCGCCGTACGAACGCCGATGTCGCGCACCCGCGCCGCGCGTGCCGCGAACTCGGCGGACTCGTCGGCGGGGCGCCCGAACAGTTTGACGAGGGTGGCGCCGGGAGCGGAGAACCGCTCCGTCATCTGCGTGCCCATCGCGGCGTTCAGTGCCGAGGCCTCGCGCTGCATCCCGGCCATCCGGGTTCCCATCCTGCGGGCCGGCAGCACGAACACCGGCAGCAGTGCCAGTGCCAGCAGGGTGATCTGCCAGGAGATGCCCAGCATCACCGCCAGCGTCAGCAGCAGGGTCACGAGGTTGGAGACCACCCCGGACAGGGTGTTGCTGAAGGCACGCTGGGCGCCGATCACGTCGTTGTTGAGGCGGCTGACCAGCGCCCCCGTCCGGGTCCGGGTGAAGAACGCCACCGGCATCCGCTGGACGTGGTCGAAGACCGCCCGGCGCAGGTCGAGGATCAGGCCCTCGCCGAGGGTGGACGAGAGCTTGCGGGTCAGCAGGCCGAGTCCCGCCTCGGCCACCGCGATGAGCGCGATCAGCAGCGCGAGCCGGGTCACCCTGCCGGTGTCGCCGTCGCCGCCCGCCGCCGCGCCCTGGACGATCGCGTCCACGATCCGGCTGGCCAGCAGCGGCGTGGCCACCGCGAGCAGTGCCCCCACCACGCTGAGCAGCAGGAAGAGGGCCAGCCCGCGCCGGTGCGGGCGGGCGAAGGAGGCGATCCGGCGCAGGCTCGCCCGGGAGAACGGGGGCCTGCCGCCCTGCTGGGCGTTGATCGCGCTGTGCAGTGAGTGCCAGGCGGTGACTTCCATGTCCATGACCCCCACGGTAGGACCTCGACCAAGCTTGAGGTCAAGGGAGCGCCGGAGGGCCGACCGGCGTTCCACCGCCCGTCAACTTCCGGCCGTGGAAGGGAATTCCGAGAACCCCGTGCCCGGTCCGGCCGTGGTGGCATCATCGGGGAATGACGCAGGCATCGCACTCCGCCGGCCCCGGCCGGCCCGCCGCCGACACCGTGCTGGAGCGCTTCGAACGGTGGGCCCGCGACACTCCCGGGGCCCCCGCCGTCCTCGTCGGCCCGGACGCCCTCTCCTACGCCGAACTCGACGCGCGCGCCAACCGGCTCGCCCACCACCTCCTCGCCCTGGACCTGCCCGCGCACGCCCGGATAGCCGTCGGCCCCACCCGCCGCGAGGACGGCGTCGTCGCCCTCCTCGCCGCCCTCAAGGCCGGCGCCGCCTACGCCCTGGTCGACACCGGCGACACCCGCACCGCCCGGCTCCAGCTCACCGCCCTGGAACCCGACCTGCTGGTCACCGACGCCGCGGGCGGGGCCCGCCTGGACCGGGGCGACGGCCCGCGGACCCTGCTCACGGACGAGGAGGCCGCACCGATCGCCGCCCGCCCCGGCGGGCCCCCGGCCCGCGCCCCGGAGCCGGCGGCGGCCGCCGTGCTGTTCACCGGCACCGCCGGGCCCCGCCCCGTCCCCGTCGGCCACGACCTGCTGCTCGCCGCCCACGAGGCCTGGGACCGGGTCACCCGGCCGGCCCCCGAGGACCGCCACCTGTTCACCGGCGGCCCGGACCTCACGGCCTTCGCCGCCGGCTGGACCCGCGCCCTGTGCTCGGGAGGCGCCCTCGTCCTCCCCGAAGGCCCGGCCTGGGCAACCGGCGGGATAGCCGGGGCCGTCGCCGACCACCACGCCAGCGTGCTGCACACCGACCCCGCCGGCGCCCTGCGCCTCCTCGACCGGAGCCTCGACCCGGCCGGCGCCGCTCCCCGGGGACGGCGCGAACCCGCACCGCTGCTGTCGACCCTGCGCCTGCTCACCGTCACCGGGGACCGGCTCTACCTCGACGAGCAGGCCGCCCTCCAGGACCGGCTGCGCCCCGGTGCCCGCGTGCTCAACGTCTACGCCCCCGCCGAGGCCGCCGGCACCGGCACCTGGTTCGAACTGCCGCAGCTGCCCCGCCCGCTGGACGAACCCGGCGGCCTCTCGCTGCTCGGCACCCCGTTCCCCGGCTGCCGCACCGAACTCCGCGACGGCGAGGTGCTCCTGACCCCGCCGGGCGGCGGCGACGCGCTGGCCACCGGAGACCTCGCCGCGCTCCGCCCCGACGGGCTGCTGGAGTTCGGCGGACGCCTGCGCGACCGGATCACCCTCGACGACGGCAGCCCCCTCGATCCGTACCCCGTCGAGTCCGCGATCCGCACCCACCCCGGCATCGGCGCGGCCGTCGTGGCCCCCGTCCGCAGCCGCCGCGGCACCCGGCTCGTCGCGTACGTCGCCCCGCCCCCCGACGACCCGGCCTGGACGGGGGCCGGCGCGCCCGTGGACATGGAGGGGCTGCGCGAGCACCTGGCGGGCCGGGTGCCCCGCGCCGGGAGCCCGACCGGCCTGGTGCGCCTGCGCACCCTGCCCCGTACCCGGGCGGGCCAGGAGGACCGGGCGGCGGTGCCGCAGCCCCCGGAACCGGCGCCGCGGCCCGCGCGCAGCGGCAAGTACGGGTCCGCGGCGGGCGGAGAGCTGCCCGGCTGCTTCGGCTTCGGCTGTGCGGCGGTTCCGCTGACGGTCCTCGCCCTGCTGGTCACCGACCTGATCTGGCCCGGTTCCACCGACCTCACCGGGGTGCCCGGCCCGTGGTCGTTCCTCTTCTCCGTCCTGTACTTCTTCGAGTGCGCGGCCTTCGCCGCGGGACTGCTGTTCCTGGGTGCGGGCCGCAAGCGGATGCGGCGCCCGGGGCCGGGCCGGCGGTGGACGGCCGCCGCCCACCTGGCGGTGGCCTACCTGCTGATGGCCTGGTGGCCGCAGGACAACCTCTACCGGCTGGCGGCCAAGCACGACTGGCCCCGGCAGGCCGCCCTCGTCTACGCCTTCAACGTCCCGCTGATGGTCGCGGGGCTGGTGGTGGCGCTCTACCTCACCCGCAGGCCCGCCTCGCCCTTCGACTTCGACGACTGACCCCGCTCCGCCCCGGCGAAGCCCTCGCCCACCGCCAGGGCCCGCTCCCGCACCAGCGCCCCGGCCGCGTCCAGCACCTCCCGGCTGTGCGCGGCCACCAGCACGCCCAGCCACGGCTCCGGGTCGAAGGCGCCCGTCGGGATCGCCGGCACGAACACGGCCCCGAGCCCGGCGCAGTCCCGCGCCAGGCCGGCGCACACCTCCTCCAGCTGGGCCTCCGACAGCCGGGCGCCCAGCTCCACCCGGTCGGTGGTCCGCACGAGGTGGCCCCCGCCCCGCAGCTCGTCGAGCCGGGCGGCCGCCATGAACGCCACCGACGGGCCGGTGAGCCGCAGGTTGGCCTCGGTCGGCGCGAGCCGCCCCGCCGCGTCCACGACGAAGTCCACGTCGAACCAGCCCCGGTGGCCGGCCGCCGCCAGCTCCCGGCCCACCGCCGCCCCGAACTCCAGCAGCGGCGCCTCCAGGCGGGCGGGCACCGCCCCGGGACCCACCACGGCGCCCCGGTACCCGCCGTCGGCCACGTCCATCAGGGCCGCGCCGACCGTGTGCGGGCGGCCCGCGCCGTCCACGAATCCGTCGTACGTCAGGTCCCGCGGGGCGTCCGGATCCGCCGGGCCGTGCACGTACTCCTCCACCAGCAGCGGGCCGCGCGGCAGCCGGCGCAGCAGGGCCCGGGCCCCGCCGGCCGCCCGTACGCGCCCGGGCGTCACCACGGTGGTGCCCGAACCCCCGACCCCGTGCTCCGACTTGAGGACGGTGCTCTCACCCGCCCGGGCCCGCGTCGCCACCCGCCGGACCGCCGCCCGCCGGCTCCCGGCCCGCCACTGCGCGGGCAGCGCGATCGCCGGATGGCCGCCGCCCGCCAGGATCCGGGCGAACAGGGCGTGGGCCGCGGACTTCGACTCGTACCGCAGCGCGTCCGGCCGCCACGGCACGCCCGCGAGCCGCGCGTACGGGCCCGTCCGCCCCCACGGTACGAGCGGCAGCCCGTACCCCGTCACCCGCCCGGCCAGCGCCGGCCGGGCCAGCACCGCCTCCGACAGGCCCGGGCCCCGCTCCACCAGGCCGTCGTACACCTCCACCTCCGGCCCCCAGCCCAACGGCCGCCCGACCGCGCCGGCCCACCAGCGCGGCACCGGCCTGGGCAGCAGCAGCGCGGCCGGGCGGGGGCTGTAGAAGGCGGCCAGGCAGGCGTAGTCGTGCGCGGGCCCCTGCGCGGGGTCGAGGGAGGCGTCGGCGAACTGGGCGTTGAACTCCGCCACGTTGCCCACGTGCACCGCCGCCGTCCCGCCCGTCCAGGCCCGCGCCCAGGCGGCGAGCGGTGCGGGCGCCACCTCGAAGCGGACCAGCCCCGGCGGGGAACCCGCCGCCGGGACCGCGCCCATCGCCCGGTAGAAGCCCGCCGCATGGGGGTCGGCGTCGATCAGCAGCCGCCGGAAGCCCAGCGCGGCCGCGCGGCGCACGGCGTCCAGGTACAGCAGCCGCCCGAGCCCCCGGCCGATGGCCGAGGGCTCCACGAACAGCAGCCCGAGCCGTGCCGTCCCGGGGGAGCCGCCGCCGTCCGGGCCGCCCGCGTCCCCGCCGTCCTCCAGGGAGGCCACGCCCAGTGCCTCCCCCCGGGCGTCCTCGGCCACCACGATCCGCCGTGTCGTCAGCTCCTCCTCCCGCACCCGCAGTTCCGCGGCGCACTCGGCGAGGAACTCCGCGCCGTACCCCCAGTGCGCCTTGGACCGCATGACCAGCGCGGTCAGTGCCGCCGCCTCACCGGGCCGCGCGGGCCTGGCCTTTGCCATCTCCTGACCTCCCCATGGTCCGGGGCCGGGCCGTGCGATACATTCGGCCTCCCCACGGCACGTCCTTGGCACATCCCTATCCCACCCCCGCGGAGACAGGCTTCTCAATGAGCGACATCGTCGACGGACTCGGCCGTACGACCGCCTACGGCGCCCTCGGGCTGGTGCTGCTCGTCCTCGGCATCGTCCTGGTGGACGTGCTGACCCCCGGGAAGCTCCCCCGGCAGATCTGGGAGGAGCGCAACCGCAACGCGGCCCTCCTGCTCAGCTCCGCGCTCCTCGGCATCGGCGGCATCGTCTTCACCTCGATCTGGACGACGTACGAGGACTTCGGCAAGGGCCTGCTGTCCACGGCGGCCTTCGGCCTGCTCGGCCTGGTCCTGATGGCCGTGGCCTTCCTGGTGCTGGACCTGGTGACCCCGGGCAAGCTCGGCGCCATCGTGGTCGACCCGGAGCCGCACCCGGCCGTCTGGGTCACCGCCTCCTGCAACCTCGCGGTCGCCGCGATCGTGGCCGCCTCCATCGCCTGACCGCCCGGCCCGCCACCCGCGCCCGAACCACAGGAGGGCGCCGCTCCCCACCGGGAGCGGCGCCCTCCCCGCGTTCCCTACGCCAGACCCAGCGCGAACGCGCCGAACCCGGCAGCCAGCACCCCCGCCAGGGCCCCGCGCACCGCCGCCCCCCGGCGCCCCGGCGACGGCGGCGCCTCGAACCGGCGGGCGAAGCGCGCGATCCCCACCAGCAGCGCCGCGAACACCGGCAGCCACAGCGCACGCGCCGCGACCCAGCCCAGCCCGTCGGGCGCGGTCGTCAGCCCGGCCACCGGGCCGCCGGCGAGGGACGCCGGCACGGCCGCCGCCAGCATCGCGGTCTGGTGCCAGCACAGGACGGTCATCGCCGACAGGTTGACCACCACCACCGGGGCCCACAGCGCCGGCCGCGCCAGCAGCCGCGCCAGCCGGTCCCGCAGCAGGATCGCCGCCCCTGACTGGGCCGAGGCCAGCGCCAGGACCAGCAGCGACGGCGGGTGCGAGTTGGTCCGCGCCGCGCCCGGCACGCCGACCATCGACGCCGGGTAGTGGAAGACCGCCAGCAGCACCGCGAACAGGGCGGCCCCGCCCACCAGCAGCAGCCGCGCACCGGGCCGGCCGATCCGCCGCTCGCCCCAGGACACGCCCAGCTGGTAGGCGAACAGCCAGCCCGGCAGGACGTTCAGCACCGACAGCCAGGAGGGCGCCGAGGCGGCGAGCGGCCCGTAGCGCAGGAAGTCCACCACCGCCACCGACAGGAGCAGCGGGGCCGCCGCCCAGCCGCCGAGCCGGCCCGCGGCGCGGACGCAGTACGGGGTCAGCGCCGTCACCACCGCGTACACGCCGACGAACCACAGCGGCTGCACCACCAGGGTCGCCCCCGTCCGCAGCGTGGCCTCCGGTACGCCGGCCGCGTACAGCACCGGCGCGGCCAGCGCCCACACGGCCGTCACCCCCAGCACCGGCCGCCCCAGCCGGACCATCCGCCCCTTGAGCCAGGCACCGGTGGAGCCCGTGCGGCGGCGGAAGGAGAGCACCGAGGCGTAGCCGCCGACGAGGAAGAAGACGCCGAGCATCTGGAGCAGCCAGCTCGCCGGGGCGAGGGCGCCGACGGCCGACAGCGGACTGGCGTTGTGCAGCCCGCCCTCCGCGTCGAGGGTGAAGCCGCCGAGCAGCCAGTGGCCGGTCGGCACCGCCAGCAGGGCCAGCGCCCGCAGCCCGTCGAGCGCCCGGTCCCGGTGGGCCGGCGTCCGCCGGTCGATCCGCCCGGCGGCCCGCCGCAGCACGCCCGCGGCGCTCATCGGACGTCCCCCTTCGCGATCGCGGCGAAGGCGGCCAGCGAGCGGGTGCCGGGCGCGAAGTACCCGGTGTGCCCCACCACGTCGGAGGCGGGCACCCGGCGCGCGCCGAAGGCCGGCGAGGTCGGGTCGGTGCCGTGCCCGATGCCCGCGACCTCCACGTTGGGCACGTCGGCGATCCAGTCGGACGGGCCCCGGGCCGCCCACACCCGGGCCCCGGTCCCCAGGGCCGCGGCGGTGTCCGCGCGCATCCCGGGGGAGCCGAGCGCGACGATGTCGCGGGCGTCGGTGTGCCGGGCCGCCAGCCCGCAGACCACCGAGCCGTAGCTGTGGCAGAGCAGCACCGGGTCGGGGGCGCCGACCGCGTCCAGCCCGGCCGTGAACCGGGCCAGCCGGACCGCGCCGGCCTGCGCCAGCCGCCCGCCCGCCGCGTCCAGGCCGACCCCGACCGGGGTGGTGTACCCCGTCCACGCCACGACGGCGGTGTCCCCGGCGGCCCCGCCCGTCGCCGTCCACAGGGCCCGGGCCATCCCGGCCGGGCCGGTGTCCGGCCTGCGCGGGGCGTCGTGGGACAGCGCGTCGTTGTCGGAGCCGGGCACGACCACCGCGACGTGCGCCGCCCCTCCGAGGTCCCCGAACACCTCGGCGACCTGGCCCCGCCCGCGCGGGTCGAAGGCCAGGATCCGCCGGCCCGGCGCCGCGAGGGAGGCGTAGCGGGCCTCACCCGTGGCGAGGGCGGCCAGCCGGTTGGCCTCGTACCGCAGGGGGAGCGGAGCCCCGTCCAGGTTGCCGACCACGAGCGGGTGCGCCCGCACGAGTTCCCGCCGCACCGCCCCGTCCAGCCCGGCGAAGAACCGGGCCACCTCGTGCGGGTCCGCGTCCGCCGGATCGGGCAGCGGCCGGCCGGAGACCGTGTCGGCCCGCCAGGCAGCGGCCCCCGGCGGCGGCCCGGTGACCGGCCTCTGGCTGTCGCCGGCGGCCCAGCCGGCGGTTCCCGCGACGACGGCCACCGCCAGTGCGGCCGTGACGATCGTCCTCCCGAAGCGGCCCATGGCCCGTCCCCTCTCTCCTCGTGACGGAGGGGAAGGTAGGGAGGAGGTGCCCGGACGCGCGTCGGACCGGGGAGCCAAGCCCGATGTCATACCCCGGTAGGGGGTGGAGGAGGGGCGCGGTCCCCGGATCCGCGTGCGCGCCGCCCGGACCACCCTGTCCGCCCGCCGCGGGGATCTGCCATCGTGGAGGCCGCAAGGGTGTGGAAGGGGACCGCGCGGTCCCCGCGGAGAACGGTTCCGGATGGACGAGATGGGCAGTGCAAGCGGGGGTCCCCGGGTCGGCACGCCGCTGTACCAGCTGAAGGCCGAGTTCTTCAAGACGCTCGGGCACCCGGTCCGCATCCGCGTCCTGGAACTGCTCAGCGAGCGCGAGCACGCCGTCGCCGAGATGCTGCCGGAGGTCGGGGTGGAGCCCGCGAGCCTCTCCCAGCAGCTGGCCGTCCTGCGCAGGGCCAACCTCGTGGTCACCCGCAGGGAGGGCTCCCACGTGTACTACCGGCTCACCCACCCGCAGACCGTCGAACTGCTGCGCGTCGCCCGCGGCATCCTCTCCGGAGTCCTGGAGGGCCAGGCCGAGATCCTGGCCGACCTCCGGGCCGCCCGCCCCGGCGGGTAGCCGGGAGCCGCCTCACTTGCCGGCGTGCTGCCCCAGGTAGAACAGCAGCATGACGAACGCGGCGAACACGTGGGTGCCGGCGATGTAGAAGAAGGCGCGCAGGGCGACGCCCTTCGCCTTCCACTTCTCCTGCTCCGCCGCGGCCCGCTCCCCGGAGGCGCCGTGGCCGGAGGTGTCGGGGCCGGAGGTGTCGTCCGTCATGACCGCAGGGCTCCCTTGCCGAATTGCACAACTCTGCAAGTCTAGCTCCCGCCGGAAGGGGCCCGCCCCGCCCTCCGCACGGCCGGACCGGGTCAGGCCGGGTCCCCCGGGCGGACCAGGCCCGCCTCGTACGCGAAGATCACCGCCTGCGCCCGGTCGCGCAGGTCCAGCTTGCCCAGCACACGCCCGATGTGGGTCTTGACCGTCTGCTCCGCCAGCACCAGGTGCGCGGCGATCTCCTGGTTCGACAGCCCCCGCGCGATCAGCTCCAGCACCTCCGTCTCCCGCGGGGTCAGGCCGTTCAGCCGCAGCGCCGGGTCCTTGCGCGGCGCGGGCCGCTGCCGCACGAAGTCCGCGATCAGCCGCCGCGTCACCGACGGCGCCAGCAGCGCCTCGCCCGAGGCCACCACCCGGACCGCCGCGATCAGGTCGGCCGGCGGGGCGTCCTTCAGCAGGAACCCGGACGCGCCCGCGCGCAGCGCCTCGTACACGTAGTCGTCGATGTCGAAGGTGGTCAGCATCAGCACCTTCGGCCGGTGCGCCACCCCCGCGGGCGGGTCCAGGAGCTCCCGGGCCGCCGAGAGCCCGTCCAGCTCCGGCATCCGTACGTCCATCAGCACCACGTCCGGGTGCACGGTGCGCGAGAGCCGCACGCCCTCCCGGCCGTCGGGGGCCTCGCCCACCACGTCGATGTCGGCCTGCGCGGACAGCAGCGCGGCGAACCCCGCCCGCACCATGGCCTGGTCGTCGACGACGATCACTCGGATGGTCAACTGGATTCCTCGGTCCGGGAGTCGAGCGGCAGCCGGGCGGCGACCCGGAAGCCGCCCTCGGGCAGCGGGCCCGTGTCCAGGGTCCCGCCGGTCAACCGTACGCGCTCGCGCATCCCCACCAGACCGTGCCCCGTGCCCGCGGCCTCCAGCGCCGCCGCGCCGTTCTCCGCCGGGCCGTTGACCACCAGCACGAGCACCTCGCCGTCCCCGGCGGAACGGGTCACGGACACCCGCGTCCGCGCCCCCGGGGCGTGCCGCACCACGTTCGCCAGGGCCTCCTGCACGATGCGGTACGCCGACAGGTCCACGGCCGGGACCGCCCGCGCCGCCTCGGCCACGCCCGCGGCCAGCGACAGCTCCACCGGCTGCCCGGCCCGCACGGTCGCCTCCACCAGCTGCTGGATCCGTCCGACGCCCGGCTGCGGCGCCCGCTCCCCGCCGCCCGGCCCCGCTCCGTCGCCGGCCCCGTCCCCGCGCAGCACCGTCAGCAGCCGCCGCATCTCGCCCAGCGACTCGCGCGCACTCGCCGCGATCGCCGCGAACTCCTCGCGCACCGGCTCCTCCATGCCCGGCAGCCGGTACGGCGCGGAGTCGGCCTGCACCGTGATCACCGACATGTGGTGGGCCACCACGTCGTGCAACTCCCTGGCGATCCGCGCCCGTTCCTCCAACAGCGTGCGCCGTGCCCGCTCCGCCCCGCTGATGCTCTCCTGCTCCGCGATCCGCTGCCGGGCGTCGCCCAGCCCGCGCAGCGCACCGGTCAGCGCCAGCACCACCCCGGCCAGGACGAACTGCAGGGCCACCGTGTCGACGACCCCGGCCGGTGCGAAGAAGCCCAGCACCACCCCGGCGGCCCCCGTCGCCAGCCACACCCCGACCAGGGTCCGGACGGACTCCCGCAGCCCCAGGCAGGCCATCAGCACCAGGTACCCGACGATCCCCATCGGCGTCCACGGCCAGGGGCGCCCCGCCACCCCGGCGGCGGAGACCAGCAGCACGGCCCCGACCACGTCAGCGGCCAGCACCGCCGCCCAGGCCGGCACCGGCCGGGTCACCGCCAGCAGCAGCGGTACGGTCTGCGCCACGCCCAGCGCCCCCGCCCAGCCGCCGCCCACCCGGTAGTCGTTCGTCAGCACCGCGATGGTCACGGGGAGCAGGACGACCACGAAGACGGCCGCGACGGCGAAGGGCGCCACCCGCTGCCAGCGGCGCGGCGCCCGCGCCAGCAGCGGCTCGCCCGCCCGGGCCGGGGTGCGCAGCGCCACCGCCAGCTGCGCGAACCGGCCGTCGGTGTCGGGCGGCCGGGCGGCCGGGGTCTTCCGGGACCGGTTCGGGAAGCGCGGGGGGAACCTCATGATCCGCCAGCCTATGCGCCGGGGCGTCCGAGGGGGACGCCAGCGCGGACGGATAGGCTGCACGCCGTCCGAAAATCGAACCAGGGAGCCGGTGCACATGGGCGGGGCAGCCGCACTCGAGAAGCTGGTGCCGGTCCTGCTGGCCTTCGGCGGCGGGGTCCTGCTCGCCCGCCGCAAGACCGTCCCGGCGGAGGCCTCCAAGGCCTTCTCCGACTACGCCTTCCTCTTCGCGGTCCCCTGCTACCTCTTCGGCAACATCTACGCCGCCGACCTCGGCGCCCTGTTCGACTGGCGTGCCATCGGCGGCTACGCGGCCGCCGCCGCCCTCGCGGTCCTCGCCGTGGCCCTCGGCGCCGCCGCGTACGGCGTGCGGGAGCCCCGCGCGGTGGCGCTGCGCGTGATGGCCGGGGTCCAGGTCAACACCGCCTACTTCGCCGTCCCCGTCTTCATCACCCTCTTCGGGACGGCGGCCCCGATCTTCCCGGTGCTGCTGTTCCAGGTGTGCGTGCTCTCGCTCGTGGTGATCGCCCTGATGGAGCTGGGCCGGGCGGGCGCCGGCGGTCCCGGTACCCGGCTCTCCCGGGCCCTGGCCGCCTCCCTCGCCACCCCGCTCGTCCTGGCCTGCAACGCGGGCATCCTGCTCAACCTGCTCTCGGTGCACGTCCCGAAGGTGCTGCTCGACGGGGCGGCGTTCGTCGGCGACAGCGCCTCGCCGGTGGCCCTGTTCGCCCTCGGCCTGCACCTCGGCGGCACGGGCCTGGACGTCCGGGGCACCACCCGGGAGGAGGCCGCCCTGATCGCCTTCAAGTGCCTGGCCTTCCCCCTGCTGGCCTGGGCGGTGTGCGGGGGGCTCTTCGGCATAGGGAGTCCGTGGCTCGCGTACCTCGTCCTGATCGCCGCGATGCCGACCCCGCAGAACCTCTTCATCTTCGCCCAGCGCTACGACATCGGCGTCGACCTCTCCGCCGCCGTCGTGATCAAGAGCTCGGTGGTGTCCCTCCTGCTGCTGCCGCTCTGGCTCCAGACCGTCGCGTCGTAGCGCCCGCCGGAGGCTCGTTCCCCCGGCGGGTTCCGCTCGTTGACCGGTCATGGAGCTGCTGCCGATGATCGCGGCGCCGGGTGTCGGCGAACGGGCCGATGCCGCGGCCGATGCCGCGTGCCACCTCTACGACGCCGTCGCGCCCTGGAGCGGCGGCGGCCCGGGCGGGTGGAGCCGGACCGCCGCCGAGGACGCCGCCGAGGCGATCGAGACCACCGCGCACGCCCTGGCGCACATCCACCCGCGGGCCGAGGTCATCCTGGCGCCCGTGCACGCGGCCCTCGCCGACCTGCGCCGTCAGCTGGAGCTGCCCCCGGCCGACGCGCTGACCGCCGACGGGGTGCCGGCGACCCCGCGGACGGTCGGCAACCCGCGCCGGACCCGGTGGGTGCGGGTGCTCACTCCGCCCGCACCCCGGCGACCGCCGACTGGTACAGCTTCCTGACCTCCGCGCCGAAGTAGGCGCTGTACGAGGTGTCGGCCGTGGGCCCGCCGGTCTCCCAGCCGCCGATCACCCCGACCACGTCCCCGGTCGCGGTGTCCTCGTCGAAGCGGGTGATGAAGGGGCCGCCGCTGGTCCCGCCCGGGTAGCCGGTGCAGTCGATGCGCAGGAAGGATCCGGGGCTGCCCGGGTCGGTGCTGGTGAACTTGGTCGTCTTGTTGACGCACACGCGGGGGCGCGGCGCCGGCGCCGGATGGCCGATGAGGACGACCTTGGGGTGGTTGAAGGTGGCCCCGGTGACGAGCCGGTTCCCGCCGACCACGTCCTCGACGTCCTCGCCGTCGGTGTCCGGTCCGACCTGGGCGAAGGCCACGTCGAGGGTGGCGGCCTTGGCGGCGCCCTCGGTGCGGTAGCGGGAGGCGATCCAGATCTTCGAGCGGCCCGCCGCGTCCCGCAGGACCGGGAACATGCCGTACGGGCGCGGGTTGGCGCGCGTGTACTGCGGGACGAAGGCGATCTGGCGGGTGTCGCTGCCGAGCAGGCAGTGCGCCGCGCTGAGCACCATGTTGCGGCCGGGGGAGGAGACCACGCTGGCGGTGCAGAAATAGGCGCCGGCGCCCTTCATGACGAACATCCGGCCGACGACCGGGATGCCGTCGAAGTCCTGCCCCACCCCGGCCGGGCCCGTCGGGAGAACCCGGGCCGGCAGCGGGGAGGGCGCGGGTGTCGGGGCGGGGGGCACGGGGGCGGGCGGGGTGCTCGCCGCCGGTGCGGGCGCGGGCAGCGCCGCCGCTGCCGCGGCGGCGGAAGCGGCGGCTGCCTCCGGGGCGGAGGGCGCGGCGGGTGCGGCCGCCGTCGTCGCCGCACCGGGGGGCGTGGTGCCGGGCGCCGCTGAGCCGGAAGCCGTGGTCCCGGAAGCCGTGGTCCCGGAAGTCGCCGTGCCGGCTGTCGCCGTGCCGGGCGCCGCCGCACCGGGGGTCGTTGTGCCGGAAGTCACCGTGCCGGGGGCCGTTGTGCCCGGCGCCGTCGCACCGGGGAGCGTTGCGCCGGAAGCCGCCGCGCCGGGGGTCGCCGTGCCGGGTGCCGTCGTGCCGGGCGCCGCCGCCCCAGAAGTCGCCGCCCCAGAAGTCGCCGTGCCGGGGGCCGTTGCGCCGGGTGCCGTCGTGCCGGAAGCCGCCGTGCCGGGTGCCGGCGGGTCGGGTACGGGGACCGCCGAGGCCATCCGCGCCGGCGTCCAGAACGCGGCGGCCTCCCGCGCGGTCCAGCGTCCGGCCGAGGCCTCGGCGCTCCCGGAGCCGGCTCCGGGCAGCGGCGCGCCCGGCAGCAGCAGGGCGGCGGTCGCCGCCGCCAGAGTGAACGTTCGCAGCATGTCTCGTTCCTGTTCGTGACGGCCTAGACGGCCTGGGGGAAACGCAGCAGCCGGTCGGGGTCGTAGGTGCGCCGGACCCGCTCCAGGCGGGGGAGGTTCGGCCCGTAGTAGGCCTCCCGCCAGCCGGTCAGCTTCGGGTCGGCGTAGTTCTGGTAGGCCCGGCCGCCCGCCCACGGGCGCAGGGCCCGCCACAGCCCGTCGAGCCAGTCCTGGTGCCGGGCCGCCCCCGCGGCGTCCGTCGACGGCGGCCAGTACGCGAGGTACTGGGCCAGGAAGGCGCTGTCGCGGTGGACGAAGGCGGTGGCGCCGGCGGGCACCCGGTTCACGGCCCCGCCGCACACCCCGTCGAACTGGACCACGCCCCGCCCGCCCGGGGGCACCGCCCGCCCGTACCGCCCGAGGGCGTCCAGGACCGCGCCGACCGCCGCGTCCGGCAGCCCGGCCCCGCCCCAGAAGTCGGATCGGGCCGCGTACGAGTCCCGGCCCAGGCGGCCCCGCGGATCCCGGCCGGGCAGCCGCCCCGGCAGCCGGCACAGCTCCGGGCCGCCTTCGGGGCAGCCCGCCATGGCCCGCACGGTGTCCCCGTAACCGCGCACGGAGATCCAGTCGTCCCGGGGCTCCCGCCCCACCAGGCCCGTCAGCCGGGCCAGTTCCCGCTCCAGCTCCGCGCGCCCGTCGAGGCACACCGCCCGGACGGCCAGGGCGGCGGCCGAGCCGGCCTCCACCGTGAACTCGGCCTGGCTCCAGAACGGGTCCGGCAGCGCACCCAGCCAGCGCTGCCAGCCGCGCACCACCGCTGCCGAGTCCGCGCCGGGCCAGTGCAGTTCGGCGAAGGCGGCGTCGCCGACCGGATGGGTGCGCAGGCGGAACTCGGTGACCACCCCGAAGTTCCCGCCACCGCCGCCGCGCAGCGCCCAGAAAAGCTCCGGGTCCCGGTCCGGGCCGGCCTCGCGCAGCATCCCGTCGGCGGTGACCACCCGGGCGCCGGCGAGCCGGTCGGAGGTGGTGCCGTGGGCCCGGGAGGAGAGGCCCAGGCCGCCGCCGAGGGCGAGCCCCGCGATGCCGACGGAGGGACACAGCCCGGCGGGGACGCCCAGGCCGCGCCCGGCGAGGGCCGCGTGCACGTCCGCCAGCCGGGCGCCCGCGCCGACGCGCACCTCGTCCCCCTCGACCGCCACCCGGGCCATGGCCCCGACGTCGACCACGAGTCCGCCGGCCACCGTGGACCACCCCGCGTAGCCGTGTCCGCCACCGCGCGGCACCACCGCGGCGGCCGAGCGCCGGGCGAAGTCCAGGCAGACGGCCACGTCGCCGGCGTGCTGCGGATAGGCCACGGCGCCGGGGGCGACGGAGTCGTAGCGGGGCTGGAACGACTGCCGGGCCTCGGCGTAGTCGCGGTCCCCCGGAAGGACCACCCGCCCGTCCATCGACCGGGCCAGCGCCCCGAAGTCCGGCCCGGCCGCGGCGCCGGCCCGCGGGGCGCGCGCCCGGGCGGCGGCCGGCGCGGGGGAGGCCGACGGGCCCGCCCCGGCGGCGCCGAGCACGGCGGCGGCCGCGCCCGCGAGGACCCGGCGGCGTGGGAAATTCATACTTCCTTCCTGCCACCGCCCGCCCCGATCGAGTCGAAGGCGGGCCCGCCGGAGCCGAGTTGTCCCCCGGGCGGCGTAATCCCGGCCGCCGACGCGCGAAGGTGTCGTGACGTCAGACCCCCGTCCCCGGGGGCGCAGGCCCGGGCGGGAGGGCTGTCGTGGCGTCAGCCCCGCCTGTCGGGGCCCCGCCCGGGGCCGGCCCCGGAGGGCGGGTCACCGGTGGGTCCGGGACGCCGGCGGCCGGTCGCCGAACCGGCGTGCCGACGGGCGGCGCCGCGGGCACGGGGCCGGCCCGGCCCTCGTCGCACGCGGCCCGGTGGGTCCCGATCCCGGACCCGTGGGCGGTCGCCGCGGCCGCGGGCCGCCGTGCGGGTGTGCCGGCCCGCCCGTGCGGGTGTGCCGGCCCGTCCGTGCGGGTGTGCCGGCCCGCCCGGGAGGGCGGCCGGGCCCGTGCCCGCGCCGCGGGTCTCCGGCCGGGTCAGGACCCCGGCGGTCTGCGGACCAGGACGAAGCCCCGGGGGCCGGCCTCCCCTTCGTCCGGTTGCCGGACCATGCGGGCCGTCTCCGCGAGCCCCGCCCCCGCCAGCAGGCCCGCGATCAGCCCGGGCGGGGTCGTGTACACGTCGGGGTCGACCGGGTGCGCGGGGGCGCGCCCGTCCCCGGCCCCCTCCCCTTCTCCGGCCTCGAACGCGACCAGGGCGTAGCCGCCGGGTGCCAGTACCCGGGCGAACTCGGCGAAGAGTTCCGGGAGTTCCGTCGGCGGGGTGCGGACGGTCCCGTACCAGGACAGGACACCGCCCAGCGCCCCGTCGGCCACGTCCAGCCCGGCCATCCGCCCGACCTCGAACCGCAGCCCCGGATACGCGCGGCGGGCCGCCGCCACCATCGCCGGGGACAGGTCGACGCCGAAGGCCCGCACGCCGCACCGGTCCAGGTACGCCGTCGTGCGGCCCGGACCGCAGCCCAGGTCGGCGACCGCCCCGCCGCCGGCGCGCGCGTACGCGGCGAAGGCGTCCAGCATCGCCCGGTCCAGGGGCCGCACCGCCGGGTCGTCCCGCAGCATCCGGGCGCGGCCGACGGCGTCGCGGTCATGGGACGCCCGTACGGCGTGGTGACGCGAGGTTGCTGTCATGCTCCTGCACATTAGTGGGACGGACGGCCGGAATCACCGGTGCCCGCCCCCTCGTTCACCCCCCGGCCAGCGGACTCGGCAGCCGCGTCCACTGGTCCCCGGGCACCCCCGGGCTCAGACGCATCAGGGTCAGCGCCTTCACCGGCAGCGGCCCCCGCAGCGCTTCCGAGTCGGCGGTCGGCGCCAGCCCGTCCAGCCCGGCCGCCAGGGCCGCCCCGAAGGCCCGCCGCGAGCCCGCCGTCGCGGCGAGCGCCCCGGCGGCCAGGGAGCCGAACATCTTGCGCCGCAGCACCGTCTCGTCGTCGGTCACCAGCCGTCCCGACAGCGGCGGTACCGGCAGCCCGTGCCGGGCCAGCCGGGCCGGGCTGATCCGGATGTCGGCCAGGTCGCGGTAGACCAGCCGCAGCGGGGTGCCGTCGGCGGCCAGGACCACCAGGAGGTTCTGCCCGTGGGCCTCCAGCGCCACCCCCAGGTCCAGCACCCGCAGGCACACCGACAGCGCCAGCCGGGCGAACCGCGCCTGCCAGTCCGCCGACCGGGCCAGAGCGGTCCCCGCCAGCGCCGCCACCGGTACGACCCGCTCCCCGGCCCGCGCGTACGCCTCCGGGGGCTCGCGGAGCACCGCCGCCAGGTCCGGGCTGTAGGCGGTGGCCGCGCCCAGGGTGCGGGTGATGTGCAGGCGGCCGTCCAGGCGCTCGGCCAGCGCGTGCGCGAAGTCCGAGACAACGGCGGCCGTCTCGACGGAGTAGGCGGAGATGTCCCGCACCGAGGAGGTCAGCCGCGTGCTCAGGGCCGTCTTCACATGGGGGCCGCCCGCCGCCGGGGCGAGCGTGCGCAGCGCCATCAGGGGGTGGGCGGCCGGCCCCGGCAGGAGCTCCTCGCCCTTGAGGACGTGCTCGGCCTGCCACGGGTGCACCGGGACCAGGATCCGGTCCCCGTCGCGCAGGTGCTCCGGCCAGTCCCCGGCGACCAGGCACTCCCGCGCCCGCACGGGGACCAGCCCGAGCTCCACCAGCGGCCCGTGCTCCGGCGCGTAGGCCAGCTGCTCCGCGACCGAGAACCCGGGCCGGGAGCGGCAGTTGGGGTGGTACGGGTGCCCGTCGACCACCCGCTGCTCCCACTCCCAGGTGGTGCGCGGCTGCGCCCGCCCCCCGGGCGGCTGCCCGGCACGGGACAGGGCGAGGGAGGCGGTGCTGCCGTCGAGCTCGGCGGCGAAGGAGGCGAAGGCGGCTCCCAGGGGTCCGGCGGCGCCGTGCGGCACCCGCAGCGCCCCGACCAGCCGGGCCGCCTGCCGGTACGGCCGCCCGTCGAGCCGCACCTCGGTGACGTAGGCCTCCGTCGCGTACGGGTCGGGGCGCGGCCCCTCCAGGCGTCCGCCGCCCGCCAGCAGCAGCCTGAGCGAGTCCGGCCCCTGCTCCCGGCCCACCACCCACGGCAGCGGTTCGAAGGCCAGCGCCCGCCAGAGGCGGGTCAGCACGGCGGAGCGCGCGCCGTCCAGCGCGGCCTCGTACGCGGACCCGAGCCCGGGCCGTACGCCGGCCAGAGCGGCGGCGACGGCCTCCTCGGCGGCGCCCGCCGGGGAGGGCCGGGGGTCGGGCGGGGGAACGTGCGTGCTGCGGTCCAGGGTCCCGTTCCTTTCGGATGGCTGCTGACGGAGGGCTCTACCCGATGATCAAGTCATCATCCCGGATACTGAAGATCACGGCCGGTGGCCCCACCCGCGGACACCGGCGCACCGAAGCACCGAGCATCGAAGCACCGAAGCACCGAAGCACCGAAGCCCCGAATGGATCCAGTGGACCTCAACGCCGCCGCCGACGCCTACGCCGCCGCCCCGCTCCTGAACTGCCTGCTGCGGGAGGTGGCCGACGCCGAGGGCGCGCGCGTCCACCGGCTGCGCGGCAGCGGCCGGCTCCTGCGGGTCGCCGGCGGCCGCCGGCCCGCGGACCCCGAGCTGCGCACCGCGGACGGCTGGCACCCGCTCAGCCACGCCGAACTCGTCAAGCTCGCCTCCGACGAACTGCTCCGCCACACCGGGGTCTCCAACGACGAGCTGCCGGTGGAGATGGCCGACAGCCGCGACACCGTCGCCGCGCTGCTGGCCGCCCGGGCCGCCGCCGAGGTGCCGGGGGACCCCTACGTCCGCTCCGAGCAGTCCCTGCTCATGGGCCACCCGCACCACCCCGCGCCCAAGACCCGCGGCGGCGGCCCCGCCGCGAGCTGGCTGCCGTACGCCCCCGAGGCGCACGCGCGCTTCCCGCTCGTGATGCTGGGGCTGCGCGAGGACCAGGCGGTGGAGGAGGGCGGCCCGGCCGCGGCCGCGGCGGTCGACGAGCTGGCCGGGATCCTCGACGGTCCCCGCCCGCCCGCCGGCTACCGGGCGCTGCCCGCGCACCCGTGGCAGCTCGACCTGGTCGCCGGCCGGCGGGAGGTGCGCGAGGCCCTCGCCGACGGGCGCCTGCTGCGGCTCGGCCCGACCCGGCTGCCGGTGTGGCCCACCGCCTCGATCCGCACCGTGCACGCGGCCGGCCCGGACGCCGACCTGTTCGCGAAGTTCAGCCTGGACGTGCGGATCACCAACGACGTGCGCCGGCTGTGGCGCCACGACCTGCTCAAGCTGCGCCGCACCGACGCCGCCGTCGAGGAGGGCTTCGCCGACCTGCGCCGCCGGACCGGCGCGGAGGCCGTCTGGCTGTGCGACCGCGGCTACCGCACCGCCGCCTTCGCCTTCGAGGAACTCGCCGTCCTGGTCCGCGACGGCCTGCGCGGGCGGGTGATCCCGGGGGCGACGCCGCTGCTGTGCGCGGCGCTCGCCGAGGGCTTCCCCGGCAGCCCGCTGGAGGCCGCGCCCGACCCGTGGGGGTGGTGGCGGGCCTACCTGCGCCAGGTCGTGCCCCCGGTGCTGGACCTGTTCGCGCGGCACGGGATCGTGCTGGAGGCACACCTCCAGAACTGCCTGGTGGCCGTCGACGGGCGGGGCACGCCCGTGCAGGCCCTCTTCCGCGACGCGGAGGGGGTCAAACTCCCGCAGGACATGCCGCGGGAGGCGGCCTGGGAACGGCTCGTGTACTGCCTGGTCGTCAACCACCTGGCGGAGGTGGCCGGGGCCCTGGCCGAGCACCGTCCGGAGCTGGCCGGCCGGGTGTGGCCGGCGGTCCGCGAGGAGTTCCTGCGCTACGACGCCGAGCACGGTCTGCCCGAGGTCGCGCGGCTCCTGGACGCCCCCGCGCTTCCGGCCAAGACGAACCTGCTGCTGCGCTGGACCCGCGCGGACGGCGCGGACGCGCGCTACCTGGAGCTGCCGAACCCGCTGCGGGGGTAGGGCGCGGGGGTGGCGGCGGAGCCGGATCCGGCCAAGGTGGCGCTGGTCGGCGGGGATCCCGTATCGAAAGGTATAGACCAATGCTAGGTTGGTGGGGCAGACCGCGCCATCCTTGACCACCCGTCAGAGGAGAAGCCATGCCCTCCCCTTCGCGGGGCATCGGCCCCGCCGTGCCCAAGTACCAGCGGATCGCCGCAGCGCTGCGGGACGAACTCGACCACGCCGCCCGGACCGCCGGGGGCAGACTGCCCTCCGAACGCACCCTCGCCGCCCGCTACGCGGTCAACCGGCAGACCGTCCGCGCCGCCCTCCAGGAGCTGCGCGCCGACGGACTGGTCGTCACCGGCCGCCGGGGCACCCGGGCCGCTCCGCCCCCGGAGCCCCCGCGACCGCCCCGGCCCGCCGGCCGGCCGGGCGCGCCCGGCCCCGCGCACACCGCGGCCCACGCCCGGGCCCACCTCGCCCTGGCCCCCGTGCCGCCCGCGCTCGCGGCGCTGCTCGGCACGGGCGCGGGGGAGCGCACCCTGGTCCACCACCACCGCGTGTACGGTTCCGACGGCCGCGTCCTCCAGCACACCGTGACCCACCTCGACCCGCGCACCGTCGCGCGTACCCCGCAGCTCGCCGCCTACCTGGAGCGGCTGGCCGCCGCCCGCGAGGAGGACCTGCGGCCCCTGCACCGCTGGCTGGAGCGGGCCGCGGCCCGGGGCCGCACCGCCGAGACCATCACGATGACCCGCACCAGCCACCCCGCCGCCGTGTCCCCCGCCTGCGGGCTGTCGGTCCGCCGCACCGTGCACGACGCCTCCGGCCGGCTGGTCGCCGTCACCGACCTCGCCTTCCCGGCCTGGGACCGGGTCACCTTCCACCGGGAGCCCGCGGCCATCGCCTTCCGCGTCAGCTGAGGCCCCGCGGACGGCGGCCCGCCACCGAGGGGCCCGGTCGCCGGCGGCCGCCGGGCCCTTCGGTACGGCGCCGGCCCTTCGGTACGGCGCCGGCCCTTCGGTACGGCGCCGGCCCTTCGGTACGGCGCCGGCCCTTCGGTACGGCGCCGGGCGACCCGGGTACGGCGCCGGGCGACCCGGGTACGGCGCCGGGCGACCCGGTGGCGTACCGTCCGGCGGCCGCCCGGGCCCCGGGCCTCAGCCGACCGGGACCCGCCCGGGCTCGGGCCGTTCCGCCGGGGGCGCCGCCTCCTTCGGGCGGGGGCGCACCGGCCACCACAGGGAGCGGCCCAGCAGGGCCGCCAGGGCGGGGACCAGGACGACCGACAGGGCGAACGCCGACAGCAGGATGCCCACCGCCGTCGCGAAACCGGTCTGCTGGAGGCCCGGCTGCGGGCTGACCGCCAGGCTTCCGAAGGAGGCGGCCAGCACCAGGCCCGCCGCCGCGATCGCCGGCGCCGTGTGCCGCACCGCCCGGCCCACGGCGGCCCGCGCCGGGCCGGGGCGCTCCATCTCCTCCCGGATCCGGTCGGCGATCAGGATGTTGTAGTCGGTGCCGAGGGCCACCACGAACAGGAACAGCACCAGCGGCAGGGTGAAGTCCACCCCGGGCCGTCCCAGCGCCTGCTGGAACACCAGCGTCGCCGCGCCCAGCGTGGCCGTGAACCCGAGCCCCACGGCCACCATCAGCACCACCGGCGCGAGCAGGCTGCGCAGCAGCACCAGCAGGATCAGCGCGATCAGCACCGCCGCCACCGGGAAGATCACCTCCAGGTCCTCGCCCACCGCCACCGCGATGTCGGCGAAGACCGCGGCGGTGCCCCCGACGTGGGCCTCGGCCCCGTCCGGCACGTGCGCCCGCACGGTCGTGCGCACCGGACCGGACACCAGGTCGCGGGCCCGCTGCCCGCCTGGCTCGGCCGCCAGCACCAGGTCGATGCGGGCCGCCCGGCGGTCCTCGCTCAGCACCGTCGGGGCGACCTGCCCCACCCCGGGGACCCGCGCGAGCGCCCCGGCCAGCCCCGCCACCCGCTCGGCGGTCATCGGGGCGCCGTCCCGCGCCCGGACGAACACGGTCGCCGGATCCGAGGCCCCGGCCGGCATCGACCGGGCGATCTCCTGCGCCGTCCGCACGGCCGCGGTCCGCTCACCGCCGTCGCCGCCCTGCCCGTAGTCCATCCGCACCCCTGCGGCCCCCGCCGTCAGCGCGCCCAGGACCACCACCGCGGCCACGGCGTGGGCCACCGGCCGCCGGGCGATCCGCTCGCCCAGCCGCCCGGCCGCACCCGGGCGCGGAGCCCGCCGCAGCGAGCGCGAGGGCCAGAACATCCGGCGGCCCGTCACGGCCAGCAGCGCCGGCATCAGCGTCAGGCTGCCCAGCAGCATCACCAGCACCGCCACCGCGATGGCCGGGCCCAGGACACGGAACTGGCCGAAGGAGGCGATCCCGAGCGTGGCGAACGCCGCGACGATCGTCAGCGCCGCCGAGGTGACCGCCGTGCCGACCCGGCCCGCCACCTCGGCCGCCGCCTCGCGGCCCGACTGCGCGGGATGGGCGCGCAACTGCTCGCGGAAGCGGAACAGCAGGAAGAGGAAGTAGTCGATGCCGATGCCGATCAGCACCACGTTGATCAGCCCGGGCGTGGACGGGGCCAGGTCGATCCCGGTCAGCAGGGCCGCGCCGACCACCGCGCCCGACGCCGCCCCGCCGACGATCGTCACCGTCACCAGCGGCAGCAGGGCCGCCGCCAGACTGCGGAACACCAGGACGTGGATCAGCACGATCAGCCCGGTCATCACCAGGCCGACGACCATCGTGCGGGTCTCCTCGGCGTCGACGGTGTCCACGGTGGTCGCCAGCCCGCCCGTGAACCCGGTCCGCAGCCCCGCCTCCTGGAAGGCGCCGCGCGCCTGCTCGCGGAAGGCCCGGTAGGTGCCCTGCACCCCGGGATCCTGCGGATTGCCCGTCAGTTCCACGGGCAGCAGCCGGAAGGCCCGGTCCGGGGCCGTCGCCCCCGCGCCGACGCGGGGCACCTGGGAGTGGTCCTGCATCAGCGGCGGGTCGTCCTTCGACCGGGGCATGACCACCCGCTGCCGGGCCAGCCGCGAGGCCACCTCCCCGATCCGCCGCTCGTCGGCGGCCGACAGGGCCGCCCCGTCCGCGCGGGCCACGAGCACGGTCAGCGGGTCGGCGTCCGGCCGGATCCCGAAGTCCTCCTCGGCGATCCGCAGCGCGGCGGCCGAATCGTAGCCCGCCGGCAGGAAGCCGCCGTTGCCGGACTGGGTCGCGCGGTGCACGAAGGCCTGGCCCAGGATCGCCAGCGCGATGCCCACCACCGCCCAGACGGCGATCACCTTCCACGCGTGTCTCGTCGAACATCCCGTCAGGGCGCGGATCACTTCTCTCCTCCGGTCTCTGCGACGTGCACCGCCGGCGCACCGCCGACGGGCTTCCAGACCATCAGCCGGCCGGGCCCCGCGCGTCCGGGCACGGGAGGATCCGCCCACCGGGACCGGGGTCCGGCCCCGGGCCCGGACCAGGACCCTGGTCCTGGTCCGGGCCGCGACCCGGGGCCGGTGCCCGGACCAGGGGTTCTTGCCAGAATGGGGTTCCGCGCGACGGCCGCGACCCGCCCCGGACCGGCCGGGCGGGAGCGGCCCGCGGAGGAGGCGGGAACCGATGGGCACGCGCGCCGAGCGCCTGGAGTGGACGCGGGGCGACGGACTGGTGGCCGTGGGGGCGGCGGCCACCGATCTCACCGGCTTCTCCCTCAGCGCCCAGGTGGACGGGACCCCCTTCACGGTCACCGCCGTCCTCGGCCTGGTCCTCGCCGCGCTGGCCCTGCTCTTCCGGCGCCGCCACCCGGTCCCGGTGCTCGGCGCCGTGCTGGCCCTGGGCCTGGTCGTGAACGTCGCCACCCCGGCCCCGCCGCACTTCGGCCTCGCCATGACCATCGCCCTCTTCACCGTGGCCCGCCGCTGCCGGCCCGCCGTGGTCGCCGCCGCGGGCGTGGCCGCCGTGCCCCTGGCCGCCGTCGGCCTGGGGGGCTCCCTGCTGCCCTCCGGCTGGAACCTCCTCGCCAACGCGCTCGCCGTCGGCCTGGTCGTGGGCGGCGCGTTCGTCGCCAACCGCTGGCAGCGGGAGGTCGAGGCCAACCGCCTGCTGCTCGCCGAGCGCGCGGTGGCCGAGGAACGCCGCCGGATCGCCCGCGAGCTGCACGACATCGTGGCCCACCACATCACCACCATGCAGCTGATGGCCGGCGGCGCCCGCGCCAACCTCGCCCACGACCCCGGCGCGGCCCGGGAGGCCCTGGTGGTCCTGGAGGACTCCGGCCGGATGGCCCTCGGCGAGATGCGCCAGCTCCTGGACGTGCTGCGGGCCGGGGAGGAGGCGGAGGCCGCCCCGCCCGCCCCGCAGCCCGGGACCGCCGACCTGGAGCGGATCGTCGCCGAGTCCCGGCTGGCCGGCATGGACACCGAGTTCACCGTGCTCGGAACGGTCCGCCCGCTGCCGCCCACCGTCGGCCTGACCGTGTTCCGGGTCGTGCAGGAGGCCCTGACCAACGCCCGCAAGCACGCCGGGAACGCGGGCGCCCGGGTCCGGCTGACGTACCGTCCGCAGGAGGTGGCCGTCGAGGTGTGCGACGACGGCCCCGGCGACGGGCCCCCGCGCCGCTCGGCTTCGCGGCACCCGGCCCGCGGCGGGTACGGTCTGATCGGCATGCGCGAACGCGTCGCCCTGCACGGCGGCACCCTGGAGGCCGCCCCCCGGGAGGACGGCGGCTTCCGGGTCGCGGCCCGCCTCCCGGTCCCGGCCGCCGCCGGGGCCCCGGACGGGGCACGAGGAGAGGAACAGCGCCGATGATCCGCGTACTGATAGCCGACGACCAGCCGCTGGTGCGGCGCGGCCTGAGCCTGATCCTGGCGCCCCACCCGGACGTCGAGGTCGTCGGCGAGGCCGGGGACGGCGCCGAGGCGGTCGCGCTCGCCGGGCGGATGCACCCCGACGTGGTGGTGATGGACATCCGCATGCCCGTCCTCGACGGCGTCCGCGCCACCGGGGAACTGGCCCGCACCCACCCCGGATCCCGGGTCCTGGCCCTGAGCACCTTCGACATGGACGAGTACGTGGTCGCCGCCCTGCGCGCCGGCGCCTACGGGTTCCTGCCCAAGGACGTCTCCCCCGAGGAGCTGATCGCCGCCGTCCGCACCGTCCACACCGGAGAGGCCGCCGTCGCCCCCAGGCTGCTGACCCGGCTGATCTCCACCTACGTACGGGCCGCGGCCCGCGAGCCGCGGCCCGCCCCGGCGGACCCCGCCGGACTCACCCCCCGCGAGCTGGAGATCTGGCGGCTGCTCGCCCGCGGCCTCGACAACACCGAGATCGCCGCGGAACTGGACATCAGCGTCTCCACCGTCAAGAACCACATCACCGGCGTCTTCGCCAAGCTGGGGGTGCGGGACCGGGCGCAGGCGGTGATCGCCGCCTACGAATCGGGGCTGGTCGAGGCCGAACGGAGGACCACTTGATCACCAAGTGCCCGCAGACGGCCGGATTTCACCCGCAGATACGGCGCTGACCTGCCGGAACGCGGGCCGGTTCACCCGTGCGCAGGAGGCACCCCCCATGGCACAGTGCCAGGAGCGCAACCTCCGGACCAGGGAGCCCCCATGCCTGACCCGCACGCCGTGCCGCCGCTGCTGACGGCCGCCCCCGAGTGCCGGACCGAGCCGGGCCCGCTGCCCGACTGCCCCCGCTGCGCCACCCCGCCGCGGCGGATCTCCTGGCGCCAGCGGCCCGGTGAGCCCGTGCTCCTGGTCTTCGAGCCCTGCGGGCACCGCCACGGCTCCCCGGCCCCGCCCCTCCTCGCCGTCACCGCACCGGACCCGCTGCGCCGTTGAGCCGGGCGGCCCCGGGCCGCCCGGCGTCACCCCGGGCGCCCGTGACCTCGTATCCTGCACCCGAGCTCACCCCCGAGCAGCTTCGAAGAGACGAGCCGTGCCGCGCCCCGCGCCGGACCGGCGGGAACGGGAGAACCCTGATGGACGTGCAGCACTTCGAGCGGATCACCGCGTTCATCGAGGCGCGGCTGGCCCCGCTGTTCGACGCGGAGACCGGAAGTGAGCGCGGCTTCGCCATGGACGACACCTCCCGGGCCCTGCGCGCGCTGCGCAACAGCGTGCTGGAGGCCTCCGCGGTCAAGGGGCTCATCGCGACGCGCGAGACGGCCGAGCCGCTCGTGCGCAAGGTCATCGACCAGTCGGTCGAGCACCACTGGGACGTGCTGCGCGGCATCGCCCGGCAGTGGGAGGACCACGCCGACTTCCGCAAGGAGTTCAAGCGCCACGCCTGGGAGCTCGACGAGGCCCCCGCCTCCGCCTGAGCGCCTTCCCGGCGGCCGGGCGGGCCTCACCGGCTGGGCGCACCGCCGATCATGTAGCCGATCCGGCGCCGGAGCCCGCTCCAGCGCCGGTCGTGCCGGTAGGCCCGCCGGATGGTCCGCGCCCGGGTCCGGGGCCGGCGGGTGTAGAACCGGCGCGCCCACGGGGACACCGGCCGGGCCAGGCGCACCGCCCCGACCAGGGCGATCAGCGGGACCACGGCCCCGAGGACGGCCATCCGGGGCTTCCCCTTGAACAGGGCGACGACCGCCAGCAGCAGGTTGAGCACCACCGTGCCCATCAGGAACCACCGGTTCTCCGTCTGGTCGTCGGTCAGGCCGTCCACCCCGAGCGGCAGGAACCCGCACAGCAGCAGCCCCGCCAGGGCCGTGGTCAGCAGGACGACCTCCACGCTGAGCGTTCCCTCCCTGCTCCAGTAGACGTCGCTCAGGTGCAGGATCAGCGCGAACTCGTCCAGCACCAGGCCGGTGCCCATTCCGAACAGCACGGCCGCCAGCCCGGCGCCCCACCCCTCCCGGCCGCCCGCGATCGAGGTGAAGCCGCCCACGGTCATCAGGACCACCCCGGGCACGCAGTGGTGCACGTGCAGCCCGCCCGGAGTGACGTTGCGGAAGGGGCCCCTCCCGGCGCGGATCATCCGGGTGACCACCCGGGTCGCCGCGAAGGTGACGACGAACGAGGCCAGCGCGAGGAGCAGGGGCAGCTTCCCCGGCTCCACGATGTTGCGGTACCACCAGTCGCCCATGCCGTCACCCTCCCGGCGCCGGCCCGCCCCCGCACCGCGGGGACCGCCGTTCGGGCGCCCGGACCGGACGCCGGATCAGACCGCCGGACCGGACGCCGGATCAGGCCGCCGCGCCCGCCGGATCCGCCTGCGCGGCGGACTCCTCCCGGGCGGCCCGGCGGCGCAGCGCGTCCTCGTCGGTGTCCGCGTCGTACGAGATCAGCTTCGGCAGCACCGCGGCCAGCAGCGCCACCGACGCCACACAGGCCAGGCCCCCGCTCCAGAAGGCCGGCCGGGTCCCGGTCCAGCCCGCCATCGTGCCCGCCCGGACCTGTCCGAGCTGGGGCCCGACGCTGTACGAGAGCACCTCGATGCCCGCCAGCCGCCCCCGCAGCTCCTCCGGGATCGTCTGGTTCCAGATGGTGGAGCGGCCCAGGGCGCTCAGCATGTCGCCCGCGCCCGCCGCCGCCAGGCACACCAGCACCGGCCAGATGTTCGAGAACCAGCCCGCCGCGGCGATCGCCAGACCCCACGCGGCCGCCCCGAACACCACCAACAGCCCGTGCCTGCGCACCCGCGACACCCAGCCGCTGGTCAGACCCAGCACCAGCGATCCCACCGCACCCGCCGCGTACATCAGGCCCAGCGCCCACTCGGCGTCGAGCTCGTCCGCGAGGAAGGGGAAGATCGTGTTGGGGAACGCGAAGAACATCGCCGCCAGGTCCACGGCGTACGTCCCCAGCAGCACCGGCCGGCTCCACGCGTACCGCGCGCCCTCGGCCATCGCGCGCAGCGAGGGCCGCTGCCCGCCGCCGGCCGGAGGCGCCGGCCGCAGCCGCGCGCACAGGACCACCGAGACGGCGAAGCCCACGACGGTCACCCCGTACGCCGGCGCGTACCCGAAGTACGCGACGACCACCCCGGCCAGCGCCGGCCCGGCGATCGCCCCGAACTGGTAGCGCAGCGCGTTCAGCGCGGCGGCGGCGGTCAGCTGGTCGTGCGGCACGATCCGCGCCATCAGCGAGTCCAGGGCCGGCCGCTGGAGCCCGCTGAGCGCCGACACCCCCGCCGCCACCACGTACAGCGGCCACAGCAGCGGGTCCGGCAGCAGCGCGTTGACCAGCAGCACCAGCGCCAGCACCCCGAGCCCGGCCTCGGTCAGCAGGATCAGCCGCCGCCGGTCGACCGCGTCCGCCAGCGCGCCCCCGTACAGCCCGCACACCACCAGCGGAACGAGCTCGACCGCACCCATCGCACCGACCGCGAGCGGCGAGCCCGTCAGGTGCTTGATCTGGAGCGGCAGGGCGATCATCGCCATGAACGAGCCGAAGAAGGTGACCGTGCCCTGGAAGAAGAGGAGCCGGAAGTCGCGGCTGGAACGCCAGGGGGAGAGGTCGGGCAGTACGGAGGACAGACGGGAGCTACTCACAACGGGCCATCGTGCGGGCAGGGCGTGCGCCCCGGCAACGGATTTTCGCCCCGGACGGGTCAAAACGGGACCCGGCGCGTGGCAGCGGCCGCCCCCGGTGGCACCCATGGGTCATGCCCCCGGTCTCCCCGTTCCTGCGCACGGCGGCGTCCTACGCCTGGCGCCTTCTGGTCGTCGGGGGTGCCGTCTACGCGGTCTTCGCCGTCCTGGGCCGCTTCCACGAGATCGGCGTGGCGCTGTTCCTGGGCCTGGTCGTCACCGCGCTGCTGTCGCCGCTGTCCCGCCGGCTGGCCCGGCTGGTGCCCCGCTCGATGGCGGTGGCCGTCAGCCTCATCGGCAGCGCGGTCCTGTTGATGGGCGTGCTCGCACTCGTCGGCGAGGCGGTGGCGGGGGAGAGCGCCCGCCTCGTGAGGGAGTTCCGCGAGGGCCTCGTCAGCATTCAGGAATGGCTGGAGCGCCCGCCGTTCCGCCTGGGGTCGGAGGCCCTCTCCGACCTCCAGGCCCGGCTCGGGGAGTACGTGTCCTCCCACCGCTCGACCCTGCTGAACACGGCTGTCAGCGGCGCCGGGCAGGTGGTGCAGTGGCTCACCGTCCTGGCCCTCGCCGTGTTCTCCTCCGTCTTCTTCCTGCACGGCGGTGACCGGCAGTGGGCCTGGTTCTGCGCCCAGCTGCCCGAGGCGGCGCGCGAGCGGGTGGGCCTCGCCGGGCGCGCGGCGTGGCGCACGTTCACCGGCTACACGCACGGGATCCTCCTGGTCGCGGCGACCAACGCGATCCTGGTCGGGGTGGCGCTCTACTTCCTCGGGGTCCCGCTGGCCCTCCCGCTGGCCCTGCTGGAGTTCTTCGCCGCCTTCATCCCCCTGATCGGCTCCCCGGTCGCGCTCGCGATCGCCACGGTGGTCGCGCTGGCGTCGAAGGGGCCGTTCATCGCGGCCGTCGTGCTCGCCCTCATCGTCGTGATCGGCCAGATCGAGGGCCATCTGCTGCATCCGCTGGTGATGAGCTGGGCGGTGGCGCTGCACCCGCTGGTCGTGGCCGTCTCGGTGGTCGCGGGGGCCATCGCCGCCGGGGTGGTCGGCGCGGTGGTGGCGGTGCCGCTGGTCTCGGTGACCTGGTCGGTGCGCTGCGCCCTGCGCGCCCACGCGGCCGCGGCCCCGCCCCTGCCGCCGCCGGAACCCCCGCCGGAGGTGCGCTCCGGGCCGGACGGCTGAACCGCCGCGACGCGTCTACCGTAGGACGTGGAGGTGGTTGCCATGGCAGAGCGCTCCGGCGGAGCGGCGCCGCGCGATCTCGAGGACGGCCGGCTGCTGCGGGAACTGGAGACCATCCACCGCACCCGCCACGAGACCCTGCTCCACGGTTCGGACGACGCGCTGGCCACGCACACGCAGCGGCTGAAGGAGCTGGAGGACGAGTACCTCCGGCGCCACCCGCAGCGCGCCCCCGCCTCGGGCCGCACCCGGGAGGGCGCCCGCGCCCGCACCCCGGGCGAACCGTAGCCCCCGTCCCCGGCCGCACCCCGGGCGAACCGTAGCCGCCCGTCCCCGGCCGGACCCCGCTGCGCGGAACCGTCTCCGCACCCCGCCGCTTCCCCGTTCCTCCCCCGGCCGAAGCCGGGGGAGTCCGAGGCCCGGGGGGTGCCCCGGGGGAGCCGGTGACGGGCGGGGCGGGGAGACGGCTCCGCGCGGCGGTCCGGCCCGGCGCAGCGCGGCGGTCCGGTTCAGCGGAACGCCGGGGCCGCCGGGGCCGGGCCCAGGGTGGTGGTGCCGGGGGCCGCGCGGTGGCCCAGCCCCGTGCGGTACGCGTCCAGCGCGGCCTCCGTACGCCCGGCCCGCCGCAACAGGTCGCCCAGCAGCCGGCACAGGTCCGCCAGGTCACCGCCCGCCCCGCTGGGCTCCAGCAGCGCCAGCGCCCGCACGTAGTGCTCCTCGGCCGCCTCGGTCTGCCCCCGCTCCTCGGCGATCAGCCCCAGCAGCCGGTGCGCCCCGCCCGCGTGCACCGCGCCCGGGTCCGACCCCTCGGCCAGCAGCCCCGACACCAGCTCGGCGGCCTCGTCGTACCGGCCCAGGCGCCGCAGCACGTCCGCCAGCTCCACCTCCACCTGCGCGGTGTAGAGGGCGGCCCGCCGGGCCGTGAGCATCTCCCGGGCGATCCGCAGCTCCCGTTCCGCCGCCGCCAGTTCCCCGTGCTGCGCCTGGACGTAGCCGCGCATCCAGTGGCAGTGCGCCAGGTCGGTGCGCAACCGCAGCTGCCGGTAGACGGCCTGCGCCTTCGCCAGTGAGGCGTCGGCGTCCGCCACCCGGCCCTCCGCGAGGAACGTGCGGGCCACCTGCCGGTGCATCCCCGCCACCAGCGCCGGGTCCCCGACCTGCGGGGCGAGCGCCAGTGCCAGCTCCGCCGCGTGGGCCGCGCGTGCGTGCGCGCCCATGTCGATGTACGGGCCGATCACCGCCGAGTACAGCAGGACCAGCGCCTCCGGGTCGGCCATCCCGCCCGTGTTGAGGCCGTCGATGGCCGACTCCAGCAGGTAGCAGGCGTACCGCAGCTCCCCGGCCAGCAGGTGCGCGACGGCCCGGCCGCGGATCGGCCGGGCCCGGCGGGGGAGCGGCTGGCCGGCCAGCAGGAGCTCGGCCGCTTCGAAGTGCCCGGCCGCCTCCGTCAGCTCGCCCGCCTCCAGCGCGCAGTCGCCGAGCCCCAGCAGGGCCTCCGCCCGCTCGTCCGGCAGCCCGAGCCGCTCCGCCTCCTCCAGCAGACGCCGGAAGGGCCCGGCCGCCTCCCGCGCCGAGCCGGTGGCGAGGGTCCGCTGGGCGTCGGTCAGGGCCAGCCGCAGTTCCGTGGCCAGGGAGGCGGGGCGCCCGGTGGCCAGTTCCTCGTACGAGGTGCCGAGCCGGCCAGCGAGGAACCGCAGCGCGGTCTCCGAGGGGCGCACCTTGCCCGCCTCCAGGGTGGACACGTATGCGGGGGTGTACGCGGGCTCGGCCAACTGCCTCTGGGTCAGGCCCCTTTCGGTCCGAAGCCGCTGCACCCGGCGTCCGATCTCGGCCGGTTCGTCCATGAACTCCCCCTGCTGTCCGCGAGGTTTCCTCAACTCCCGAGTATCCGACGGGAGTCAGCCATTGCGCACGCCCTCGGGCGCCCCCTAGTTTAAGCAGCCGGTTCAGTCGAGTTAACCGTTCACTTAACCCCCCTCAACTCCCTGCCCCGGCGGAGGACTTCATGAAGAGAACCGTCCGATCGTCCCTGCGCGCGGCGCTCGCGGCCGCCTGCGCGAGCGCCGCGCTCCTGGCCGCGTCGGCCGTGCCCGCCGGAGCGGCGCCGCCGGCCGGCCCGGCCGCGCGCCCGGGCGTCGAGGTCGAGATACCCGGGCCGGAACACGGCGGCGAAGCCGGATCCGGCCGTACCCGGGTACCCGCCGCCGGACGGGCGAAGGCCGCGCCCCGCCTCTCCGAGTCCGCCCGGGCCGCCGACGGGCAGGTCGCCAAGACGGTCGACAACGGACCCACCGCGGACCGGCTCGACGTGGTCTTCGTCGGCGACGGCTACACCGCCGCCGAACTGGACCGCTACCACGCCGACGTCCGCGCGAAGTGGGCCGAGATCACCGCCGTCGAGCCCTACACGACCTACCGCGACCTCTTCAACGTGTGGACGGTGGACGCCGTGTCCGCCCAGTCCGGGGTCTCCGGCGACCCCGGCCCGGACACCGTCCGCGACACCGCCCTCGGCTCGTACTTCTGGTGCGGGTCCATCGAGCGGCTGCTCTGCGTGGACCAGCCCAAGGTGGACGCCTACGTGGCCAAGGCCCCCGCCGCCGACCTGGTCGTCGTCCTCGCCAACAGCGCCAAGTACGGCGGCGCCGGCTACAACGAGCCCAGTCCCACCCTCGGCTACGAGGGCATCTCCACCGCCTCCGCCGGCCACCCCAAGTCCGGCCAGGTGGCCATCCACGAGACCGGCCACTCCCTCGGCAAACTCGCGGACGAGTACTTCTACCCGGGCGTCCCCGACTACGAGAAGTACACCGGCCCGGAACCCGCCGACGCCAACGCCTCCACCCTCGACGCCGGCGCGATGGCCGCCCAGCGGGCCAAGTGGTACCGCTGGCTCGGCGAGACCTCGCCCGACGGGGGCACCGTCGGTGCCTACGAGGGCGGCGGCTACTACGTGACCGGCCTCAACCGGCCCACCGACGGCTCGATCATGCGGGTGCTGGGCAAGCCCTTCAACCTCCCCGGAGTGGAGGCGATGATCGCCGGCTTCCGGCGGCACGCGAGCCTCGTCACCCCGCTCACCCCCACCGACCGGGTCCTGCGGCTGCGGCACACCGCCAAGGCGGCCGTCCCGCACCTGGCCACGCCCGACGGGCGCCAGCCCACGGTCCGCTGGTACCTCGACGGCCGCGAGCTCAAGCGGTTCGCGGGCCGGACCGAGGTGCGGGTGGCCGAGCTGTGGCTGCTGGACCTGCGCACCCACCGCCTGTCGGTGACCGCGGAGGACGCCACCCCCGCCGTCCGCGACCCCGCGATCGCACGCACCCTGTCCTCCACCGCGAGCTGGGACGTCCGGCTGTAACCCTCCACGGGACCCGGTCGGGAGGCCGTGCCCCCCGACCGGGTCCCGCGGCGCGCGGGGGTCCCCGGCCCCCGCGCCCGCCCGCCGCCGCGCGGGTCCTCCGGGGCGCGGCGTGTCGGGGCCGGCGCCCCGGACACGCCGGGGGAGCCCCCCGTTTGCCCGCCCCGAATGGCGCAGTCAGCACCCCTGCCGCTGAATGTGACCAAGCGTGCGCTTCCCATGACGCACGATGACCGGCGTGCGATGTGTAGACCCGTGCGTCGGCGAGACGGAGCTTTCCATGAATGACCCCAGCACCCTCGCGGCGACGGACCACGGCGACCGCGACGGCCTGCCCATCCCCACCCCGGAACCGACCGACGGCCCCCTCCCCGAACCTCCGACACCCCAGCCCCCCTCCGCACCCCCCGCCGACCTCCAGCCCCTCCCCGGCGCCCCGGTGAACCGCCCCGGACCCGGCGCCGCCTTCCCCGAAGGCCTCCCGCCCTCCGCGGCGGCTTCGGCGAGCGCCCCCGATTCCGGCCGTCTGCCGGCCGGTTTCCCGTCCTTCCCCGACACCCCTGTGAACCGGCCCGATGCCGGGGCCGCGTTGCCCGGCGGCCTCCCGCCCCTCGCGGCGGCCTCCGCGGGCCGGCCCGGCACCGGCCCGGTGGCGCCGGCCGGCCTCCGCCCCTTCCCCGAGGGCCCGGTGGACGGGCCCGGATCCGGTGTTGCCGTCCCCGGCGGTCTTCCGCCCCTCGCGGCGGCCTCGGTGAACCGGCCCGACACCGGCCCGGTGCCGCAGGTGCTCCCCGCGGCCGCCGGGACCGGCCCCGCAGCCCACCCCGAGCCCCTGCGTACGCTGCTGGAGACGGCCGCCACCTGTCGGCCCGTCGAGGAGGTCACCGCGCTGGTGGGCCTGCTGAAGGACTCCGGCCGGCTCGCCGACCCCGGGCACGACGCCCTCCGCGCGGCCGCCGTCTCCCGGCCCGTGGACGAGGTCCGCCGCATGGTCGCCCTGCTCGGCGAGCACCCCGAGGAGGAGGCCGAGGCCGACATCACCCTGCGTGCGGCGGCCGTCGGCCGGCCCATCGAGGACGTGGCCCTGCTGGCCGCCATCCTCGGCCCCGAAGCCCCCGGCGCCGCCCCCCGCGGCGGCCCTTCGACCGGCCCGGCGGCCACGCCCGGGTGGCGGGGCCGGTCCGACCGGCCCCCTGCCGGAACCGCCCCGCCGCCCGAACCCGCGCCCCGGCCCGCCCCGGTCCGCGCCGCGGTCCCCGTCCCCCTCCCCGCCGCGGCCGACGCCATAGCGGAACGCGCGGCCCGGCGCGGGGGCGTACTGGGCCACGTCCTGCGCTGGCCGACGGCCGCCGCCCTGCTGTTCTGCGGCGTGCTGCACCTGCCGGGGAACCTCGCGGAACCGCCCGGCCCCGCCCGGCTGGCGCCGCTGGCGGTGGCCCTGGTCTGCCTGCCGCTCGGCGTCCTGCTGGCCGTCCGGGACACGCCGGCGGTGTGGCGGGGCGCGGCCGTGGCCGCCCTGGCCGTGGTCGCGCTGCACATCGTGGGCGGGGTCGCGTACTTCGACCCCCTCGACGCCACGCTCGGCGCGCCCTACCCGTGGGCCTGGGTCGCGGTGGTGCTCGGCGCCGGGGTCTCGGCGGTCCTGGCCGGCCTCGCGCTGACCCACCGTCCGCCGGACCGCCGGACCGGCGAAGGGGCCTGACCCCGCACGAGGGGCCCCCGGCCGCACGCGCGGCCGGGGGCCTCACCGCGCCAGCAGGTTCACCGCCCCCGTGAACACCCGCGGCATCCGGGCCGCCAGCGGGACGATCCGGCCCGCCAGCGGCGTACGCCGCCGGGCCCACAGCAGGGACGAGGTCAGGGCGCGGTAGCCGCGCGACAGCTCCCGCCAGGCCCGCTCGTACTCCTGCGGCCGGCCCGCGCGCACGCACCGGACGAGTTCCCCCGCCGCCGAGACCGCCAGCGTCAGCCCCTCCCCGGTCAGCGCGTCCACGTACCCCGCCGCGTCCCCCACGAACAGCACCCGCCCCGCCACCCGGGTCCGCGCCCGCTGCCGCAGCGGCCCCGCGCCGCGCACCCCCGCGCCCCGGCCGGGCGGCGCCGGCAGCCGGGCCGCCAGCAGCGGGAACCGGGCCAGCTGCACGTCGAACGGCGCCTGCTCCGACGTCAGCACCGCCACCCCGATCCGGTCCGGGGCCAGCGGGGTCACGTACGCCTCCGCGCCGCGCGCCCAGTGCACCTCCACCAGCTCGCTCCACGGGGCCACCGCGTAGTGGCGGCGCAGCCCGTACCGGGCCGGCCGCCCCGGCGCGGCCGGCACCGCCAGGCCCAGACCGCGCCGCACCGGCGAGTGCAGTCCGTCCGCCGCCACCAGGTACCGGGCCGTCAGCCCGGCCGCGCACACCCGCCGCCCGTCCTGGCGGACCTCCCCGACGCGCCGTGCCAGCACCCGTACGCCGAGCCGCTCCGCGCGGTCGGCGAGGGCCGCCTGGAGGTCCGTACGGGGGCACCCGCGCCCGGGGCCGGAGCGGAAGAGCCCCTCCGCGCGCAGCCCGGTGTCCCCGTCCACGTAGCGGATGCCGTGGAACGCGCGGCCCGGCACCGCCACGCCCAGCTCCTCGAACCGGCGGACGGCACCCGGCATCAGCCCCTCCCCGCAGGCCTTGTCGATCGGCGTCGGGCGCGGCTCCAGGACCACCACCTCCAGCCCGGCCAGCGCCCCGTGGATCGCGGTCGCCAGCCCCGCCGGCCCGCCGCCCGCCACGAGCAGGTCGATCACCGCACCAGGCCCAGCAGCGGATCGGCCGTACGGGCGTAGGTGAGCGCGCTGTTCTCGCAGCGGATCCGCACCCGCAGCAGTACGGCGTTGAGCAGGGTGAAGCCGAGCGCGGTCACCCACG
This sequence comes from Streptomyces sp. NPDC093801, assembly GCF_040701585.1. Classification (NCBI taxonomy): domain Bacteria; kingdom Bacillati; phylum Actinomycetota; class Actinomycetes; order Kitasatosporales; family Streptomycetaceae; genus Streptomyces; species Streptomyces sp. NPDC093801. The sequence continues at coordinate 2,546 of NZ_JBFBDP010000051.1, read as the reverse complement.
CCGTGTGCACCAGCGGCAGTGCCAGCCCCTCCAGCACCACCGCCGCGTAGTTGGGGTGGCGCAGCAGCCGGTAGGGGCCCGCGGCCACCAACGGCAGCCCGGGCACCACGATGACCCGGGTGTTCCAGCGCGGCCCGAGGGACAGGACGCACCACCACCGCAGCCCCTGCGCCGCCGCCACGACGGCGAGCGCCGGCCAGCCGAGCGCGGGCAGGAAGGGCCGGTGCACGGCCTCCGCCGCGCAGCCCAGAAGGAGTGCGGCGTGCAGGGCGACGATGACCGGATAGTGGCTGCGGCCGTACTCGCGGCCGCCGCGCGCCAGGCTCCAGGCGGCGTTGCGCCGGGCCGTGGCCAGCTCGGCCAGCCGCTCGGCGGCCACCAGCAGGAGGAGCAGGACGTACCAGGTCAGCGGGGTCGACGGGATCGACGGGATCAGCGGCATGGGGACCTCACCAGCGCAGCAGGACGAGTTCGGAGGCGAAACCCGGACCGAAGGCGAGCATCAGCCCGACCGATCCGGGCGCGGGCGGCCCGGCGGCCTGGACGGCGCCGAGGACGTGCAGGACGGACGCGGAGGAGAGGTTCCCGACGGCCGCGAGCGAATCGCGGCTCGCCGCGAGGGCCTGCCCGGACAGCCCCAGGGAGCCGGCCAGCACGTCGAGGATCTTCGGGCCGCCCGGGTGGCAGATCCAGACGTCGACGTCGGCGGGCTTGAGGTCGTGCCCGGCCAGGAAGGACTCGACCTCCTCCACCACGTGCAGGCCGACCAGTTCGGGCAGCTCCCGGCCCAGCACCATGCGCAGGCCCCAGTGGCCGATGTCCCATCCGAGGAGGTGCTCGGTGCCCGGGTACAGCCGGCTGCGCGCGTCCACCACCGACGGCCCGCCGGGGCCGTCGTGGAGGGGGTGCTCCGGCCCCACCGCGACCAGGGCCCCGGCCCCGTCGCCGAAGAGGGCGCCCGCCACGAGGTTCGCCATCGAGGTGTCGTGGGGCTGGAGCGTCAGCGAGCAGAGCTCCGTGGACAGCAGCAGCGCCGCCTGCGCCGGCCGGCCGGCCAGCTGTTCGTGCAGCATCCCCAGCCCGGCGGCGCCCGCCGCGCAGCCCAGTCCGAACAGGGGCACGCGCCGCACGCCCGGCCGCAGCCCGGTCCGGGAGGCGATCCGGGCCTCCAGGGAGGGGGTGGCGAGCCCGGTGACGGTCGTCGACACCACCAGGGCGATGTCCGCGGCCGCCAGGCCGGCCCCGGCGAGGGCGCGTCCGACCGCCTCGGCGCCCAGTTCCAGGGCCGTGCGGAGGAACAGGGCGTTGGTGGTGCCGAAGTCGCGGTCCGGCCCGTAGTGCTCCAGCGGCAGCGCGAGATGGCGGGAGCCGACCCGTACCGAGGCGTGCACCCGGCGCAGCAGGGCCGCGTCGGCGCCGGGCGGCAGACAGCGGACCAGCGCCTCCGTGATCTGGGCCTGCGGGTACAGGTGGGGCGGGAACACGCTGCTCACCGCAAGGACACGGGTCATTGGCCCAACATAGGGAAGAAGCGCCCATACTCGGGCTAAGCGCGCGAAGGTATGAAATTAACGTGCCGTCACGGCGTAGCGTGACGTCGTGCCCGCCCCCTCACCCGTCCTGTCCGCGCCGACCGTCCCGGTGGCCGGACTGCTGCGGGCCTGCCACCCGCTCCCGGCCGCCGCCGTCACCCTCTTCGCAGCGGCGCTCGCCGCCGCCGCCGGAAGGGGGCCCGCCGGAACCGCCCTCACGGCGGGCGCCGTGGCGGCCGGCCAGCTCTCGGTCGGCTGGTGCAACGACCGCGTCGACCTGCGGCGCGACCGGGCGGCCGGACGCCGCGACAAACCCCTCGCCACGGGCGGCGTACCGGCCGGCGCCGTCACCGCCGCCGCGCTCGCGGCGCTGGCCCTGTGCGTACCGCTGTCGCTGGCCGCGGGCCCGGCCGCCGGGGCCGCGCACCTGGTCGGGGTCGCCGCCGCCTGGGCCTACAACCTGCGGCTCAAGGGCACGGCCGCCTCCTGGCTCCCGTACGCCCTCGCCTTCGGCCTGCTCCCGGCCTTCGTCACGCTCGGCCTGCCCGGCGCGCCCCGGCCGCCGCTCTGGCTGACCGGCGCCGCCGCCCTGCTCGGCGCGGGCGCCCACTTCGCCAACGTGCTGCCCGACATCGCCGACGACCTCGCCGCCGGGGTGCGCGGGCTGCCGCAGCGGCTCGGCGCCCGCACCTCCGCCGCGGTGGCAGCCCTGCTCGTCCTCGGCTCCGCGGCCCTGCTGCTGCTGGGCCCGCCGGGTCCCGTCACCCCGTACGGCTGGACCCTCCTCGCCCTGACCGGGGTACTGCTCCTGGCCACGGGCGGGGCCCCGGGCCGGATCCCGTTCCTGGGGGTGATCGCGGTCGCGGCGGGCGACGTCCTGCTGATCCTGGCCCGCGGCGCCGGCTAGGTGTATTGCCCAGTGAGGTTGGGGACGCGGCTGGCGGGTGGTTTGCCTGCGAGCGCGGTGTGTCCGCGGTGGTGATTGTAGGTGTGGAGCCACTGGGGGAAGGCGTC